>DAIMFJ010000036.1:8555-23786 GCA_036724695.1 Planctomycetota bacterium
CCCCAACCGTCCGTCTCTGGTCGCCCGCCGCCGGCGAGCGACCCTCCTCTGGTTCCGAATTCCCATCGGCCTGTCGCGGTCTGCCGCGCGGGCACTGCACTCCACGATCGATCCCTCATGGACCTCAAACCTTCTGAAGTCGCCACCGTCCTCAAGGCCGAGATCGAAGGCTTCCAGGGCGGCATGCACAAGTCCAACGTCGGCACCGTGCTCACGGTGGGCGACGGCGTCGCCCGCGTGCACGGCCTCGACAACTGCATGATGAACGAGATGCTCGACTTCGGGAACGGCATCCTCGGCGTCGCGCTGAACCTCGAGGAGGACAACGTCGGTGCGGTGTTGCTCGGCAGCGACACCAAGGTCCGCGAAGGCGACACCGTGCGCACCACCGGCCGCGTCATGTCGGTGCCGACCGGCCTGCAGATGTGTGGTCGCGTCGTCGACGCGCTCGGCCGTCCGGTCGACGGCAAGGGCGAGATCAAGCTCGCCGACAGCGACTACCGGCCGATCGAAGGCCGCTCGCCGTCGGTGCCGGAGCGCCAGCCGGTCAAGGAACCGCTGCAGACCGGCATCAAGGCGATCGACTCGATGATCCCGATCGGCCGCGGCCAGCGCGAACTGATCATCGGCGACCGTGGCACCGGCAAGACCGCGCTGATCGTCGACACGTTCATCAACCAGAAGTCGACCGGCGGCGGCGATCCGAACAACCCCAACCAGGTCATCTGCATCTACGTCGCGGTCGGCCAGAAGCAGTCGACCGTCAAGGCGGTCGTCGACAAGCTCGAGAAGAACGGCGCGATGCCGTACTGCATCGTCGTCAGTGCCCCGGCGTCGTCGGAGGCGTCGATGCAGTTCCTCAGCTGCTACGCCGGCGCGTCGATGGGCGAGCGGCTGCGCGACGAAGGTCGCCACGTCGTGATCGCCTACGACGACCTGTACAAGCAGGCCGTCGCGTACCGCCAGGTGCTGCTGCTGCTGCGCCGTCCGCCGGGCCGCGAGGCGTTCCCGGGCGACGTGTTCAACCTGCACAGCCGCCTCCTCGAGCGCGCCGCCAAGCTCTCCAAGGAGAAGGGTGGCGGTTCGTTGACCGCGCTGCCGGTCGTCGAGACCCAGGAAGGCGACGTGTCGGCGTACATCCCGACCAACGTGATCTCGATCACCGACGGGCAGATCTTCCTCGAGTCGTCGCTGTTCAACGCCGGCCAGCGCCCCGCGGTGAACGCCGGTATCTCGGTGTCGCGCGTCGGTGGCTCGGCCCAGATCGGCGCGATGAAGAAGATCTCCGGCGGTCTGCGCATCCAGTTGGCGCAGTTCCGCGAGCTCGCCGCGTTCGCGCAGTTCGGCAGCGACCTCGACAAGGCCACCCAGCAGGCGATCACGCGCGGCCAGCGCATGACCGAACTGCTCAAGCAGCCCGAGTACGCGCCGATGGCGGTCGAGGAGCAGATCGTGGTCCTGTACGCCGGTTCGTCCGGCGCCCTGGACTCGGTGCCGCTCAACCGCGTCGCCGACTTCGAGAAGAAGTACCTCGCCTTCCTGCGCAGCAACCACGCCGACGTGCTGGCGTCGCTGCGCAACGAGAAGAAGTGGACCGACGCGCTGCAGAAGCAGTGCGACGAGATCTGCGCCAAGTTCAAGGCCGAGTTCCTCGCCTGACCGAAGTCCGCTGGCCGGGCCGGCTCCTCCGGAGTCGGGCACCGGCGGTGACGTGACCCACGGCACCCTCCGACAACCACCCAAACCAACCGATCATGGCGAACCTCAAGGAACTGCGCGGCCGCATCAAGTCGGTCGCGAGCATCGCGCAGATCACGCGCGCGATGGAGATGGTCGCGTCGATGAAGCTGCGCAAGGTGCAAGCCAAGGCGCAGGGCTTCCGTCCGTACGTCGAGGAGATCCGCGGCATGATCGCCGCGGTCGCCGACAAGGTCGGCAGCGAAGGCGACGTGCCGCTGTTCACCGCGCGCGAGGTCGCCACGGTCGGCTACTTCGTGATCGGCAGCGACCGCGGCCTGTGCGGCAGCTACAACAGCAACCTGCTGTTCGCGTTGAAGAAGGCCGCCGACGAGCAGATCGCCAGCGGCAAGCAGGTCAAGTTCTGGGTGTACGGCCGCAAGGCCTACACGTGGCTGCAGCGGCGCGGTTTCGCGGTCGAACGCTTCTTCGTCGAGCCGCCGCTCGACAAGGCCGACTTCACGTCGGCGAAGCTGGTCGGCCAGGAACTGGTCGACGCGTTCCTGAACGGCACCTGCGACGAGCTGCGCATCTTCACGACGCGCTTTGCGTCGATGATCAGGTTCGTGCCGACCGACGCGCCGTTCCTGCCGATCCGTTCGATCGCGGTCGGCAAAGCCGCCGCCGACGCCGGGCAACACCACTACGCGGCCGACTTCCTGATCGAGCCGGACGCGACGACGATCTTCAATCGCCTGCTGCCACGCTTCCTGGAGACCGTGATCTTCGATGCGATGCTGCAGGCACTCACCAGCGAGCACGCCAGTCGCCGCATGGCGATGAAGGGTGCCACGGACGCGGCGGTGCGCATGAACAAGGGCCTGAAGAAGGTCTACAACCGCGCCCGCCAGGAGAACATCACCAAGGAACTGCTCGACATCGTCGGCGGCGCGAGCGCCGTCAGCTGACCGAGAGCCGTTCCCGCCGCGGGTCGCGCCGCGACCGGCGGTGATCCAGACCGAATTCCGACAGAACGCATACGAGACCGAGGACATTGATCGTGACGACCGCGAACCAAGTGCAAGGCAAGATCCTGCAGGTGTTCGGCCCCGTGGTGGACGTGCAGTTCCCCGAGGGCCATGTGCCGAACCTCTACAACGCGATCACGGTGGTGGACCAGGCGCGGGGCATCGACCTCGTGCTCGAGGTCGCCCAGCAGCTCGGCAATGCGACGGTGCGTTGCGTGTCGATGTCGTCGACCGACGGCATGAGCCGCGGCATGCCGGCGAGCGACACCGGTGCGCCGATCTCGGTGCCGGTCGGTGACGTGACCCGCGGCCGGCTGTTCGACGTGCTCGGCCGCGCCCTTGAGGTCGCCGTGCCGCACCCGCGCACCGGGGAGCCGATGGCACCGGTCCACGCCAAGACCACCCTGCCGATCCACCGCGCCGCGCCGAAGTTCGAGGAGCAACAGGCGATCACCGAGGTGTTCGAGACCGGCATCAAGGTCGTCGACCTGCTCTGCCCGTTCGCGAAGGGCGGCAAGATCGGCCTGTTCGGCGGCGCCGGCGTCGGCAAGACCGTGTTGATCCAGGAGCTGATCCGCATCACCGCGGTCGAGAAGGGTGGCTTCTCGGTGTTCTGCGGCGTCGGCGAGCGCACCCGCGAGGGCAACGACCTGTGGCTGGAGATGGCCGAGGCCGAGTACACCGACGCCAAGGGCCAGAAGGCCTCGGTGCTCGACAACGCGGTGTTGGTGTTCGGGCAGATGAACGAACCCCCGGGCGCGCGCCTGCGCGTGGCGCTGACCGGCCTGACGATGGCGGAGTACTTCCGCGATCAAGAGGGCAAGGACGTGCTGCTGTTCGTCGACAACGTGTTCCGCTTCGTGCAAGCCGGTTCGGAAGTGTCGGCACTGCTGGGCCGTCTGCCGAGCGCGGTCGGTTACCAGCCGACCATGGCATCCGAGATGGGTGCGCTGCAAGAGCGCATCACCTCGACCAAGAAGGGCTCGGTCCCGACGATGCCGGCCGAGAACGTGCCGGCCGACGACATCACCGACCCGGCCCCGGTCGCGACGTTCGCGCACCTGGACTCGACCATCATCCTCGAGCGCCAGATCGCCGAGCTCGGCATCTACCCGGCCGTCGACCCGCTGAAGTCGACGTCGAAGATGCTCAGCCCGTCGGTGGTCGGCGAGGAGCACTACAAGGTCGCGCGCGACGTGCAGCGCACCCTGCAGCGCTACCAGGACCTGCGCGACATCATCGCGATCCTGGGCATCGAGGAACTCAGCGAAGAGGACAAGATGGTCGTGTCGCGCGCACGCCGCATCCAGCGCTTCCTGTCGCAGCCGTTCTTCGTCGCCGAGGCGTTCACCGGTACGCCGGGCAAGTTCGTCAAGCGCGAGGACACCGTGCGTTCCTTCAAGGAGATCCTCGAAGGCAAGCACGACGCGCTGCCGGAATCGGCGTTCTACATGGTCGGCTCGATCGAAGAAGCCGTCGCGCGCGGCAGCAAGTGAGCGCGTAGCTCCGCTGCCGCCGCCGTTCCGTTCTGCATCCGTACCGCGACCGTCACCCTACCGCCATGGCCGAACTCCACCTGCGCATCGTCAGTCCCGACCGCACCGTCGTCGACCGCAAGGTCGCCGGCGTGCGCTTCCTGGGGGTCGACGGCGGTTACGGCATCCTGCCCAACCACGCGCCGCTGCTGACCGCGATCGCCTCGGCCGGTTCGGTGCAGATCACCGAACTCGACGGCCAGCAGGTCGACCTGTTCGTCAGCGACGGCTTCGCGCAGGTGCAGGACAACGTGCTGACGCTGGTCTGCGAAGCCGGCGAGTTCGCGTACGAGATCGACCTCGCGCGCGTGCGCGCCGCCGAACAGAAGGCCCGTGAGAAGCTGGCCGGACTCGATCGCCTCAGCGCCGAGTACGTCAAAGCCGAGGCTTCGCTGCGCAAGGCGACGATGCGCGAGTTGCTGGCCCGCAAGGTCACCGGCAGCGGCAGCCTGCAGTGAGCCGGCTGCCGCCTGTCATGGGCGGCTGATCGGGACGGGCGCAGGGGGCCAGGCGACTGGGGGAAACCCCGAGTCCGGCTGTGCTCTGGCCTGCCAACCAGCCATGGTACGGCGACTTGGCGGCGGACCGGACCCGAGCGGTCGCCGTGGCCGATAGCTCGGCCATGAGCTGCCCAACCCGATACCGGACCGCTGCGACTGCGGTGGGGCACTCGTGACAGCCGGCGGCCCGCTGCTCCGGATCCTGCTGGTCGAGGGTGACCTGCGGCTCCGCCAGGCGTTGACCAGCAGCCTCGCCGAACTCGGCGGCATCGAGGTCGAACTCGGCACCCGCAACGGCCGCGCCGCCGAGCCGCGTGTGCAGCTGCTGGCGCCCGACCTCGTCCTCGTCGATCTGGCCAACGACCTGTATCTGGGCGTGGAGCTGCTGCAGGGTCTGGCCAGCGCCCAGCACCCGGCCGCGCGCGTGGCCTTGGTACCCACGGCAACGCGCGCCGCGGTGCAGACCCAGTTGGCGGGCCTGCCGCGCACGACGGTCGTCGAACGGCCGCCGGCCAGCGACGCCACCAGCCTGGCGACTGCGATCGCCCGGGCACTGGTGCCGCAGTTGCGTTCGCTCGAAGCCGGCCTGCGGCCGGCGAGCCGCCTGCCGTTGGTGGTCGGACTCGGCGCCAGCACCGGTGGGCCGCGCGCCCTGACGACCGTGCTCGGCAGTCTGGCCGCGGACTTCCCGCTGCCGATCGTCGTCGTGCAGCACATGCCAGCGAGGTTCACCGCCAGCTTTGCGGACACTCTGGCCCGCAGCTGCCGGTTGCCGGTCCGCGAGGCCAGTCACGGCAGTCCGCTGGTGCGCGGCGAAGTGCTGATCGCGCCCGGTGGCGTGCACCTGCGGGTCGTCGGGCGCCCCCACACGGCGCATTGCGAACTGACCCAGGACCCACCCGAACAGTCCTGCCGACCGGCCGTCGACTACCTGTTCCGGTCGCTCGGCGCCGTCTACGGCGGGCAAGTGCTCGCCGCCGTGCTGACCGGCATGGGCGAGGACGGTTGGCGGGGCGCCCGCGACCTGTATGGCCTGGGCGCCCACCTGCTCGCCCAGGACGAGGCGACGTCGACGGTGTTCGGCATGCCGCGCGGGCCGATCACCGCCGGCATCGCCCGCGCGTTGCCGTTGGCGGCGATCGGACCGGCGCTGGCGCAGGCGGCGCACAGCCGCGTCTGTCGCTGAGGCCCGGCAGCCACTACGATGCCAGCGCCCGACCGGGCACCATTCCATGAAGCCGACCTTTCCGATCCTGCTCGCGCTCGGTGCAGCCTGCGCGGCGAGCCTCTCCAACCATGCGACCGCCCAGGACCCCACCGGGATCCCCGAGGTCAAGGACATGAAGAAGACCGAATCCGGTCTCGAGTACGGCGTGATCACCGCCGGCAGCAACGAGCCAGGGCCGGGCCGCGACGACGTCGTCGAGGTGCATTACACCGGCTGGCTGACCGACGGCACCAAGTTCGACAGCTCGCGCGACCGCGGCACGCCGGCGTCGTTCGGCGTCACCCAGGTCATCAAGGGCTGGACCGAGGGCCTGCAGCTGATGTCGCCGGGCGCGCGCTACAAGTTCGTGATCCCTGGTGACATCGCCTACGGCCCGCAGGGCCGGCCGCCGAAGATCCCGGCCAACGCGACGCTGGTGTTCGACGTCGAGTTGCTGAAGGTCAAGCGCATGCCGAAGTTGCCGACCGGCAATCCGGACAAGCAGATGCAGCTCGAGTCGGGCGTCAAGGTCGAGACCACCAAGGCCGGCAACGGCACCAAGGTCGCGGCCGGGCAAGGCGTCAAGGTGCGCTACGCGCTGTGGCGGCCGACCGGCGAACTGCTCGACTGCACGCAGCGCAACAACGACTACCACCTGTCGGGCACGCTCGAGTCGCTGCCGCTGTCGCCGTGGTTGGCCGAGATCGTCGGCGGCATGGAGATCGGGGCCGTGGTGCGCTGCGAAGTGCCGCAGAAGCTCTACCCGAACCCGCGCGTCGACACGATCTGGGAACTCGAACTGGTCGCCGTCGCCGACCTGCCGAAGTTCCGCAAGTGCGATCCGCAGAAGCAGAAGACCACCGACAGCGGGCTGGTCTACGAGGTGATCGAACAGGGTACCGGCAAGCAGCCCAAGGCCAGCGACACGGTCGTCGCGCACTACACCGGCTGGCTGTTCGACGACGGCAAGATGTTCGACAGCTCGCACGCCCGCGGGGAACCGACCGAGTTCCCGCTCAGCGGCGTCATCAAAGGCTGGGCCGAAGGCTTGCAGCTGATGAACGTCGGCGGCAAGTACCTGTTCACGATCCCCGCGTCGCTCGGTTACGGCGAACGCGGCGCGCCGCCGACGATCCCGGCCAACGCCACCCTGGTGTTCTTCGTCGAGCTGGTCGACGTCAAGGGCAAGTAGGCCACTGCAGCGCGCGCGCGCCGCGGCGGCCAGGCGGCCGCCGCGCGCTGGCCGCGCTCACTCGACCTTGCCCGACGCCGGCTGGCTGACGAACGTCAGCGCGGCCGTGGCCGGGTCGAACACCACGAACGCGTGGTGGAACGTGGCGCCGCTCAGGAACGACACGCCGGCCGGCAGGTTCCAGCTCGCCGTCGCGCGGCCATTGCCGTCCAGGAAGCCGAACGAGTTGGTGTAGACGCTGCTGTTGGTCGCTCCGACCGACAGGCCGAACCAGAAGTCGTTGTTCAGTGGCACCTCGACGCCGAGCACGGTCTGGCCCGGGCGGCAGCCCGACAGGGTGCCCGCGGCGAGGTAGATCTGGTTGGCACGCGCCGCACCGGCGTCGAGGTTCCAGTTCTGCGTGCCGCCGCTGGCCGGCACGGTCGCCGGGCTGGCGCCGAGGCCACCGAGCATCGTGCGCACGTTGACGCCGGTGCCGTTGCCCGTGGCGATGCGGCGCACGACGTCGCCGTGGTTGTTCAGCGTCAGCGGGCAGCCGTCGCCCGAGGCGAACTGGATGCCGCCGCTGACGCCGGTCGAGCTCTGCGGGCCGGCGGGGGTCGTGTAGACGTCGCCGACGTTGTCGAGCATCACCAGGCCGGCCGTCGGGTCGTAGGCCCAGGTCGCCGATTCGCTGCCGCTCGCCGTCACGACGTCCGCCGTGAAGACGACCTGGCCGCGGTCGTTCTGGATCGCCGATCCGGGCTGCAGCGGACCGAACGTGCCGCCGGCGATGCCCGGCGTCGGGTCGCCTTCGCAGGCGACGATGCGCACGTTGCCAGCACTGCCGGCGAGGAGCGCCTGGTCGTTGCTGGTGGTGCGGTTCGGGCCGGCGAGCACGCCGAAGAACACCGCCTCCTCGCGTTCGTTGATGCTGATGCTGCTCGACATCAGGGTCGCCAGCGTGTCGCCGAACGGCAGCGTGTCGCCGCGGCGGACCAGCATCTGGAAGCCGCCGCCGAGCGTGCCGGTGTAGATCGCCGAGTCGTTGGTGGTGCCGCTGACGTCGCCGCCGACCAGCGTCGCCAGGAAGCCCATCCGACCCGAGCGGGTCAGGCCGACCGTGGTCGGCGTCAGCACGTTGTAGCTGGCCCCAGCGGTGCCGGGTGCGGCATCGCCTTCGCGGGCGACGAGGAAGTGGTTGTTGCCGGGCAGCGTCAGCAGGATCAGCCCGTCGGTACTGGTGGTCACCGCGGCCGTGCCCGTGGTGGTGCCGGCGGCCGTCGACAGCTTCTGATCGTGGTAGACCATGCCGACTTCGTTGATCTGCACGTTGAAGCCGAGCGTGCCGACCGTCGCCGTGCCGCCTTGCACCGGCAGCACGTCGCCGCGGCGCAGCAGCCATTGCAGGTTGCCGGGGATGCCGATCAACAACGCGGCTGCGTTGCTGACCGGCGAGGTCACCACGTCACCGCCCTCGAGGGCGACCTGGAACACGCAGGTGCCACCCGCGTTCATCGCGCTGCCCTGGTTCGAGAACGAGCTGAACGCGGTGTTGATCACCGAGCCGCCGGACGGTGCGGCCATGCCGCGTTGCACCAGTACGAGCTGGCCGGTGGGCGGGCCCCAGAAGTACGCCGAGTCGTTGCGGCCGCTGGCCGCGGTGCCGGTGGGGACGATGCCCGGCCCGGACAGCCCTGCACCCCACCAGAGGATGCTGCCCTGCGGGCTGAGCTTGTAGCTGCTGGCGATCGTGTTCGCCTGAGGCGTCGTCGCGGAGATGTAGCGGATCAGTTGCACGCCGGGCATCGTGCCGGTCGGCTCCGGGCCGCCGGAACGGGCGACCAGCACCAGGTCCGAGAAGGTGCGGCCGTAGTAGAGCGCGCGGTTGTCCCAGGTCGTCACCGCACCCGACAGGCTGGTGCTGAACAGCAGGTTGCCGTCGAGGTCGACCACCGGCGTGTCGGGGCCGTTGACGAACGTTCCGGACGGCAGGTGGGGGGCTGGGTCGCCGGTGCCGAGCACGGCCTGGCCTTGGGCGCTGCTGAACAGGCCTTGGGCAGCCACGGCCGAGGCCAGGGTCAACAGGGATACGATCGAGAGCAACTGGGTACGCATTGGTTTCGCCGCAGAGTATTGGCGGGAGGAATGGGGTGGTTCGTTGCGACAGGCGACAAACCCACTGCGTTGGCCGACGGAATCCGCGATTCCGGGGCGCTGCGGCAGCGGATCGGTCTGAGCCGGTTGCGAGGGCGAAGCGGTGCACCTCAGGTGCCTGGCGTGGCGGTCCCGATGCCACCGAGTTGTCCGCATGCGGCCATCACGGACCGCCCCTTGGTCATCCGCCGCCGCACCGGCAGGCCGCGGTCGCGCAGCAGCGCGACGAACCGGTCGATCTCGGCCTGTCCGGGGGCGCGGGTCACGGGCGCCGTACCCGGGTTGTAGGGGATCACGTGCACCAGCACCCGGCCGAGGTCGCGGCAGAACGCGGCGATGCGCTCCGCGTCGGCTGGCGTGTCGTTGAGGCCGGGCAGCAGGCACCAGTGGATGCCGAGCGCCAGGTTCTTGCGCCGTCGGTAGCGTTGCAGCGCCGCGGCGATCTCCACCAGCGGGTACCGCACCGAACGCGGCATCAGCGCCGCCCGTTGGCGGTCGTCGGCCGCATTCAGGCTCAGCGACAGATTCAGTCGCTTGTTGCCGGCATGCGCCAGCGCGTCGATGCCCGGCACGTGGCCGACCGTGCAGACGGTCAGGCGGTCGTGGGCGTAGGCGAGGCCCGCCGGATCGGTCAACACCGCGATCGCGCCGAGCAAGCCGTCGAGGTTGTCGAGCGGTTCGCCCATGCCCTGGAAGACCAGCGTCGCCGGGCGTTCGTCGCGGTGTTGCAACACCACCTGGCCGACGATCTCGGCGACCGTCAGGTTGCGCAGCAGGCCGAGGCGACCGGTTTCGCAGAACGTGCAGGCGCGCGCGCAGCCGGCCTGCGTCGACACGCACAGGCTGCTGCGGCCGCGCCCCAT
Source organism: Planctomycetota bacterium (assembly GCA_036724695.1). GTDB lineage: Bacteria > Planctomycetota > UBA1135 > UBA1135 > UBA2386 > JACKIC01. Next base: position 18,694 of record DAIMFJ010000036.1, read on the forward strand.
CGGCAGGTGCACGCTTTCGACGACGAGGCCGTCGGCGAGCTGCAGGGCGCGTTTGTGGAGATCGCCGGTCGCGGTGCTCTCCTGCAGACTTGCCGCGATGGCCGGCAACTCGAGGCAGGCATGTTCGCTCCAGACCTGCGCCGCGCGCGGCCCGAGGCCGTCGGCGGCTGGATCGAACACGCCCTGCCGGGTGGCGCGGCGGTGCACCGCCAGTGCAGCGCCTGCGCCCTTGCGGTCGCCGAACCACAGGTTCGCGCGCTGGCGGAGTTCGGCGCTGGTGCAGGCGAGCAAGTCGAGGCGTGGCACGCCGGTAGGAATGCAGCGGCCTTGCGTCCGGTGCAAGGTTTGCGTTACAAAGTGAGTGCGCGGCGGCGTTCGCCAGCCCAGGATACCGCTCATGCCGAACCCGACTGCCAGCCCGATCGACGCCGCCGACAGCCCCGTGCTCGAAGCGCGCGGCGTGTTCCGGTTCCGGAATGCCGACGGCCAGGAAGTGCCGACGGTGCGCGACGTGTCGCTGGCGATCGCGCCAGGTTCGTTCACGACGATCATGGGCCCCTCCGGGTCCGGCAAGTCGACCCTGCTGCACCTGTTGGCCGGGCTCGAGCTGCCGTCGGCCGGCGAGATCCGGGTGGCCGGCGTCGACCTGCTGGCCGGCGACGAAGAACACCGCGCCGCGGTGCGGCGGCAGCGCATCGGCTTCATCTTCCAGTTCTTCCACCTGCTGCCGGACCTGACGGTGCACGAGAACGTGACGCTGCCGCTGCGCATCGCCGGCCAGAATCCGAAGAAGCACACCGGCCGGATCGCCGGGCTGCTCGAACTGCTCGGCATCGCGCACCTGCACCAGCGTCTGCCGGCGCATCTGTCGGGCGGCGAGATGCAGCGGGTGTCGATCGCCCGGGCGTTGGCGACCCAGCCACCGCTGCTGCTCGCCGACGAGCCGACCGGCAACCTGTCGAGCAAGGCCGGCGAGGAAGTCGTCGCACTGCTGCGTTCGGTGCAGCAGCAGCTCGGCACCGCGATCCTGCTGGTCACGCACAATCCACGCGATGCCGCCGCCGGCGATCGCATCCTGTTCCTGCACGACGGTGCGTTGCGCGCCGAAGCCGAACTCACCGGGGGCCCGTTCGATGTCGCTGTGGTTTTTCGTCGTCTGCAAGAACTGGGCGTCTAGCCGCCTCCGCCTGCTGCTGAGCGTGCTCGGCATCGCGCTCGGGGTCGCGATCGTGGTGGCCATCTACGTGATGGACCACAACACGATCCAGAGCCGGCTGTTGGCCGCCGATCCGCAGCGCGGCCGCGTCGACCTCGAACTGGTGGCCGCCGACGCGCAGCGGCCCGAGGCGGACGTGCGCGCCGACCTCGCCGCGCGGCCGGGCGTCGAGCAGGTCGCGGTCTGGCGGCAGGCGCGCGGCACGCTGGTGCACCGCGAGCAGCGGCTCGAGATCGAGGCGTTCGGGCTGGGGCCGTTGCCGGCGGGACCGTTCGCGCACTACAGCCTGCATCGCGGGCGCGATCTGGAGGCCGCCGACGACCAACCCGGCGGCGCGATCCTGCTCGGCAGCGAAGCGGCGCGCCTGCTCGGCTGCGACGTCGGCGATCGCCTGACCTTGCGCGAACCCGAACGCGCGATCCGCGTCGAATGCAAGGACGGCCAGCTGGTGCCGATCGAGGTGCAGGACGGCCACCAGCCGTTCGTGACCGAGGTCACGGTCGCCGGCATCCTGACCGCCGACCGGCTCGGTCGCCGCGCCGACGGCCAGCTGCTGGTGTGCGGCGTGCAGCTGGCGCGGCGGTTGCTGCCTAGAGGGGGCGACGTCTACCACGTGTTGCGCCAACCCGGCGCGGACCTCGACCGCTTGCGCCGCGAGTTGCAGGCCAGCTACACGGTCGCCGACATGCGCGCGGCGTTGATCGGCGAAGGTGCCGACGAACGCGCGTTCCGCAACGGGTTGAAGGTGCTCGGCGGTCTGGCGCTGCTGCTCGGCATGTACGTGGTGTTCCAGACGCTGTCGCATTCGCTGGTGGCCCGCGTGCGGCAGCTCGGGCTGTTGCGGTGCCTGGGCACCGGCACGGGGGCGATCACCCGGATCTTCCTGGCCGATGCGCTGGCCCTCGGCGCGGTCGGCAGTGCGCTCGGCGTCGGGCTGGGGCTCTTGCTGGCGCTGCTGCTGCGCCACTACCGCGTCAGCTCGCTCGGGCTCGGCAAGGACTGGACGACGTTCGAGGTGCCATGGTTCCCGGTCGGCTGGACCGCCGCACTCGGGGTGTTGTTCACGTTGGCCGGGGCGATGTTCCCCCTGGTGCGGGCGCGGCGGGTGCCGGCGCTCGAGATCCTGCGCGCGCGCGGCCTGGCGCCGGGCAAGAACGACGGCATCGACCTGTTGGCGGGTGTCAACCTGTGGATGTTCGGGCTGCTGGTGCTGGCTCTGCCGCTCGCCTACCTGGCGATGACACCGTTGGCGGCCGAGGAAGGTGCCGAGACCCGCATGGTGCTGGTGCAGCTGGCGGGTCTGCTCGCTGTCTTCGGCAGCGTGCTGCTGCTGGCCCCGCAACTGGTGGTCTGGCTCGGCCGTGTGTTGTTGTGGCCGCTGCGCCTCCTGGCGCCTCTGTCCGGGTGGCTGGTCGCCAAGGCCTTGCAGCGCAATCCAGGACGGATCGCGGCGGCGGTCTGCGGCCTGTCGGCGGTGCTGCTGGCGCTGCTCGGCTTGAAGGCCTTGACGTATTCCCTGCGGGCCGAGGTCGACCAGTTCTCGGCGCGGGCCCTCGACGGACGCATGTTCTTGCGGATCGGCGCGGCCACCGCCGCGCAAGCTGCGCAGCTGGCCCAGGTGCCAGGTGTGGCGGGCGTCGACCTGTGCGAAGGCGAAGAACGCAGCGGCGGGTTCGTGCTGCGCGGCATGGCGGTGGCGAGTCTGGCCGGTGACGGCGGTGCGCTCGAAGGGCAGCCGGAGCTGGTGCGGCGTTATGCGGATCCGCGGATCCGTTCGCTGGTGGTCAGCCGACGGTTGGCGAAGGCGCGCAACTGGCGGCCGGGCGACTTCGTGCCGATGCTCGACCGCAACCGCATCCCGGTCACGTACGTCGTCTTGCACGTCGACGACGGCAATGGCTTCGACGCCGACGAACGCGCCTGGGCGGTCACCTCGCCGCACTGGCTGCGGACCGACTTCTGCATCGGCGAACGGTGCGTCGAGTTGGTGTCCCTGCGGTTGGCGGCCGGCGCGGATCCGTCGGCGATCACCGCCGCCGCACGGCAGTTGCTCGGGCACGTGCCGATCAGCAAGACCGGGGAGTTCGTGCGCGGCTACCTGCACCGCGACGTCGGGCGCGACTTCTTCCTGTTCGATCTGTTGTTGCTGCTGATGCTGGCCTTGGCCGGCGTCGGCCTGTTGAACGGCATGACGATCGCCGCGTTGGGACGGATCCGCGAACTGGGCGTGCTGCGCGCCCTGGGCCTGTCGCGGCGGGCCTTGACCGGCAGCTTCCTGCTCGAAGGCGTGCTGGTGGCGCTGCTGGCGTCGTTGCTGTCGATCGGCTTGTCGGTGCCGATGAGCTACGTGCTGGTGCTGGGCATGAACCAGGTCGCCGCGCTCGATGCTCCGGTCACCCTGCCGTGGCGGTGGTATGCGCTGGTGCCGATCGCCGCGTTGGCGACGGCCCTGGCGGCGGCGTTCGTACCGGCGCGGCGGGCGTTGCGGCAGAGCCCGGGCGAATCGGTTCGCTACGAGTGATCCTGGTCTTGGCCCGTCTTCAGCGGGCACCGACCGTGTTGCGGACCGCATTGCTGGTCGCGGCACCAGCGGCGTTCGCATAGCCGGGATCGAGGGCCAGGGCTTGCGCCCGGTAGCTCGAGCCGCGCCAGACCGGCGCATTGGGGATCACGAACGAGATCGTCGCGACGGTGCTTGGCGCGCCGACGCCATAGCCGACCGCCAGCGAGGCATCCGGTTCGATCCACAGCTGGCACTGCGGCATGCCGAACGCACCGAGCGTTTGCGGGAGTGGCTGGCCCAGGTACTGCTGCTCACCGAGCCCGAACAGCATCACCACGACCCCAGGGCCGGCCGGCAGCCCGGTGACCTGCAGGTCGAAACGATCGCCGCGCCACGGCCGCGAATGGGGCGCGGCGCCGAGTTCCACCGGCGGGCGCGGCGTTTGGCAACTGCTGCCGAAGGGTTCGCTGCGGGCGGGCTGCAGCGCCAGAAAGCCGGTCGTCGTGGCGACGTCCTCGGAGCCATCGTCGCCGCCGAACGACACCACGCGGCCGGTGCTGGCCTGGTGGGCCAGATGGCCGTCGCTGTGCGCGGCCGGCGCGTAGCTCGTCGCGACCGGCAGCCACTGCTGGCCGGCCCATTCGAAGGTGTCGGACCGCGGCGTCGAGTTGGCATCGAGCCCACCGACCAGCAGCAGCCGTTGCCGGGACTCGGCGTCGGTCAGGCGGGCGTAGGCGCGCGGGCTCGGGCCAGTGGCCGCCTGCAGGCGCCACTGGCTGCCGTCGAACGTCCAGGTGTCGCCCAACCAACCGCTGGCACTGCGGCCGCCGAACAGCACGACGTCGCCGCGCGCCCGGTCGAACGCCATCGCGTGGCCGAAGCGGGCCGCAGGAGCCGGTCCGATCGCGGGTTGCCAGCTGCCGGCGTGCCAGCGCCAGAGATCACCGAGCGGCGCAAAGGTGGCGCCGAGGCCGCCGAACAACAACAGGCCACCGTGCGGGTGGATCGTCATCGCCGCGGCCTGGCGCGGCGGCGGCGAGCTCGCCGGCAGCCGGATCGACCAGGTGCCTTGAGCCCACACCCAGGTGTCGCCGAGCACGGTGCCGCCGCTGCTGCCGCCGAACAGCAGCGCGCCAGCGTCGGCGGCGGACCACGCCCACGTGGCTTGCTGGCGGGGGCCCGGACCCGGTGCGGTGACCTCCCGCCATTGCTCGCCGTCGAGTTCCCACGCGTCGGCCAGTTCTCGACCGGCTCGCGTCGCGCCGCCGAACAGCAGCACGGCGCCGCGGTCCAGGTCGGCGAGCATCGCACCGCCGCGGCGGGCGGGAGGGCAGGCCGGGCCGACCAGCACCGGCCAGCCGCTCGCAGTCCGGC
>DAIMFJ010000037.1:0-13383 GCA_036724695.1 Planctomycetota bacterium
GGGCTGTCGTTCGCTGCGCTCGTGCAGCGGCGCCAACGCAAACGTCCCATCGGCCCCCGTGGTCGCCACCAGACCCAACGGATCGCCGCGCTCGAGCCGCACGGTGGCCCCGGCGAGCGGCACCCCCGCCGCGTCGACCACCACGCCGGTCAGCGCCGGCGCGCTGGCGAGGGTGAGCTCGGCACGCACGCTGCCTCCGTTCGGCACGGTGACGGTGGGCGCTCCGACCCGGCCTTCGACGGTCGCCGCCACCTGCCGGAACGAACCGCTGGCATCGATCCGCAGGCTGCCTTCGTGGGCGACGCGATGCACGCGCGGCTGCCCGACATCGCCATCCTCGTACCCGACGTCCTGCAGCGCCGGCAGGCGGGTCAGCATCGTGTGCTCGCGCCACGCGCGCGCCACCACCGGCTCGTTCGCATCCGGCGTCAGCGCCACCAGTTCGCCCAGCGGCTCACACCAGACGAACGCCTCGTTCACCGCCGCACCACCCGCACCGCGCAACAGCACCCGCACGCGCGACGACCAGCGATCGCGCACCAACCGCACTTCCTGCGGCTCCTTCTCGCTCGAATCGAGGTTCGCCGGCACCAACCGCAACAGGTAGTGGTCGGCGACCAGCGCCAACTGGGCTGGCTGCAACAACGGCAACGCCGCCAGCCCCTGCTCGTCGGTGAACGCCAACTCGAGCCCCGACTGCGAGGCCCGCACCGCCGCCCCCGGCACCGGCGAACCGGTGCTCTGGTCGACGACGCGCAACCACGCCGTCGGCTCGGCCGCCAGCGGTTCGTTGCCTGGGTCCGGGGCGGCGGTGCGCGTCGCGACCGTGTTGGGCGGCAGGGCCCCGGGGTGGGTCGCCGCTGCGGATGGCGGCTTGGCGGTGCCTGGATCGTTCCCCTGTGGGTCACCGGACTGCACCGGACCTTCCCCGCCCGGCGGCGGGACCACGACGGCCGGCGGCCAGAACAAGAACCCGATCGCCACGAGGCAACCGAGCAGCAGGACTGCCACCAGCGCGCGCATGCACCTTGGTTACGTGGGGTCTGCGGGGAATGCAAGGTGGGATGGCTCGGCGGCGCGGAGAACGCTCCTGCGTACCGGCGGCAGGATTGGCTGGCAGCGGCTCGTCGTGCCGCCGGTGGGCGGATCACCAACTGCGGGCGGCGAGACTTCTCTGGTTGGGATGGCGCGAACCGCAGCACCGACCAGCGGCTGTCACTTCCTGGCACACCACCAGTCCCGGGACCCAGGTAGCATGGTGCTCGAATCCCCAGCTACCCACCATGCGTCCTTCCGAACACCGCGCGCCGTTCCTGACGCAGCTCCGTCGCCGACCCGACGCGGTTCTCGACGGCGACACGTTTCCGACCAACCTGCCGTTCCTGCCCGAACTCGACTTAAACCTCACGACGAAGGTGACGTTCTTCCTGGGCGAGAACGGCTCGGGCAAATCGACATTGCTCGAGGCGGTCGCGGCCTTGTGTGGACTGCCCGTCGGCGGCGGCGGCCGCAACGAGGCCGGTGCGGGCCACTCACCCCAGGCGACCAGCGACCTGGCGCCCTACCTGCTCGGCAGCTTCCGCCGCCGACCTCCGGACGGCTTCTTCTTCCGCGCCGAATTCCAGGCGCATTTCGCCTCCCTGCTCGACGCACGGCGCGCCGACCCCGAATTCGGCGGCGACCCGTTCTCGCGATACGGCGGTCGGTCGCTGCACACGCGCTCCCACGGCGAGGCGTTCCTGCAGGTGCTGTCCGCATGGATGCGGCCCGGCATCATCCTGATGGACGAACCAGAGGCCGCATTGTCACCGCAGCGCCAATTGGCACTGCTCGTACAGATCGCGCGGCTCTGCCGCTCGCAGCCGGTGCAGATGCTCATCGCGACCCACTCGCCGATCCTCATGACACTGCCCGGCGCGACGTTGCTGTCGTTCGACGACGGCCGTATCGCGCCGGTGATGCTGCAGGAGACATCGCATTTCCGCATCACCCACGGCATCCTCGATGCACCGGAACGATATTGGCGTCACCTGGTCGAGGAGGATTAGCTGAGTTGTTGCGAGCAAGTTGGCTGCCATGCGCTCGGCTGATTCGCCTTGGTGGATCAGGGTCGGCGGAACGAAGGAGACGGAGGCCGAGGGTGACCACCCGGGAACATGTGTTCCACGGGTTGGTTGTGCAGCAAGCGCAACCCAGCCCGGGGAAGTTCGCGCCTGGAAGGCGGTCGCCGGGTCGAAAGAGGCGGCAACCGTCCTGACACCTGGGGGTGCGACCGACGAATGCCCACATCACATCTCCGCATGCACGGTTCCGTCAGCTCTCCAACATCGAACGATCCCTCGCCCTCCTTCGTCACCGATCTCCAAGAGCAGCTTGCCATCACGGTAGATGTGGTAACCACCGTTCGGATCGCTCGACACGGAGACCCAGGACATGTTGTCCCCGCCCTGAACCGTGACAACAGCATGCCCGTCCGACTCCACGGACGCAACGAACTGAGCTGCGCCAGCGCCGCTACGACAATTGATACTACAGGCCCCATGACCAGTGACCATGATTATCGATGGCTCTTGAGCCTTATGCCCCATGATGAAATGGGTGGCTCCGCCATTATGAGACAGCGAGGCGACTTCGCGGCCATGCTCATCGACCAGATGCAGGGAACTACATACCACCTTGTCTGCCATGGAAGAACTCCGGTAAACGCTACGTCAACAATGCTCCGACCCAGACGATAATGGCATGGGAGGTTCGGACCCACTCCGACTCGCTACCGTACACTTCGCGGATCACCCGTCCAGCCTCCCGGGCTGCTACACTCCTCGCCCGATGACGCCCCCCGCCGCCACCCCCAAGAGCCCACCGGCGATCGACGCCGGCTGGACCGTGCTGCTGCTGCTCGCAGCCGGCAGTGCCGTGGCGTTCCTCTGGCTGGTGGCCCAACGCCTGCCCTACCCGCACGAACTCGAGTGGATGGAAGGGGCGATGGCCGACCACGCCCACCGCATCGCCAGCGGCCAAGCGCTGTACTGCGCCCCGACCCCCGAGCACGTGCCGTTCCTGTACGCGCCGCTGCTGTTCTGGCTCGCCGGCGGCCTGCAGGCGCTGGGCGTCCCTGAACTGCTCGCCCTGCGCGGCATCAGCGTGGCCTGCTCGCTCGGCATCGCCCTGCTCGTCGGCCACTGGGTCCGCGTACACACCGGCCGCTTCCGCCCCGGCCTGGTCGCGTCAGGCGTGTTCGTCGCCGGCTACGGCTGGCTGTGGTGGTGGTACGACCTGGCCCGCAACGACTCGCTCTTCCTGCTGCTGATCCTCGGCACCGCGTACGCCCTCCAGCACGCCGGGCGCGGCCGTCTGCTCGTCGCCGCCCTGCTCGCCACCGCGGCCCTGCTCGCCAAACAGTCGGCGGCGATGTGGCTGCCGGCGATCGGGGTCGGCGCTCTCTGCCTCGATTGGCGCCTCGGCTGGCGGTTCTGCGTGCTCGGTGCAACTCTCTGCGCCGCCGCGATCGGGGCGCTGCATTGGCACAGCGACGGTTGGTCGACGTTCTACCTGTTCGACATGCCGCGCCACCACGGCGTCGAAGGCAGCCGCAAGCTCGGCTTCTGGACCGAAGACGTCCTGCCGATGCTGCCCCTGCTCCTGCTCGGCCTCGGCGGCTTCCTCGCCGCCGTGCGCCGCGACCCGCGCGGCGCGCTGTTCCTCGCCGCGGTCGGCAGCGGCGGTCTGCTGACGTCCTGGGCGTCGCGCTTGCACGTCGGCGGGTTCGACAACGTGCTGATCTACGCGTTCGCCGCCGCCTGCGTGCTCGGCCCGGCCGCCGTGCAGACCCGCGCGCGCTGGCTCGAATGGCTCACCCCGGGCCTGCTGGCCGTGCAGTTCGTCGTGTTGTTCGGCCTCGCGTGGCATCGCCATCCGGAGATCACCGCCTTGCCGTCGCCGGCCCATCGCGCCGCGCACGAGCAATTGCAGGACTTCCTGCAGAAGGTCGACGGCGACGTGTTCTTGCCCGGCCATGGGGCCGTGACCCGCCGCGCCGGCAAGCCGGCCAGCGCCCATGGCCAGGCGATCTTCGACCTGTTGCAGGTATTGCCGCGCCTGCCGAACGGCAACCTCGACCTCGGCGTGCTGGTCGACGAGGCGCGGCTCGGGACCCTGCCGCCGCGCGCCGCCGCGGCCTTGCGCAGCTTCCGCGATGGCGTCGTGCAGGGCCTCGCCAGCCAGCGCTTCGGCGCGCTCGTGCTCGACCAGCAGCTGGCGGCTTCGTTCGAGGCACTGTTTGCGTTCGGCATCGCCGGCGCTGATGCGAAATTCGGCACTGCCGACGATCTGTACACCCGCCGCGCAGCGCCGCTGCTGGAGAACGGGAAGGCCTTGAACCCGTTGGTCGGGTTCGAGGTGCATTCGCCGTACGCGCTCGAAGCGGTCGGCAAACGCTGAACCGCCGCGCGGGGGCGTTCGCCGCGGTGCCGAACGGCCGCTGCGAACGCGCTTTCGCTCGCGCCGCGAGCCGCCGACTGCCGATCGAAGACCAGCCGCCGCGGGTTCGATGGCCCGCTGGACCCGATGGTCTTCACCGAGCCGTTCTTCCTGTTCCTGTTCTTGCCGGCGACGCTGCTTGCGTACCTGGCGAGCGGCGCCAGGTTCAAGAACGCCACGCTGCTGTTCGCCAGCTTCGCCTTCTACGGCCTCGGCCAGCCACAACACCTGCTGTTGCTGCTCGCCAGCATCGCGCTGAACTGGATCGCCGGCCTCTTGCTCGAGCGCGCCACCACGGCGACCGGCCGCCGCGCCGCGCTCGCGGGCGGGATCGCCGCCAACCTGCTCGTGCTCGGTTGGTACAAGTACGCCGGCTTCCTGGTCGAGAACCTGAACGGCACGCTGACCCTGTTCGGCTGCGACGCCTTGACGGTGCCACAGATCGTGCTGCCAGTCGGCATCTCGTTCTTCACCTTCCAGGCGATCTCGTACCTCGTCGACGTGTACCGCGGCGAGGCGCGGTCGACGCGCAATGCGTTCGACCTGGCGCTGTACATCGCGCTGTTCCCGCAGTTGGTGGCCGGGCCGATCGTGCGCTTCGCGAGCGTCGCCGAGGCGATCCGCAGCCGCCGCGTCGGCCTCGCCGACGTCGAATACGGCGCGCGCCGCTTCATCGTCGGGTTCGCCAAGAAAGTGCTGATCGCCAACACCCTGGCCGGCCCGGTGGATGCGATCTGGAAGTTGCCGCCGGACCAGATCACCACGTCGTTGGCGTGGGCGGGCAGTGGGCTGTACGCGCTGCAGATCTACTTCGACTTCTCGGGCTACAGCGACATGGCGATCGGGCTCGGTCGCCTGTTCGGCTTCCGCTTCGACGAGAACTTCGCGCACCCGTACGTCAGCCGTTCGATCACCGAGTTCTGGCGGCGCTGGCACATCTCGCTGTCGAGCTGGTTCCGCGACTACGTGTACATCCCGCTCGGTGGCAATCGCCAGGGCCGGTGGCGCACCTGTGCCAACCTGACGCTGGTGTTCTTCCTGTGCGGCTTCTGGCACGGCGCCAGCTGGTTGTTCGTCGCGTGGGGCCTGTACCAGGGGGTGTTCCTGATCCTCGAACGCGCCGGCCTCGGCCGCGGGCTCTTGGCGCTGCCGAGACCGTTCCAGCATGCCTACGCGTTGCTGGTCACTGTCGTCGGCTGGACGATCTTCCGCAGTGCGACCGGGCCGAACTTCGCCGTCGACGCCGACGAGGTGTTGTGGGCCCACCTGGCTGCGCTGTGTGGTGGTGGTGCCAAGGCCGGGCACGGCTCGGTGTGGGACCTGGTCACGGCACCACACCTCGTCGCCGCGGCGGTCGCTGCGGTGTTCGCGACGCCGGTGTGGTCCAGCCTCGAGCGGCTCGCCGGGCAGGTGCGCTGGTTGCCACCGGCCTGGGCCCAGAGCTTGATCGCCCTGTGGATGTTGGTCCTGTTCGGCGTCTCGGCGATGTCGGCGGCAGCGAACACCTACAGCCCGTTCCTGTACTTCCAGTTCTGAACCCGCAATGAACCGCTGGCGCACCCTGCAATCCACACTGCACGCCGCCCCCGTGGCGCTGCGCGCGGCCGTCGCGTTGCTCGCCATGTTCGGCATTGCGTGCCATTGGTTGATCACCGGCCTCGCCCCGGCCCTCGACGCGCCGGCGCCGACCGGGGAACAGACGGTGCTCGACCGCTTGCGCACCCGGTTCAACCAGGGATTCGGCACCGCCAGCCGACTCGAACCGTTGTGGTTCGATCTGTACTGGCGCGTGTTCGAACCTGCCGCCACCAGCAGCGTGGCGATCGGCAGCGACGGCTGGTTGTTCCTGCGCACGGAGGGCGAAGACGACGACGTGCACGGTCGTCGGCCGTGGACCGACGCCGAGTGGCGAGGCTGGCAGGACCTGCTCGAAGGTTGGTGCCGGGTCGCGACCCGGCGCGATCTGCCGTTGGTCGTCGTCGTCGCACCGAACAAGTCGTCGCTGCTGTCCCGGCACCTGCCGCAGCGTCTGGACCTGCAGCCGCAAGCGACCCGCTACGCGCAGCTGCAGGCGCGCCGCGCGGAGCTGTCGCCGCCGGTCCAGGCCGCGTTGCTCGACCTGCACGAGGTGTTGCGGCGGGCCGGTCCCGAACGCTGCTACTTCGCCACCGACTCGCATTGGAACTTCGTCGGCGCCGAGCTCGCGGCCGCCGCGATCGGCGAGCGGTTGGCCGGGCTCGGTCTGCCGCCGGCAGGCTTGGCGAGCCTCGCACTGCTGTCCGTCGACGTCGGCGGCGGCGATCTGGCCCGCATGCTCGGCATCGCGGCGCAGCGGCGCGAGACGATCGACGTGCCGCCACGCCACGCCGACATCGCCCGCATCGAAGACCTGCAGCGCCGCCCACCACCGGACGTCGATCCAGTGGCACCGCCGGTGCTGGTGATCCACGACTCGTTCGGCATGCTGCTGCGCGACGCGTTCGCCGCCCGGTATCCGGGTGCCGTGTTCCGACATCCTCCCGAGGGCGGTTTCGCGCGGCTGGACGAAGCCACGCTCGATCGCCTGCTGGCGGCGGCACCCTACCGGGCGCTGGTCGTCGAGATGGTCGAACGACGCCTTTCCGACCCGCCGGGAACGCGCCGCTGACGCATCCGCCGCGAGCTGCCGGCGAACAGCCTGCCGTGAGCCGATTCGCCGAGTTGTTGCGTCGCAGCCAACCCCGTCGCCAGACCGGGCGCCGCTGGCTGTTCGTGCCGTACGACCAGCTGCACGACGGCATCGGCCCGTTGGCCTCCGAACCGCCCGAGCGGCTCGGGATCGTGCTGGTCGAGAGCCGCCACAAGGCCCGACAGCGACCCTACCACCGCCAGAAGCTGGCCCTGGTGTTGACCAACCTACGCCATTTCGCGCTCGAACAGGCGGTGCGCGGCGTCGCCGTGCGCCATGTCGCCACGGACGACGGCTATGCAGCGGTGTTGCGCGGACTGGTGGGCGAACTCGGCCCCTTGCGGGTGCAAGAACCCGCCGAACGCGAACTGCGCGTCGAACTCGCACCCCTGGTCGCCGAGGGTGCGCTGCAGGTCGTTCCCCACACCGGCTGGCTGACCACGGCAGACGATTTCGCGGCGCAGGCCGGGCCGCCGTGGCGCATGGACGCGTTCTACCGGACGGTGCGCCGACGCACGGGCGTCTTGATGGACCGCGGCAAGCCGGTCGGCGGCAAGTTCAGCTTCGACGCCGACAACCGCAAACCGTGGCGCGGCGAGCCGCCAGCACCGGAGCCGCCGACGTTCGCGGTCGACGAAGTCACCGCCGAGGTCTGCGAGCTGGTCACCACACGGTTCGCGGATCATCCCGGCGAATTGCATGCCGCGAACCTGCCGGCCAGCCGGGCCGATGCCGAACGGCAATGGCAATGGGCGTTGCAGCATTGCCTGCCGTGGTTCGGCCCCTACGAGGACGCGATGTCGACGCGTTCGCCGGGTTTGTTCCACAGCCGCATCGCGCCGCTGCTGAACCTGCACCGGCTGCTGCCGCGCGACGTGTTGCGCGACGTGCTGGACGCCGACCTGCCGTTGGCCAGCCAGGAGGGCTTCGTGCGGCAGATCCTCGGCTGGCGCGAGTTCGTTCGGCACGTGCACACGGCCACCGATGGACTGCGCACGTGTCGGGGCAAGGCCGTGCCGCAGAACCATCTGGCCGCGCCGATGCGCCTGCCGCCGGCGTATTGGGGAACACCCTCCGGCCTGCATTGCCTCGACCGCGTCGTCGCCGACGTCTGGCGCGACGGTTACAGCCACCACATCACGCGGTTGATGGTGCTCGGCAATCTGGCGACGTTGCTCGGCGTGTCGCCGCGCGAGCTGACCGATTGGTTCTGGATCGCGTACACCGACGCCTACGATTGGGTCGTCGAGCCGAACGTGCTGGCGATGGCGACCTACGGCACCGGCGAGCTGATGACCACCAAGCCGTACGTCGCCGGCAGCGCCTACATCCACAAGATGAGCGACTATTGCCGGCAATGCCGGTTCGATCCGGCGAAGGACTGCCCGGTGACGCGCCTGTACTGGAACTTCCTCGCCGAGAACGCCGAGCGCCTGGCCGGCAACCAGCGCATCGCGATGCCGCTGCGCAGCGTGGCGAAGCGCAGTGTGCGAGAACGGCAGCTCGACGCCGCGACCGCGCAGCGGGTCCGCGACGCCCTTGCCAACGGCCGGACGATCCCCTGAACCGGCCGGGGCGCGTGGGCCCGAACCTCGCCAAGCGCCGGTGTGGGTATTCGCGTTGCAGGAAATCGTGCACCAGAACTGTCGCATCGACGGCCCTCCCCTTGCAGATCGTGGGAAATCGGTACCCTGCAGGTCCTCGTCCGCCTGCTGCCGCCCATGCACACACCGATCGCCCTTGTCGCCGCCACCAGCCTGGCGGCGCTCTTGCCCGCCCAATTGGCGGGAACCTACTCGGTCAACCCGAACTGGCCGGCCTTTCCCGGCAACTTCACGTCGCTGGCGGCAGCCACTGCCGCCTTGGCGGCGCAAGGCGTCGCCGGGCCGGTGGTCGTCGAGCTCTACGACGACGCCGGTCCGTTCACCGAATCGTCGACGTTCACCACCTCCAACGGCACGTACAACCCGAGCACGGCGGTGCTGGTGCTGACGTCGTGGAACGGTGCCTCGGCGAGCAATCGCGTGACGTTTCGGCCGGCACCGGGCGAGGCGCCGATCCTCGATGCCACCGGCCGGGGCATGGGCATCTTCTGGGGCGGCGCCGACCACGTGACCGTCGAAGGCCTGACGATCCGCAACGCGACGTTCGACGCGATCAGCCTGTACGCGGAGACCTCGCACGGGGTCGCCACCGATCCGGTGATCCGGCGCTGCACGATCCACGACTGCGGCGGCACCGGCGTCACCGTGTACGGCAATTCCTCGCAGCCCGTCAACACGCTGATCGAGAGCAACGTGTTCTACTCGCTGCAGAAGACCAACGCCGGGGCGTTCAACACGACCGGGCGGTTCGGCTACGTGACCACGCGGCGCTCGACCAACACGCGCGTCGTGCACAACACGTTCGTGATGGACACCGGCGTCGGCGGCAGCTGCTGCGTGCTCGGTGCGTACCCGTCGGGCACCACCGAACAGCCGTTCGCGGAGTTCAGCAACAACGTGGTGTTCAAGCTCGCTGCGGCCGGCAAGCCGATCGTGCGCATCCAGTCGCCGAGCAACGCGGCGATCCTGACGCCGCCGGTCTGCGAGTCGAATTGCTACTTCGACGTGACCGCCAGTCCGTTCGCGCTGTGGGGCACCAGTGCTGGCACCACCGCCGCGACGCTGCTCGACTGGCAGCAGACGGCCGGCGTCGACCTGGCGTCGCTGTGGGCCGACCCGCAGTTCGTCGACTTCTCGGCGCGCGACCACCACCTGCAGTTCACGTCGCCGTGCCTGGCGGCGTCGACGGTCGACTTCGGAGCCACGACCGACCTGGACGGACAGCCGCGCACGGTGTCGCGCGACCTCGGCGCCGACGAGATCAGTGGCGCGGCGCGGGTCGCGCACGGCAGCGGCTGTCCGGGCGGCAACAACCGCACGCCGCGCCTGGGCACCAACACGTGGCCGTTCCTGGGCAACGCGGGCTTCGCATTGCACGCCGACGACTTCGCGGCCGGCCAGCCAGTGTTCTTCGCGGCGAGTCTGGCGGCCAGCAGCACCCCGTTCCCGGTCGGCGGCTCGTGCGCGGTGTGGCTGGACACGGCGAGCACGGCACTGTTGCCCGGATTCGGCGTCACCGACCCCACCGGCCACACCAACCTGCTGCTGCCGCTGCCGGCGAACGCGGCGTTCGTCGGACTGACGTTCGCCTACCAGGCGGCTGGCGTCGACCCGACGGCGGCGATCGGGTTCGCGGTCAGCAACGCGATGGTCTGCACGTTCGGGTTCTGACCGCCCGGCCTCGGCAAGCGGCGCCGCGGTGGGTGCGGCGGGCAGCGCACCGGGCGCCGCTCAACCGAGCGACTTCAGCGCTTCCTGGACGAGCTTGCCGTCGGCGAGGCCCTTGTACTTCGCCATCCACTCCTTCATGAAGCGGCCGGTGTCCTTGCCGCCCTGGTAGCCGATCGCCGCCGCGACCTCGCGGACCTTCGCCCCGACTTCCTCGGCGCTCATCTGCTTGGGCAGATACGCCTGGATCACGTCGATCTCGAACTGCTCCTTCTGGGCGATCTCGTGCCGTCCGGCGGCGTTGGCCTGGGCCACGGTGTCGGCCCGCGTCTTGATCGCCTTGTGCAGCACGGCGACCTCGTCGTCGTCGGGCAGGTCGTCGACCTGCGCGTCGATCGCGCGCTTCTTCAGCTCGCTGATCAGCATGCGCAGGACTTCGAGGCGCGGCTTGTCGCCGCTCTTCATCGCGGCCTTCATGTCGGCCGAGAGTTTGTGCAGGTAGGTTGCCATGGTCAGCTCTTCGTCTCCGGGGCCGGGGCCGGCGGTTCGTCGGCGTCAGGCTCTTCCTGCGGGATCAACGCGACGGCCACCAGCTTGTCGCCCTCGTTGAGGCTGATGCAGCGCACACCTTGCGTGTTGCGGCCGATCACGCTGATCTGACCGACCGCGGTGCGCACGATCTGCCCGTCCTTGGTGATCATCATCACCTCGTCGTCGTCCTTGACGGCCAGCAGGTTGACGACCAGGCCATTGCGCTCGGTGGTGCGGATGTCGATGACGCCCTTGCCGCCGCGGCCCTGCACACGGTACTCCTCGGTCGCGGTGCGTTTGCCGTAGCCGTTCTCGCAGACGGTCAACAGCGTGCCCGAACCGTCGGTGACGACCATGCTGCAGACCTCGTCGCCGTCCTCGGGGCGGATGCCCCAGACGCCGACGGCGCTGCGGCCCATCGCCCGCGCATCGGCTTCGTCGAAGCGCAGCGACATGCCCGAACGCGTGCCGAGCACGATGTGCTGCCCCTGGCGCACCAGGCTGACGCCGACCAGTCGGTCGCCCTCGTCGAGCCCGACGGCGATGATGCCACCGGCGCGCGGCCGGCTGTACTGCTCGAGCGGCGTCTTCTTGACCAGTCCGCGCGCCGTCGCCGTGATCAGGAAGCGGTCGTCGAACGTCTCGACGCGCAGGATCGCGGTGATCTTCTCGTCGGGTTGCGTCTCGACGACGTTGGCGAGCGCGCGGCCCTTGGCGGTGCGGCCGTAGCTCGGCAGCTCGTAGACCTTCTTCCAGTACACGCGCCCCTTGTCGGTGAAGAACAGCAGGTAGTCGTGCGTGCTGGCGACGAACAGTTGCCACAGGAAGTCGCCTTCCTTGGTCTCGGCCCCGCTGACGCCCTTGCCGCCGCGGCCTTGCGTGCGGTACTGGTCGAGCGCGGTGCGCTTGATGTAGCCCTGGTGCGTGACCGTGACGGTCATCATCTCCTCGGGGATCAGGTCCTCGGCGATGAAGTTGCCGACCTCCTCGTCGCTGATCACGGTGCGGCGCTCGTCGCCGTACTGCTCGACCATCTCCTTGAGGTCCTGCTTCATCAGCCCGATCAGCACGCTGCGGTCGGCGAGGATCGTCTTGTAGTAGGCGATCTTGTCGCTGACTTCCTTGTGCTCCTGCTCGAGCTTCTCGATCTCGAGGCCGGACAGGCGGGCCAGGCGCATGTCGAGGATCGCGCGCGCCTGGATGTCGGACAGTTCGAAGCGCGCGACGAGGCGCTGCCGCGCGTCGTCGACGTTCGCGGAGGTCTTGATGATCTCGACGATCTCGTCGATGTTGGCGACCGCGAGGCGCAGGCCGTCGAGGATGTGCAACCGCTCCTCGGCCTTGCGCAGCAGGAAGCGCGTGCGCCGCCGGATCACGTCGACGCGGTGGTCGCGGTAGCACTCGAGCATCTGCTTGAAGCCGAGCGTGCGCGGCCGACCGTCGACGATCGCCAGGTTGATGATCGAGAAGGTGCTCTGCAGCGGCGACAGCTTGAACAGCTGGTTCAGCGTCACCTGCTCGTCCTCGACGCCCTTCTTGAGCTCGACGACCAGCCGCAGGCCGACGCGGTCGTTGCTCTCGTCGTTGGCGTCGGCGATCGAGTCGATCTGGCCGTTCTTGACCAGCGTGTCGATGCGTTCGAGGATCGTCGTCGTCTTGACCTGGAACGGCACCTCGGTGAAGACGATCAGCTTGCGACCCCGCTTCTCCTCGATGCGGTACTTGGCGCGCACCTGCACGTTGCCACGCCCACTGGCGTAGGCGTTGCGGATGTTGCTGCGGCCCATGATCGTGCCGCCGGTCGGGAAGTCCGGACCGGGCACGATCTCGAGCAGTTCGTCGAGCGTCACCTCGGGCTTGTCGAGCAGCTTCTCGATCGCCCGGGCGACCTCGCGCAGGTTGTGCGGCGGCAGGCTGGCCGCCATGCCGACCGCGATGCCGGTCGAGCCGTTGCAGATCAGGTTCGGGAAGCGTGCCGGCAGCACCACCGGCTGCATGCGCGTGCCGTCGTAGTTCGGCACCTCGTCGACGGTCTCCTTGTCGAGATCCTCGAGCAGGTGCACGGCCGGCCAGGCGAGCTTGGCCTCGGTGTAGCGCATCGCCGCCGGCGGGCTGCCGTCGATCGCGCCGAAGTTCCCCTGGCTGTCGACCTGCGGGTAGCGGGTCGTGAACGGCTGCGCCATGCCGACCAGGGTCGGGTAGACGACCGACTCGCCGTGCGGGTGGTAGTTGCCCGACGTGTCGCCGCAGATCTTGGCACACTTGCGGTGCTTGCTGCGCGGCCCCAACCCGAGGTCGTTCATCGCCACGAGCACGCGCCGCTGGCTCGGCTTCAAGCCGTCGCGCGCGTCGGGCAGAGCGCGACTCAGGATCACGCTCATCGAGTAGTTGAGGTAGCTCTCACGCATCTCCTGTTCGAGCAGGAGATCGGTG
>DAIMFJ010000037.1:13393-23742 GCA_036724695.1 Planctomycetota bacterium
ATGGAGGCTGGTCGGGGCGTTGGTTACGAGTCGCCGAAACCGTCATTCTGGCCCGGCAACGGGATGGCTGCAACAACGCTGCCGATCGGGTACGATGCGAACTTCAGGGACGGGCCGGCGCCGCGGCGACGGCCGTTCCCAGAGTCAACCCGCTTCCCGCAAGGAGTCCGATTTTGTTCGACAAGAGCGTCATCATCCTGGTCGTTTCGCGCGAGATCCTCGAAGGCTCGGTCGTCGACCGCAACGCCGCGTTCATCGCCAACCGCGTGGACGACATCGGCTACCGGGTCCGCACCATCCAGGTGGTGGATCGCGTCGAGGCCGAGATGGTCTCGGCCCTGAACTGGGCACTCGACCAGAAGCCGACGTTCGTGATCATGACCGGCGGCATGGGGCCGAACTGGGACGACAACGCCCGGGGCTGCCTCGCCAAGGCCACCGGGGTGGCCCTGCACGAGGACCCGGAGGCCGTCGAGTTCATCGCCAGCGCCTACCGGCGCATGTACGCCAAGGGCGCGATCGAGGACCCTGCGGTCAACGACACCCGCCGCGGCATGGCCAGCGTGCCCAAGGGCAGCAAGTGCTTCGAGAACACCGTCGGAACGGCCCCGGCAGTGATGTTGCGGCACGGCGCATCGACGGTCTGCCTGCTGCCCGGCGTGCCGGCCGAGATGCAGCGTTTCTTCACGACCCACGTGATGCCGGTGATGCTCGCCGAGGGCCCGGACACGGTGCGCGGCGAACGCCACGTCGACTACCACGGCCATGACGAGTCGTCGATCAGCCGCGCGCTGGCCGACGTCGCCGGCCGCAACCCGCAGGTCAGCATCCGCACCCGCGTGCAGGGGGTCGACATGACGCGCACGATCCGCATCTCGCTGGTCAGCGAGCAGGAGGACGCTGTCAAGCTGAACGACATCCTCGACCACGTCGAGCAGGACCTGCGCAACCGCCTCGGCCTCGAGCTGCAGACCCGGCCGACCGACGCCAGCGCGCTCGGCGACTGACCGTGCCGCGCGCCAGCCGACCCGCCGCGCCGGGCGCTCCGTTCGCGGCGCGCCTGTTGGCGTGGTTCGACGAACACCGGCGCGACCTGCCCTGGCGTCGCACGCGTGACCCATGGGCGATCTGGGTCAGCGAGATCATGCTGCAACAGACCCGGGTCGAGGCGGTCCGCGAGCCGTTCGCGCGCTTCCTGGCCCGCTTTCCGACCCCAGCCGACTTCGCGGCGGCCGACGACGACACGTTGCTGCTGGCGTGGCGAGGCCTCGGCTACTACCGCCGGGCACGGCTGCTGCGCGAGGGCGCACGCGCGGTGGCCCAGGAATACGGCGGCACCGTACCTGCGGATCCCGAGCAACTTGCCAACCTGCCAGGAATCGGCGCATACACGCGCGGGGCGATCGCGTCGATCGCGTTCGGCCACGCCGAACCGGCCGTCGACGGCAACGTCGAACGGGTCTTCGCCCGCCACGCCGGCATCGCCGAACCGATCAAGTCGGCCACCGTGCAGCGGCAGTTGCGCCGGTTGGTGCTGCAGCACCTGGACCGGCAGCGCCCCGGCGACTTCAACCAGGCGCTGATGGAACTCGGCGCCACGGTCTGCACGCCGACGTCGCCGCGCTGTGCCGCCTGCCCGGTGCAGGACGACTGTGTGGCCCGGGCGCAGGACCGCACCGCCGAACTTCCCAACCGGCCCGCGCCCCGCGCCGCGGTGCCGGTGACCGCGCGGGTGGCGCTGGTCCAGCGCGGTGGCGAAGCGCTCGGCTACCGGATCCCGGCCGGCGAGGCCAACGCCGGCCAGATCGAACTGCCCGGCCCGGGCATCCTGGTGGCCTGCGATGCCGCCGATCTGGCCGACACGATCCGCGCCCGCTTCGGCGCGACCCTCGCCATCGGCCCGGTCCTGGCAACCGCCAGGCATGCGATCACCCACCACCGCATCACCGTGCACGGCCACGCCGCCGCGGCGACCCGCCCTGGCTCGCTGGCCTGGTACCCGCGCAGCGCCGATACGCCCTGGACGACCCCGTCCCGCAAGCTGTTCCACGCCGTGGCGGCAAGCGACGCGTGACCCGGGCCGCGCCGTCGCTAGGCTGTGCGCATGGCATTGCTGACCGGCAAGAACATCGTCATCTTCGGCGTCGCCAACAAGCGCTCGATCGCTTGGGGCATCGTCCAGGCTTTGCACCGCGAAGGTGCCCGCCTGGCCCTGAACTTCCAGAACGAGCGCATGGAAGAGCCGGTGCGCAAACTGGCCGCCGAGCTCCCCGCCGACACCTACATCGCGCCGTGCGACGTGACCGTGCCGGGCGATTTCGAGAAGTACTTCGCGGGCCTGCAGAAGCACTTCCCGCGCGTCGACGGCCTGGTGCACTCGATCGCGTTCGCCAAGCGCGAAGAGCTCGGCGGCAACTTCACCGACACGTCCTGGGAAGGCTACCAGCTCGCCCAGCAGGTCAGCGCCTGGTCGCTGATCGGCATGTGCAAGGCGGCGCGGCCGCTGATGGCCGGCGGTGAGGCGAGCGTGGTCTGCCTGAGCTACTACGGCGCCGAGAAGGTCGTGCAGAACTACAACGTGATGGGCGTCGCCAAGGCCGCACTCGAGGCCAACACCCGGTACCTGGCCAACGACCTCGGTCCTGCCGGCGTGCGCGTCAACGCGATCTCGGCCGGTCCGATCAAGACGGTGTCGGCGATGGGCGTGTCGGACTTCGGCTCGTTGCTCGACACGATGGCGCAACGCGCCCCGCTGCGCCGCAACGTCGACCAGGCCGACGTCGGCAACACGGCGCTGTTCTTGATGTCCGACCTGAGCCGCGGCATCACCGGCCAGACGATCTACGTCGACGCCGGTTACTCGATCCTCGGGTTCTGAACGGCTCGCCCACGGGCGGGTCGGTTCGCCGGTTGCCGGTGCGAACACCGTCCGGCCGCATCTCACGCCCCCAGCGAAGCGAGGCGCCGTTCGACCGCCTGCCGTTCGCGGGCGGTGAGGCCCCCGCGCGCATCGTCGGCGTACAACACCCGCCGCAGCGCCTTGCGCAAGGGCTCCGGCTGGGCTGGATCCACCTCGGCGGCAACCTGCAGCAGAGCCCCGAGATGCAGCGGATCGCGGGCCAGCGCCGTGGCCAGGCTGGCCGCCGCCGCTTCGCGGTCGCCGCTGGCGGCCTGCACGACACCCAGACAGTACGCCGGCTCCGCCGCCGCCGGAAACTGCTCGACCAACCGCGCGAACTGCTGCGCGGCGGCCGCCGCCAGCTGCGCGGCGAGCTGGTCGTCACCGCGTTGGCGCGCCCGTTCGGCGCCGCGCGCCTGTGCCGTGCCGACCGCCAACCCCGCCGGCAGGTCGCTCGGCACCAGTTCGAACGCCCGCGCGAACGCCCGCGTCGCCGCCTCCAGCTGCTGCTGCGCCTGCGCCGGGCCGGTCGGCCCCTGCGGCAGGCTGGCCAACCGCAACAGGCAGTTGCCGAGCCGGAACTGCGCGGCGGCATCGTCAGGGCGCAGCGCCACGTAGTCGACGAGGTGCGGGTAGGCGGCGCGGTCCTCGCCCAGTTCGTAGCGGTACGTGCCGGCGACGCCGAGCAGCGCCGCCCGTTCGTGGGCGGGAGCCTGCTTGCTGTCGGCGAGCGCCGTCTCGGCAGCAGCAGCCGCCGCCGACAGGTGCCCGACCTCGGCCAGGAACACCGCATGCAGGTAGCCGACGAATGCATCCTGCGGCGCCAGCGCCACAGCCGTGCGCACCTGCGCTTCGCCGGCGTGCAGCGCGAACAGTTCCGGCGGCTCCTCGCGCCGCGCCGTCTGCAACGACACGAACCCGAGCACGGCACGGGCCCGAGCTGCCCGCGGATCGATCGCCAGCGCGGCTGCCGCAGCGCGCTGGGCCACTGCGTACTCACGCTGCAGCACCGCCGCCACCGCCTCGTCGACTGCGGCATCCCGCCTGGCCACCGCTGCCGCGTCGAGCACCGGCGCAGCCAGCGTCGCAGGGTCGATCGCCTCCGGCCGCGGCGACACCCCGGCACACCCTGCCGACAGCGCCGACAGGATCGCCGCCGCGGCGAACGCCACCGTGCGCACCCGAACCAGACCGTTCTGCTGCATCGGCGCATCATCGTCTGGCCTGCTCCCGAGACCAAGCTACGCTTCCGGCCATGGCCCGCATCGCGGCAGACGCAACCTGGTTGATCGGCGGCACCCCGCTGGTCGAACTCTCCCGACTGGCTCCCCCAGGCACGCGCCTGCTCGGCAAGATCGAGGCCCACAACCCGACCGGCAGCAACAAGGACCGTGCCGCCCTCGGCATGATCCGCCACGCCGAACGCAGCGGCTTCCTGCGCGCCGGCGGCACGATCGTCGAATGCAGCGGCGGCGACCTCGGCCTGGCGATCGCGTTCGTCGGCCGGCGCCTCGGCTACCGCGTCGTGCTGACGATGCCCGAGGGCACCCCCGAGAGCCGACGCGCGTTGCTGGCGCTGCTCGGCGCCGAGGTCGTCGAGACGCCGGCCGCCGAAGGCATGCGCGGGGCGATGGCGCGCGCCGACCAGCTCGCCAAGCAGACCACCGGTGCCGTCTGCCTGCAGGCGTTCACCAACCGCGCGAACGCCCGCCAGCACGCCGAATCGACCGCACGCGAGATCTGGCTCGACACCGACGGCAAGGTCACCGCGGTCGTCGTGCCGGTCGGCACCGGCGGCACCGCGGCCGGCTGCGTGACCTTCTACCGCGAACTCGGCGTCGGCGTGTTCGGCGTCGAACCGGCTGGCAGTCCGGTGCTGGCCGGTGGCCAGGCCGGCGGCCACGACATCCCGGGCCTGGGTGCCGGCTTCATCCCCGACATCCTCAACCCCAAGGACCTGAGCGGCGTGATCGCCGTCGGCGACGCCGACGCAGCCGCCGGCGTGCGCAGCCTGGCGCGCGAGGAAGGCCTCTTGCTCGGTCCGGCCAGCGGGGCGGTGCTGCACGCGGCGCGTACCGTCGCCGCCCGTTCGGACCAGCGCGGCGGCCTGGTGGTCGCCGTACTTCCCGACCGCGCCGATCGCTACCTCGAGCACCGCGCCATGCAGAAGGAGTGCCGATGAGCCGCGACCTTCGCGAACGGGCGCAGACGCTGCTCGGCAAGGTCGCGCAGCTGCGCAACGGCTTGCGGCAGCGCGTGATCGGCCAGGACCAGCTGATCGACGACCTGCTGGTGGCGCTGCTCGCCGGCGGCCACGTGCTGCTCGAGGGTCTGCCAGGCCTCGGCAAGACGCTGCTGGTCCGCTCGCTCGGCCACGGCCTCGGCCTGGAGTTCGCCCGCATCCAGTTCACCCCCGACCTGATGCCGAGCGACGTCACCGGGACGCAGGTGTTCGACGAGGAGGGCGGCCAACGCCGCTTCCGGTTCCAGCCGGGGCCACTGTTCGCCGGACTGGTGCTCGCCGACGAGATCAACCGGGCCAGCCCGAAGACGCAGTCGGCACTGCTCGAGGCGATGCAAGAGCACGCCGTGACGGTCGCCGGCACGACGCACGCGCTGCCGCGCCCGTTCCACGTCGTGGCGACCCAGAACCCGATCGAGCTCGAAGGCACGTTCCCGCTGCCCGAGGCGCAGCTCGATCGCTTCTTGTTTCGCCTGCAGGTGAAGACCCCGGACGCCGCGGCGATGGCGCGAGTGCTCGCCGAGACCACCGGCACGCCTGCGCCCGACCTGCCGGTGGCGCTGCGCGCCGACGAACTGGCCGAACTGCAGCAACTGGTCCGCGAAGTCCTGGTCGGCAGCCACCTGATCCGCTTCACCGCCGAACTGGTGTTGGCGACCCACCCCGAGGTCGGCGACGAGCGCACGCGGCGCTGCGTTCGGTACGGGGCCAGCGCCCGCGCGGGTCAGGCGATCCTGCTCGGCGCCAAGGCCAGGGCACTGCTCGACGGTCGACCGTCGGTCGCTCGCGAGGATCTCGATGCCTGCCTGCTGCCGGCCTTGGCACACCGCGTGTTGCTGAGCTTCGAAGCCGAGGCCGATCGGGTCGACGTCGCGGCCCTGCTCGGCGGCTGGATCGACCGGGCCACTCGCGCCAGCAAGTAGGTCCGATGGTCACCCGAACCCCGCAGCCGCGTCTGCGGAACGGCGCAATACGCCGTGGCCAGCGGTTTTGCGGCAGGCCGCGCCGGCGCCGCACGGCACCGTCCGATGGTCCCCCGGCGGGGGGTGGTGCACACGCCGTTCCCGGGGACGCGAAAAATCTTCGGCAGCCAGGAAAGTTTTGCCCCCCTCAACGTCTACTAGAGGGCATGGGACGAGTGGTCCCAGCCGCTTCGTCCAGGCGCACGCAACTGCGTCTGGGCATCGAGAGGGCAAATCAGAGCGGCTGGGACCAACCTGCTGTGGCCGGCGATTCTGGGAGAGAATCGCCGGCCGCTCTTTTTTACGCAAGCCCCTACCCACACTGGCTTCGCGAAAATTTCACGGTCCCGAAATCCGTTGCAGAAAGTGTGCCGCGGGCCACTGGCAAGACCCGCTCGGCGACGAGCAACCCCTGGTCTGCCAACCACCCAGGGCCCATCATCGGCTTGATGCCCGCCACCGACGACCCGGACTTTGCTGCGCGCGCCGAAGCCACCATGCGCAAGGTGCAGGCGGCGCTGGACGGCTTCGACCCCGATGAACTCGAAGCGGATCTGGCGGGAGGGGTGCTCCGCATCACCTTCGCCGACCGCAAGGTCTGCGTGATGAACCGTCAGTCGGCGGCGAGCCAGATCTGGCTCGCCGAAGGCGCCACGGCCTGGCACTTCGAATTCGATCCAGCGCACGGATGCTGGATGGACACCAAGGGCCGCGGTCGGCTGGAGCAGGTGCTCGGTGGTGTGCTGACCCGCCGCCTGGGCCGGCCCGTCACCGTGTAGCGGCGCCGACGCGACGACTCAGGCCGTCTGCGCGGTCGGGGCACTGGCGGCACCATGCTCGGCCGGCGCCACGGGGAACCGCAGCCGGAACGTGGTCCCCCTGCCGACCGTGCTCTCGACCTGCACGAGGCCGTTGCTGCCACGCACGAAGCGAGCCACGGCGGTCAAGCCGAGCCCGGTGCCCTGGCCGACCGGCTTGGTCGTGAAGTACGGGTCGAAGATCCGCTCCTTGACCTCCTTCGGGATGCCCGAGCCGGTGTCGGCGACCTCGATCCAGACCTGGAAACGATCGCAACCGGCGCGCAGGTCGATGCGGCCGTCGCCCTCGATCGCGTGCTTGGCGTTGATGACCAGGTTCCAGAGTGCGTGCGCGAGCCCGCTCTGGTTGAGCAGCACCGGCGGCAAGGTCTCGGGAACGTCGAGGCCGACCTGGATCGTGCTTGGCAGCACCCGCGCCGCCTGGGCGTGGAACGTGCGCAGCGCAGCGGCGACGTCGAGCGTCTCGATCGCCCCTTCGTCGGGATGCGCGAGGCGCATCAACTGGTCGAGCAACGGCCTCGACTCCTCGAGGGCACGTTCGATCAGCTGCAGGCGGCGCAAGCGTTCGTCTTCGTCGGCCGCCATCGCACCGAGCGACACATGGCCCAGCAGCACCTGGTAGGTGTTGCGCAGCTGGTGGCAGACCATGCCGGCCAGGTCGCCCACCGTCTCGACGCGCAGCGCGTGACGCAGCAGCTTCTCGCGATGCCGCAGCGCACGGCTCGACTCCGTGTAGCGCCGGCGCTGGGTCTCGGCGGTCAGCAAAGTCATGAACACCAGCCGGTTGACGATCGCGCCAGCCAACGCCGACGCCAGCGTCAGGGCCGACAGGCTGGCCGCGTGCACCCAGATCTCACGGACCGCCGCTTCGCCGGGCGTCTGGGCATGACCGAGCGCCGCGAACAACATCCCGAGCACGCTCAGCAGCGTCAGCACGAGGCCGGGCACCACGCCGAGCGAGATGCTGGCGAGCAACGCCAGGAACGGTTGCACGTACCAGAGGATGCTGAACGCGCCGCGCGGCCAGTTCGCGAGGCTGGTGCCGACCACCAGACCGACGGCCAACAACAGTGCGGCCCGATCGAAGCGACGCTGCCGACACACCCACCACGCGGCGAAGCACCACGGCGCTGCGGCGAGTCCCGGCACGGCGCCCGAGAACGGCAGGTCCGCGGCCCACCAGCCATCGGCGGCGAACAACAGGCACGCACCGGCGTTCACGGCGGCCGCCGTCCCCAACCCGAGTGCGAGCCAGCGGATCACCGCCGACAAGCTGGAGACGACCGGCAACCGTGTGCTCGCCAGGAATCCGAACAGCGACTCCTGGGACAACCGGATCGGTACCTGCACGGTGCGCCGATTCTACGCCCGGCGCCAGTGGCATCGCCACTTGCGAATCCGGCGCCTTTGCACGGCGTGGGGCGGCCTCAAGGCTGCAACTCGGCCTCGCGCGGCGGCACCGTGACCGCCACCGGGGTGCCGAGCACGGGGTGCCGGAACTGCAGTCGCCACGAGTGCAGCATGACGCGCGGGAACCGTTCCCCGGCGCGGGCGCGGAACCCGTACTTGCGGTCGCCGGCCAGCGGGCAGCCGAGCGCGGCCAGGTGCACGCGGATCTGGTTGCGTCGGCCGGTCTCGAGCTGGCAGAGCACCAGGGTGCATCGGCCGCGGCGGCCGAGCGTGCGGTAGTGGGTGACGGCGCGTTCGCCGCCGCGCGCGACGACTTCGACGATGCCACCCGGGCTCTCCCGCAAGCCCGACTCGATGCGGCCGGCGGCGGGGTTCGGCGCGGCAGCGCACAGCGCCAGGTATTCACGTTCGACGGCGTGGGCGCGGAACAAGGCGTCCATGCCGGTGCGCCCGGCGTCGGTCAGCGCGAGCACCAGGGCCCCGGTGGTCTCCTCGTCGAGGCGATGCACGGCGACGACGCGCTCGCCCAGCTGTTGGGTCAGGCGATCGACCAGCGTCGGGCCCGACCGGCCGGGGGCCGGGACGACCAGCACGCGGGCCGGTTTGTCGACCACCAGCAGGTGCTCGTCGCGGTGCAGGATCGGAACCGGGTCCATCGCCGCACCATAGAGAACGCCTGCGCCGACCGCCAAGGTCGGCTGGCGCGCGGCTTCACTGCAGGCGCAGGCGGTACTGCTGGATCTTGCGGTACAGGGTGGCACGGCCGATGCCGAGCAGCTGCGCGGCCCGCCGCACGTTGCCCTTGGTGGCGCGCAGGGCCCGCGACAGCAGTTCCTGCTCTTCCTCCTCGAACGGCCGGATCGACTCTTCGGTGAGTTGCGGCTCGTCGTGGCTGCGCTGGGCGCTGGATGGACCCGTGGACTCGCCGACCGGTGCCGGCGACTGCACCGCGGGGGCCAGCAGGTGTTCCCGCTCGACCGTCGCACCGCCGGCAAGGGCCGCGGCGCGCCGGACGATCGCTTCGAGCTGGGCGACATTGCCCGGCCAGGCCATGCTCTCGAGCAGCGCGACGGCGGCGGTGGCGGCCAGGCCGAGGGCGAGGGCCGCGAGGACGACGGGCTGGCGGCGGGGGGTGGGCATGTAGCCTCCTGGAGGGGCGCAAGGCCGACCGCCTTGCGGGTGCCGCGTGCGATGTGCGGCGCGCGGGGCACGCATCGCACGCGCCGGGGACGCGACGCGGCGATCATGCCTGCATCCGGTCGCGGCGGCGAGCGCGCGCCGGCGTCACGCGACGGGCCGCTCCTCGGCGTGCCACCACTCGCGCAGCGTGCGGCACCGGCCGCTGCCGGTGTCGAACGCGAGTTCGAACATGCCGTCCAGGTGCACGCGCGTGCCGCCGGCCTTGCGCGTGAACGACGCGCTCCAGTGCGCCAGCGCGACCTCGCCCTCGACGGCGACCAGCCGCCAGGCGAACGCGATGTCGGCCTGCCCGTCGGGCACGGCCTGCCAGTAGGCGGCGCGAACGGTGTCTCGAAGTAGCGGCAGTCGTCGGTGAACAGCGCCGCCGCACGCTGCGGGTCGGCCTGCTGCCAGGCCTGGCCGTAGGCGTGCAGCCAGCGTTCGACGGCTTCGCGGGTCAGCGGCATCGCGCGTCCTCGTGGCCGTCGGCGGGGCCGCCGCGGTCGCCGGCCAGCCGACCGTACAGGCGCGTGTCGTACGGCGCGCCCTGGGCCACCCAGCGCTGGCGCAGCGTGCCTTCGTGCACGAAACCCAGGCGCTCGAGCAGGCGCCAAGACGCGGCGTTGCCGGGGTGGACCTCGGCTTCCAGCCGGCGCAGGCCCAGCGCGCCGAAGGCGTGCAAGCAGGCCGCCTGCAGCGCCTCGCGCATCAGACCCTGCCCCCAGTGCCGCCGGCCCAGCACGTAGCCCACCTCGGCGCGTGCGCTGCCGGCGTCGTGGCGGAACAGCAGCAACGTGCCGACGACGCGGGCGTCGGCCGCGCGCACCAGCACCAGCTGG
>DAIMFJ010000038.1:0-224 GCA_036724695.1 Planctomycetota bacterium
CGCGCAACTCGAACGCATGGCCGGACTCGAGCCGGGTGCCGCCGACGACGAGGACAACCCGTTCGACCGCGAGGACAGCGAGGCGGGGGCTGGCGCCAACCTCGGCGGCAACCTCGAAGCGCTGGTCACGGAGTACCTCTGGGAGACCGGCCGCGAAGCCGAACCCGGCGCCGCCGCCCTGCGCAGCTGGCCAGGCCTGCAGGCCAATGCCGCGCTGCCGCACG
>DAIMFJ010000038.1:416-1017 GCA_036724695.1 Planctomycetota bacterium
GGCCACGGCGGGGGACTTGCGGGTCGGCGACCTGCTGCTCGGCGCCGTCGTGCCCGGCCCGCGCGGCGCCAGCTTCGGCGGCCAGGTGGTCGTCTTGCCGGCCGACGCCAAGAGCCTGGTCGAGTAGCCCGGCGCTGCCATCGGCCCGAGCCGACCAACGGCCAGCCGGATCCGGCACGCGCCCGATAGGACCGCCCGAGGTCTTTGCCATGGCTTGGGAACGTGCTCTCGATCGCCTGCTGCTGCAGCAGGTCCATCTCGCCGAGAAGGGCGAACAAACCGTCGACGCCATCAAGGGCCAGCTCGCCGACTACGCGGCACTGGCCGACGAACGGCCCGGCTGCGCGTTCCTGAACGGTTATGCGTCGACCCTGCTGGAGCTGCCGCCGAGCCCGCCGCCGGCGACGCCGACGCTGCGCCGCTGGCACGTGTTCGGGACGTTGCGCGCCCTGGATCGCAAGGGCCAGCGCGAGCGCATCGCCGAACTGCTGCAGGATCCGCAGATGCTGCTCGACGTGCTGCAGGATGCCCAGGTGGCCGGCAACGTCCTGCCGCTGGTGGTGCGCTCGCTGTTCTGGTCGGGCGACATCAAGCTGGCGGT
>DAIMFJ010000038.1:1027-5682 GCA_036724695.1 Planctomycetota bacterium
CAGTTCCTCGCCGCCGAACCAGCCGGTGGGGAGCTCGACACGATCGTCGACGCCGCGGTCACCGACCTGTTGACGCGGCTCGAGACCCGCGTCGACAGCGACGACCAGGAGAGCACCGCGTCGATCCTCGGCAAGGTGCTCGGCATGGCCGGCTTCGAACGCCTGCCGAACGACGTGCGGTCCCGCTACCACCGCGCCCTCGCCGAACGGCTGCTGGCCGCCAGCGAATGGGCCGCCGCGCGCAGTGCCGCCGAGAAGGCCGAAGCGCTCGCCCAGGGCCAGCCGCAGTTGGCGAGCGCTGCCGCGGTGGTCGCGGCGCTGGCCGACCTGCGCACCCACGACTCCCTCGAGCTCGAGCCGCGCCAGACCCGCCCGGACCGCCAGGCCGCCCTCGAACGGCTGCGCCATGCCAGCGAGGATCCGGCCAGTGCGGCCCCCGAGGCGCTCTACGTGCGCAGCCTGCTCGCCTACGAGATGGGCGACCTGCAGGCCGCCGCGCGCGGTTTCGACCGCGCGTTGGCCGGCCTGCGTCGCCTCGAAGGCCGCGACGTCGCGCTGCGCGACCGGGCGCGGTTCTTCCAGGCCGCCGCCCTGTTGTCGCTCGGCGACGCCGCCGAGACGTCGCGCGCGCTCAAGCTGATGGAACAAGCGCTCGACACCGTCAAGCCCGACCTGGAGAGCTTCTACAGCGTGCACGAGGCCCTGAAGGGCCACGACCGCAAACTGGCGCTGCGTTTCCTCGACGCCGTCGACGTCGGTCGCGGTTCGTCGCCGGACCAACTGCTGTTCGTCGCCCTCGAATACCTCGGCCTCGGCGAAGCGCCACCGGCCCTGGTCGCGGCGCGGCGCGTGCTCGAAGTCGCCGTCAACCTCGACCAGCGCGTCGAAGCCCTGCGGGTCGTGCTGACCGCGCACAACATGCTCGGCGAACGCGACCAGGCGCGCGCCTGCTACGCCGAACTGCGCGAACTGCTGCAGCAGCGCGGCAAGTTCGACGTGCTCGAGAAGCTGCTGCGCAACGAGGAATTCGTCGGCCAGGCCCTGGACCACGTCGAGATCAAGGTCGAACTCGCCGCCGTCTACGAAGAACTCGAGGGCAAGGACTACGAGCGCGCCCAGTTGCTGGTCGGTGTCGCCCGGTCGCTGCGGGCCAGGAAGGAGGTCGAAGCACTGCAGCAGGCGCATGGCCTGTTGGCCGAGGTGCAGATCGCGTTCCCGGAGCTGGCCGGCGAGGACCTGCAGGCGATCGAGAAGCTGCTGGCGCTGCACGACGCGACGCCGTGCGTCGAGGACGCCGCCGCCAGCGCCGTCGCCAGCCTCGCCAGACGGCTCGGCCGCCAGCCGCGGGTGCTGGTCGTCGGCGGCAACGAACGGCAGCGCGCACACCACCAGAAGCTCGACAAGCTGGCCGCGGCGTGGGGGTTCGCCAGCGAGTGGATGGAGACCAACTACACGTCGCCGCAGAAGATCGTCGGCGCGATCGGCGACCGCCTGCGGGCCGGCGTCGACGTGCTGATGCTGCTGCACTGGAACCGTCACGAGACCACCGAGCCGGCGCACGAGTTGGCGCGGACCGCCGGGGTGCCAGCCCGGACCGTGCACTACGCGGGCTTCACCAGCCTGCAGGTGGCGCTGGCCGAACAGTGGCAGCGGCTGGCAGCGCAGGCACCAGCCAGTCCGGCGGCGGCGGGCCAGGGCGGCAAGGCCAAGAACCGCTGAGGCCAAACCGAACGGTACGCCCGGCAGCCCCCCCGGTTCCCAGTCCTCAGGTTCTGATAAGATATGTTATGTTAAGCAGAGCGGGGGAGTCGCCTGGGGGAAGCGCTGCCCGACGCCCCTAGCGCGCCGCGGTCCGGCCGGGCGTCCACGCCATGCCCACCCAGGCCGTGAAGTCCGGCGAGGCGTTGGCGATCAGGTCCTCGCCGAACGCGAACTCCAGGTCGACCGCGGCACCGACCTGCCAACGACCGCCGACCCACAGCAGCATCTGCTCGCGCGTCGTCTCGGCGACCGGCAGGTCGCGCAAGGTCGACGTCTCGAACGCCGTCTGCACGATCGCCGCGAAGTTGGCGGTCAGCGGCAACTCGACGCCCAGACCCGCCGCGGTGACGTCGGCGAACTGCAGGCCGGCGGCCCGGGTCGGTGCCGGCGTGCCGGCGAACGTGTGCTGCAGGTGACCGTACCAGGTCGCCGTCGCGGTGCGCAGCTCGGCCAGCGCCCCGAGACTCCAGTCGACCTCGCCGTTGCCGTAGCCGCGCTGGTCGTCACCGGTCGGCAACTCGACGCCCGCCCGCAAGCCGTAGCCGAAGCCCGGCTGGCTGCGGTCGCCGGTCGGCGACCACAGCAGCTGGATCGGGATGTCGAGCAACTGCAGGCTGTCGGATTCGACTTCCCAGAGGGTGCTGCCGTTCTGACGAGCCCGGATCGCGAACTGGTCCTTGGGCACCAGCGTGCGATCCTGGTCCGGAAAGCCGAACAGTTCGTGGTAGTCGATGATGAAGCTGTCGAGGAAGCCGCCGCTGGTGTGTGCGACCGGCACCTCGAAGCCGAGTTCGAAGCCACCGCCGAGGCCGACCTCGACGCCAGCCGCGCTGCGCAGGTACTCGCCGTCCATCCGGAACGACGACGCGCCCGAACCGCCGGCCAACCAGAGGTTCGAATACGCCGCGTCCAGGCGCAGCGTCGTCGTGCCAGGGGGGTTCGCGGCCGCCCGGTGTGGCGTCATCGACTGCACCAGCAGCTGGGCGGGATGCTGGTTGCGGACCGGCAACGGCCCGCCGTGCGGTGACGGCGTTGCACAGCCGGCCAGCCAAGGCGCGACGACGAACGACCCGCAGCAGACGAGCTTGGAGAACCGCATCGGCCGGAGAGTCTAGCCCACAACCGCGCCGATGCACCCGGGGGGAGTTGCAAGTCCCCCACGGCGAAGTGCTTGCCGCCGACACCCCGGGCGCGATTCCAGGTCGCTGCGGCGGTGACCGGAGCGCCGCCTGGCGCTAGCATGGGCATCTTGCACATGCACCTGCACCGCCTGTTCTGGCTGCTCGTCCTCCCCGTGCTCGGCGGCTGCGCCGACGGCGGCGACGAAGACGGCCCTGCCAGCGAAGTCCTGCTCAACGCCGACCACCACATGTTCGGGTTCCGGACCCTGCCCGGGTTCGGCACGTTCCCGGTGTCGGCCAACGTCGCGTTCAGCGATCGCGGCAAGCTCAACCTGTTCGACGACGGCAAGTACACGATCGTGCGGCCGTCGGGCGACAACGGCACCGACCGCTACGCGTTGGCCAAGAAGGGCGACTTCAACCTGTACGTGACCGGCAGCAACCGCGACCCGTCGGTGGTGTTCCGCGGCGCCTACAGCCGCAACGACAGCAAGGCGCACTACCTGTTCACCGACCGGGTGTCGACGCAGAGCAGCCAGTCGATCGGCCTGTACTACGGCATGAAGGTCAATCCCGGCCAGGTCGAACTGGGCGGGCCGTGGCACGTGCTGTCGCTGCACACGGTGTTCGGGCAGACCTTGCTGTCGCCCGACAACGTCGGCCGCGGCGCGTACGGCGGCGTGTCGATCACGGCGGGCGCGGCCGGTACGCAGCGCTCGATCAGCGGAACCGGCACGCAGGGCACCTCCAGCGTGACGTTCGGCGGTGCGATCGAGAACGTGCTGGTCAACAACACCGGCGACGGCACCTGCAACTTCACGCTCAGCTACCAGGTCGGCGCCCAGGCCGCCGACAGCCGGCCGATGTACGCAGTCGCCAACGACAACCTGGTGCTCGCCCTCGACGCCGACGAGACCGACGGCGAAGCCGGCATCGCCTGGCTGGTGCGCAAATTCGACGCGCCGGCGACGCCGGTCGACCCGGTGCGGGTGCCCGGCAAGTTCTACACCGGTGGCCACACGCTGTTCGTGAACCCGACCAACAGCGGTTCGGACACGTTCATCGGCACGGTGACGCTGTCGTCGGGCGGCGGGTTCCGCCTCGAGGCGATCGGCAACCAGGGCGTCGACTTCCTGTACACCGGCACCTACACGCTGAGCGCCGACGGCAGCATGACGATCGCGATCCAGCAGACCAGCGAGACCTGGTTCGGGGCGATCGACCGCGACTACAACACCTTCGTGTTCGTCGACGGCTTCGTCGAATCGCGCAGCAACAACCAGCCCGAGCTGAACCTCGCGATCGGCGTGCGCGAGAAGCCCGAGTAGCGCGGGCCGCTCAGGCTCCGTCGACCCGCGCGGCCTGCCGCAGCCAGTCCCAGAAGCCGGGCCAGCTCTTGCCGACCGCCGCGGCGTGCTCGAGCGCGAGCCCGCCCGGCAGGACCGATCCGAGCACCGCCATCGCCATCACGAGGCGGTGATCCGCCGGCACTGGCACCGGCTGTGGCGTCGCCTTTTGCTGCAAGGGTCCCCGGATCGACAAGCCGTCGTCCACCACCGCGATCTCGCCACCGAGGGCTTGCAAGGCGCTCGCCAACGCGGCGAGCCGATCGCTCTCCTTGTGGCGCAGGTTCGGCAGTTCCGGCAACCAGGTGCGGCCGCGCCGCGTCGCCGCCAGCGCAGCGAGCATCGGCACCGCATCCGGCCGGGCGGCCAGCCCGTCCAGGCGTCGTTCGTCGTCCCCTGGCGCCAGCAGGGTCAGCAGGTCGCCGTC
>DAIMFJ010000038.1:5692-9595 GCA_036724695.1 Planctomycetota bacterium
G
This sequence comes from Planctomycetota bacterium, assembly GCA_036724695.1. Taxonomy (GTDB): domain Bacteria; phylum Planctomycetota; class UBA1135; order UBA1135; family UBA2386; genus JACKIC01. The sequence continues at coordinate 5,694 of DAIMFJ010000038.1, forward strand.
TACAGGATGGGTGGCGAACGGGGCGGCCGCGACCTCCGCTGGCAACGGCAGGCCGTGAAGTGCGGCGCGCCCCGCGACGAACGTGCGCGCCGAGGCATCCCTGGGCACTGCGTAGTCGACCGCCCGCAGTCCACCTGCGGCGATCGTCGCCGTCCAGGACTCGGCACGTGGCGCAACCTGCACGGCCACGCCGAGCTGCCGCAACACGCTCGCGGTGAGTTCGAGGTAGCCGACGGCCGCCGCGCGGTCGGCTCGCACGACGCCGCCACCCAGGAGTGCCAGCGCCAACATCGCCCCCGAGGCCGCCTGGGTGGTCACGCTGGCTTCGACGGCGAATTCCCGGGCCCCAGCCGCCGAACGCGCCGATCCGTCGGCCAGGATCGGCAAGGCCGTGCCCTGCACCACGACGCCAGCGGCACGCAGCAACTGCACCGCCGCGTGCATCGGCCGGCTGCGCAGTCCCGGCGCACCGTCGAGTTCGAGTACGCCACCGGCCAGCGGCACGGTGGTGAGCAGCAACCGCGCGGCGGTGCCGCTCTCCCCGACGTCGGCGCGCCAGTACTCCCCGCGAGCGACCGGCCGACCGTGCACCAGGAGTTCCCCGGGTTCGCCGGCGCGCACCGGCCGGCCGTTGGCGGTCAGCGCCGCCGCCAACGCAGCGACGTCGGCATTGCCGGTCACCCCGGTCAGGCGCGACTCCCCCGCCGTGCACCCGGCCAGTACCAGTGCGCGCTGCGCGCTGCTCTTGCAGCCGGGCAACCCCGGCAGCGGCACGCTGGCCAGTGGGGTGGCAAGGGCTCGGATCGTGGTCGGCACCCGGGGGGTTGTAGCCCGACCCGCCGCCGGGTGCACTGCATGCTTTCGTGCAGACCGGGCCGGCTGCATGATGGCCGCGTGCGCTCCCCCCTGCTGACCCTGGACCTGCCGTTCGCCCGCAAACTCGGCTCGGGCAAGGTGCGCGAGATCTTCGCGCTCGGCGACGACCTGTTGCTCGTCGCGACCGACCGTGTCTCGGCCTTCGACGTGGTGATGGCCGAAGGCATCCCCGGCAAGGGCGAGGTGTTGACGCAGACCTCGGTGTTCTGGTTCCGCCTGCTGGCGGACGTCGTGCCCAACCACCTGCTGTCGACCGACGTCGACGCGTGGCCCGAGGTGCCCGCCGACTGGAAGGACGTGCTGCGCGGCCGTTCGATGCGCTGCCGCCGCTGCGAACCACTGCCGGTCGAATGGGTCGTGCGCGGCTACCTGACCGGTTCGGGCTGGAACGACTACCAACGCGACGGACACGTCAGCGGGGTTGCGTTGCCGGCCGGCCTGCAGCACGCCAGTCAGCTCGAGCCACCGATCCTGACGCCCTCGACGAAGGCCGCCGCCGGTCACGACGAGCCGATCTCGTTCGCGCGGGTCTGCGAACGGATCCCGCGCGACGTCGCCGAACAGGCCCGCGCCGCGGCCCTGGCGCTGTACGCCGCTGGCCGCGACCACGCGCGCCGCTGCGGCATCGTCATCGCCGACACCAAGTTCGAGTTCGGACTGCGCGACGGCCAGCTGCTGCTGATCGACGAGTGCATGACCCCCGACTCGAGCCGCTTCTGGCCTGCCGAAGAGGTCGCGCCGGGCGGCAAACCGACCTCGTTCGACAAGCAGTACCTGCGCGACTGGCTGCTGGCGTCGGGCTGGAACCGCAACCCACCTCCACCGCGCCTGCCCCCGGAGGTCGTCGAGCAGACCGCCGCGACCTACCGCGAGATCCAGCGCCGCTTGACGGAGTCGCGATGAACGGCGCCGCTGCGCTTCGCCCGGCCCCCTTGCCCCCGACCATCGCCTGGCAAGGCGGCGTGACAGGGACCCTGCTGCTGCTCGACCAGACCCGGCTGCCGGGAGAGCGCGAGGTCCTGGCCCTGCGCGAACTGGCCGGCGTCGTCGACGCGATCGCGCGGCTGTGCGTGCGCGGCGCGCCGGCGATCGGCGTCGCCGCGGCCTACGGCATGGTGGTCGGCGTGCGCGAGGCGGATCCAGGCCTCGCCGAGTTCGTCGCGACCGCCCAGCGGGTCGGCGCCGAACTCTGCGCCAGCCGGCCGACCGCGGTGAACCTGGCCTGGGCCGTGCAGCGCTGCCTGTTGCGCTGCAGCCGCGAGCCCAGCCTGGCCGCGCTGCTCGACGAGGCGAGCCGCATCCACCGCGAAGACGTCGACGCCTGCCTGCGGATCGGCACAGCTGGCGCCGAGCTGATCCCGTCCGGAGCCACGGTACTGACCCACTGCAACACGGGCCGGCTGGCGACCGCCGGGGACGGCACGGCGCTGGCAGTGCTCTTCGCAGCGTGGCGGGCCGGGCGCCGCTTCCGCGTGCTCGCCGACGAAACCCGCCCGCTGCTGCAGGGTTCCAGGCTCACCGCACTCGAACTGGCGGCCGCAGGCATTCCGGTCGACGTGCTCGCCGATGGTGCCGCAGCTGGCCTGATCGCGCGCCGGCAGGTGACGCTGGCGATCGTCGGTGCCGACCGCATCGCCAGGAACGGCGACTTCGCCAACAAGGTCGGCACCTACGGCGTCGCCCTGGCATGTGCGGCGCACGACGTGCCGTTCTACGTCGCGGCACCGACCTCGACGTTCGACCCCGCCCTCGCCGACGGCGACGCGATCCCGATCGAAGAACGCGACCCGCGGGAGATCCTCGAACTGGGTGGCCAGCGCGTCGCCGCGCCGGGCGTCGGCGCGCGCAATCCGGCGTTCGACGTGACACCGCATGGGCTGGTGCGCGCGTTCGCGACCGACCAAGGCCTGTTGCGGCCACCGTTCCACCTGGCGATCGGCAAGCTGTTCGGCGACGGCACCGCGAGCGCCGCCGGTTCCTGACTCAGGTCAGGTAGCCAACCGCACACAGCACCGCCAGCACCACGCCGGCGACGATGCGATACCATGCGAACGGCACGAAGTCGTGCCGACGCAGGAACGCAACGAACGGCCCCACCACCGCCAGCGCACTGACGAACGCCACCGCCGACCCGACCAGGAACGGCAGCAGCAGATCGCCCTGCAACATCGCCCGGTATCCGACCAGCTTGTAGAGCGCCGCGCCGTACAGGATCGGCAAGCCGACCAGGAAGGAGAATTCCGCGGCTGCGGTGCGCGACAAGCCGAGCAGCAGCGCACCCGCGATCGTCGCCCCGGCGCGGCTGGTGCCGGGCACCAGGGCCAGGCATTGCCAGACGCCGATCCAGAACGCGATCCGGTACGGCATCTGCGCCAGGTCCAGGCCGCCTTCGCCGCGGCCGCGCCGCCACCGTTCGAGCCACAGCAGCAACACGCCGCCGAGCAGCAGCGTGCCGGCCACGACCGGACTCGAGAACAGGTGCGCGTCGATCCAATCGTCGAGCAACAGCCCCAGCACGATCGCCGGCAGCGCGGCGATCGCGATCTGCCAGAGCAGGTTCGGTTGGCCGCCGACCGGCCGCACCACCTGCGTCGCCGCGGTCAGCAGGCGGCGCCAGTACAAGACCAGGATCGCCGTGATCGCACCCAGCTGGATGCCGATCGCGAACACGTTGTTGGTCTCGCTGGCCTCCAGGCCGAGCAGGCGCTGGGCGACGATCAGGTGACCCGTGCTCGACACCGGCAGGAACTCGGTGAGTCCTTCGACCAGCCCGAGCACCGCCGCCTGGAACAGGGTCAGCGGCGGATCGCCGGCCACCGCGATCACAGCACGCTGTCAGGGCTGCGGAACGGCAGGCCGAAGGCCTCGGCGACGCCTTGGTGCGTGACGACCCCGCCGAGCACGTTGGCAGCCGTGCCGAGCACCGGATCCTTGGCGGCAGCCTTGACGCCCATGCCGGCGAGGCGCTTCGCCCACGGGCCGGTGGCGTTGGTCAGGCCGAACGTCGACGTGCGCGGCACGGCACC
>DAIMFJ010000038.1:9605-22926 GCA_036724695.1 Planctomycetota bacterium
GCATGTTGGCGACGCAGTAGTGCAGGACGCCGTCGATCACGAACGTCGGGTCGGCGTGCGTGGTCGGCCGGCAGGTCTCGATGCAGCCGCCCTGGTCGACGGCGACGTCGACGATCACGGCTCCTTCCTTCATCGACTTGAGGTCCTCGCGGCGGATCAGCCGCGGCGCACGCGCCCCCTGCACCAGCACCGCACCGATCACCAGGTCGGCGTGCACGATCTGCTCGCGGATCGCGATCGGCGAGCTGTGCAGCGTCGTCACGTTCGCCGGCATCACGTCGCTGAGGTAGCGCAACCGATCGAGGTCGATGTCCATGATGCGCACGTCGGCGCCCAGGCCCGCCGCCATCTTCGCGGCGTTGGTGCCGACGACGCCGCCACCGAGGATCACGACGGTGGCGTTCTCGACGCCGGGGATGCCGCCGAGCAGCATGCCGCGGCCACCGTAGTGCTTCTCGAGGCACACCGCGCCGACCTGCACGGCCATGCGGCCGGCCACTTCGCTCATCGGCGTGAGCAGCGGCAGCGTGTTGCGGTGCACGAGCGTCTCGTAGGCGAAGCAGTGCGCCCCCGAGGCCAGCATCGCATCGGTCAGCTCGCGGCTGGCGGCGAAGTGGAAGTAGGTGAACAGCAACTGGCACATCTTGAACAAAGGGTACTCGGCGGCGAGCGGCACCATGACCTTGACGAACATGTCGGCAACGCCGTAGACCTCGGCGGCGCTGTCGACCATCGTCGCCCCGACCGCCTTGAAGGCCTCGTCGGTGATGCCGGCCCCATGTCCGGCCGTCTTCTGCACGAGCACCTTGTGGCCGGCCGACACGAGGTCGAGCACCATCGCCGGGACGGCACCGACGCGGTTCTCTTGGGCTTTGATCTCCTTGGGGACACCGATGATCATGATCTTCTGTTCCTGGGCCGCGCCGGAACGGCGCGAAAGTGGCGCGGTACGATAGCCAACGGGGCGGCTTTGCGCGAGGAATCGTCGGCGCTCAGGCCACCGCGTCGCGCAGGCACTGCTCGAGGTGGTTGCGTTCGGCCGACGGCAGCCCGGGCAGCACGGCGCAGCGCACCGCGGCCCGCCCGGCGGCGACGACGACTTCGGGGGCGGGGCGCCGCAGCACCCGCGGATCGGCGGCGAGCAGCTGCTCGAGAGCCACCCGACCGGCAGCCGAACGCTCCGGGGCCAACGGCACGACGAACTGCACGGTGGGCGGCGTGCGCCGGTCCGGAACCGACGGACTCCCCTCTGCCGCGATCGACGGCCCACCGCCAGCGGAGCTCGGCGCTGGATCTGGCCGGATGCCGGTGCGCGGCGACTCCGCCGCCCGGGTCCTCACCGGCGGCCCGGCTGCCGCAGCCCCTGGCCCACCCGCTTCCGCCACGATCCCAAGGCCGAGCTGCGGCACTGCGTCTACGCGCTCCGGGCGCGCGCCTGCCGTTTCGGCTGGCGCACGGGTGGAACGCAGCTTCCCGACCGCTTCCCCCAACAGCTCTGCAGCCGCCCAGATCTCCTCGACCCCACGATCCATGCCGACGACCGCGCCGGAATCCGGCGGTGCGACCGGTGACCGCCACCGCCACCACCACAACACGCTGCACGCCGCACACAAGGCGACGACCAAGGCCCATGGCGAACTCGCGTCGCCGGCGAACGAGCCCTTCTCGATCCCCTCACCCGCCTGGCGCGGCGGGTCGGCGACCGGCGGCGGGCCACTCGCACCACCGGGGGCGGGCGGGGCGGCCCCCGAGCCGCCCGCGCCGCTGCTGGCGGGCGGGGGCGCGGCCTTGCCGCTCGGCGGCCCGAGCAGGACTTCGAGTTGCCGGGTCGCGCGTTCGACGGCGCCGCGCAACATGGCCTCGACCTCGGTTTGCCGCTGCAACTGCTCGGCCAGCTCCTTCTCGACCGTCTGCAGGCGGGCACGCAGCGCGGCGGTCTCCTGTTGGGCGGCCGCCTGTGCGGCGGCATCGGCCACGCCATCGCCAACCAGCTTCGCGCAGAGCCGTAGTTCGCCCAGGAGTTGCTGTTGGCGCAACCCGAGGGCGGTCTGCTCGCGGGCCAGTTCGGCCATCGCCTGCCCGAGGGGCTGCAGGGCTGTGGCGACCATCCTGGGGTCGACAGGCGGCGCCGTCTCGCGCGGCAACGCCGTGCGCAGAGCCCGCAGTTCGGCGGCGATCTCGGCAGCCGCCAGGTCCCCAGCCGGCCGCTCACAGGCCAGGAGCGGCACGAGCACCAGCAGCGCCCACCAGCGACCGTGGGTCATCGCGCCTCCTGCCACTGGCCAGCCAGCCAGCGCAACCGGCGCGGCCGCAACAGCAGCGAACCGCGCGCTTCGACCAGTTCGTCAGGCGCGATCGAGACGACGAAGTCGGCCGGCTGCGCCACCTCGGCAGCGACGTTTTTCAACCAGAGCGGCAGCACCGCGCGCGGTTCACCGCTCGGCATCGGAAAACGCACATGCCATGGCGTGCCGATGCGGAACAGCATCCCACGGGCGTCGTCCCACTCGCCGGCGAGCTCCTGGTTGCCGAGCTCGAGCAGCGGCGCACGCTGGCCGGTCGCGGTGACTCCGAACAGGACTGGCAGCAGCGGCACTTGCACGTAGCCACGCAGCCGCCCACCAGGACCGAGCACCAGGCTTTCACGCACGACGATCCGGCACGGGTGCCGCGGTGGCTGCAGGTCGAGTTGCAGGCTCGTGAACGCCCCGAGGCCCAGCGCGTAACGCCGAGCCTGCTGGCCATCGCTCCACAACAAGCTGTGTCCGCCGCGCACCCCTTCCAGGACGAACTCGTAGCGGCCGAGGCGCGCCCGCACACTGCTGCCCCGCGCTGGTGGCGCGATCGGCAGGGTCAAGGCTGGAGCATCGTCAGGCGACGCAAGCGCAGGACGTGCAGCGGGCGCAGAGGTTACGGTCACGGCGACGAGGGGGCTGGTGCCGCGGAACTCTAGCGCAGATCCGGTGCCGCCGCATTCCGAAGATCTTGCGGTGTTTTCGCTTGCAAGTAGGCGGCAGGACGGCACACTGGGCGACCTCCAACGGCGGGCGTTTAGCTCAGTTGGCTAGAGCATCAGCTCGACAAGCTGAGGGTCATAGGTTCGAATCCTATAACGCCCACCACTCTAACGCCGTTGCGATCAAGGGGTTGCACGCAGCATGCCGAGAACCCCTGCCTGGCAGGCGAAGCGCGCCGGCGCGGCCGCGGTAGCGTGAGTACACCATTCGCCACCACCCAGCCTGGTCGGGGGCAGCCTGGTTGCGGAGCCCCCGCGCGGTATGGTGGCCCTGCGCGGCATGGCGGCCCTTCGCACGCCCCACGGCCGGCAGCGGACAGACGACCGACTCTCTACCCCACCGCGCCGCGTCGACGCTGCCGCGCCGCAAGGCGCTCCTGCAAGTCCTGCAAACGCGCTTGCTCGTCCGCCTCGCGAGCCACATGGCGCGAGTAACGGATGGCTCTGCCAACCACCGGTGCGACGACCACCGCAGCGACCGCCCAGAACGAAAGTGCCAGTACCATGAGCCCCTCCAGGGAATGGATTCCGTTCCACGGTAACCGGCGGCGAAACTTTATCCACACTTTGGGGAAAGTTTCTTCGAGTGGGCCGTGAGTCGAACCTTGGACGCTCGTTCTAGCCTAGGGAGTTCCCTAGCCCGAACGAAAAGGCTCCGCTTTTTTGTCCCCTTTTCGGAGGGTCGGACACACGGCCAGCCGCATGCCGACCCGCCCCCTGCACGGCACCCAGCCCGGTCAGGCCTCGTTGCCGAAGGCCTTGCCAACCACCGCGCGGTCTCCCTGCAGCGCCGTGCGCTGCAGGTACGGCATCAGCCCGCGCCGGCCGCCCAGCTCTTCGCCACCACCAGCCCGCCCCGGGCCGCCATGGATGGTCGCCGGCAACACCGCACCGGGGCCGAGCGCCTGGCCATGGGTCTTCTCGCTGCCAAGCCAGATGCGGCCGTGCCACGGCGCGATGCCAGCCACCAGCGACTCGACGAAGCCGCGATCGTCGCTGTAGGCACTCGCCACCAGACCGCCGCCGCCGAAATTCACCAGGTCGACAACTTCGCCGACCTCTCCCGAGTACGGGATCAACGTCGCGCAGGGCCCGAACACCTCGAGCTCGTGCAGCACCTGCGCGCGCGCGTCCTTGGCGCGCAGCAGCGTCGGCCGCACGAAGTAGCCACGCTCGCCGAGCGGCTCGACACCGCCGGTCACCGCGTCGGCGACCGCCAACAGCTTCTGGATGCCCGCCCGCACGTCGCGCAGCTGTTCTTGGCTGGCGACCGGCCCCATGCGCACGTTGTCGTCGGCCGGGTCGCCGATCCGCGTGCCGCCCAGCCGCTCGACCAGGCCCTCGGCGACCGTCGCCAGCATCGCCGCCGGCACGAAGATGCGCCGCACCGCCGTGCACTTCTGGCCAGCCTTCTGGGTCATGTCGACGTGCAGGTTGGCGAGGAACTGTTCGAACGTGTCGCTGCCGTCCTCGACGTCCGGGCCGAGGATCGCGGAATTGATCGAGTCCGCCTCGAGGTTGACGCGCACGTTGCGCGCCACCAGGTTGCGGTTGCCGCGGATCAGTGCGGCGGTGACCGCACTGCCGGTGAACGCCACCATGTCCATCGGACCGCACAGGTCGAGCATGCCGGTCACCGAGCCGGCGACGAACTGGAACGCACCTTCCGGCAGGATGCCGCTGTCGACGACGATCTGCGCCATCCGGTAGGCGAGCAGCGCACTGGGCGTGCCGGCCTTCTCGATCACCGGCACGCCGGCCAGCAGTGCACAGGCCATCTTCTCGCCCATGCCCCAGGCCGGGAAGTTGAAGGCGTTGATGTGCACGCCGACTCCGGGCCGGGTGGTCAGGATGTGCTGGCCCCAGAAGCGCGGCGTGCGGCCGAGTTGCGTGCCGTCGCCGTCGACCAGGTGCCGGTGCTCGCCGAGCTCGGCGCCGAGCGCGGCATAGTACGCCAACGTGCCGGTCGCCCCGTCGAGGTCGAACTTGGCGTCGCCGCGGGTGTTGCCCCCGTTGCTGGCACTGATCTCGATCAGCTCGTCGCGGTGCTCGTGCAGCTTCTTCGAGAGCTGCTTGAGCAAGGCGCCACGCTGCGCAAAGCTCAACGCCTGCAGGGCTGGCCCGCCGCGCTGCCGCGCGTAGGCGAGGGCGGCAGCGTGGTCGACACCGCCGGGGCGGACTTCGCCGAGCACGGCCTCGGTGGCGGGGTTGTAGAGCGGCTTGGCATCGCCCGAACCAGGGGTCCAGGCACCGGCAACGTAGTTGGAAAGCGCGATCATCGGCGCCGACAGGTTAGCCGCGCGGGGCTGCCGACGCACGCGCGACTACGGCAGGATCAGCACCGAGCGCGCGTCGCCGACACAGGCCGGGCGCCCCAGCCCGTCGATCGACACGAAACTCCAGCTCACCGACTGCCAGGTGAATGCCGACAACAGGGCCGGTGGCACCGTCAGCGTGGCCGTCGCGTTGCCGCTGGCATCGAAGGCGCCGAGCCCGCCGCTCAGGAAGGCGTTGTTGGGCGCGGCCAGGAACGCGTTGGTGACGAAGTCGACGTTGATCGGCACCGGGAAGTCGGGATACCAGACGAACCCGGGTGACGTGCCGGCGAGGCTGGCCAGGGCCAGGTAGGCATTGCCGGCCCCGGCCGGACCAACCGCGAACTGGATCTGGACGACGCCCCCGCCGCTGCCGCTCACGTAGTTGGGAACGGTGGTCACCGCACTTCCCGAAGTGACGCGCCGCCGCACCGTCGCGACGTGGCCGTCGGCGTCGCGGACCTGGATCGCGCTGAGCCAGGCGCCCGGGCGACGCACCAGGTCCTGACTGCTGCCGAGCGGCAGCCAGGCGGTGTCGAACGTGCCGTCGTTGCCGTGATCGACGCGGAACTGCAGCGTCCCACTGGCCTGGTCGTGGTCGCGCGACAGCGCGGCGTCGAACGTTCGCGTCAGCCGGTTGGTGTTGCCGGCGACCACGGGGGCCGGCCAGTTGCAGCCTGGCACCGCGAACTGCTGCATCTTGGTCCACCAGCTCGGCGTGTTGACCAGCATCTGGTAGCGGAACGACTGGTAGCCGTTGGCCCCGCCGAGCAGCGCCCCGGTGATCGACGCTTCGATCGTCTGCGTCGTGGTCGTCTCGCCCTCGCCGGTGTAGGTCTTCACGGTCGGGACCACCCGGCGCCCCGGCACGCCGGCCAACGTCGCCGCGGTGCGTGCGTAGCTGGCGGTCTGCCTGACGTAGGCCTGGTGGCCGGCGTAGGTGTTGTAGATCGAGCCATCGGCGCTGTACGCCATCGGCATCAACACGTCGACGTGCGCGGCCATCTGCTCCCAGTGCTGGCCGTACTGGTTGGCGAGCGAGTTGATCACCGCCGAGTAGCTGGCGAACTGGCTGTTGTAGACCGGGCCGTCGAAGGTGTAGCGGCTGGCGATCAGGTACGCATGCAACGACAGGCTGCCGAGGCGCTGCTTGACGTCGCGCACGAAGTTGGTCACGTTCGCGGCCTGCACGTTGCTGCCGCCGACGTAGCGCACGTAGTCGAGCGCGATGCCGTCGACGTCGTAGATCGGCTGGCCGTTGGCTTGCCAGGCGTCGACGAAGTAGTCGATCACTCCCAGCAGGTACTGCTTGTGCGCCTGGTTGTCGGGCTGCACGTTGTCCGAGAAGCACTTCAGCACCGGCACGACGCGCAGGTTCGCAGCCTGGCAGGCGGTGATCAGGTTCTGCAGATGGATGCCGTTGCCGTTCGGGCGCACCGGGCCCCAGGCGGGGTTCCAGTCGCCGGCACTGTCGGTGATCCACAGATCGCCTTGCGACGGCCCGGTGGCGCGGAACACGCTGACGTAGACCGTGTCGATGCCGTAGGTCTGGCAGTTCGTGACGATCTCCTGGATGCGGCCGTCCATGTTGCCGACCAGGAACGGGAACACGCCGACCGACACGTCGCTCGACGGGGTTTGCGCGATGGCAGGCCCGACTGCCAGCGCAGCGAGCAACATACGGAGCACGGTATGGCGCATGTGGGTACGAGAGGTCGGCCCGGTATTCTGCCCGACGCGGGCCGGACTGTCACCCCCCCTGCGAGTCGTGCCCGTCCCGCATCGGGACTCGCGGCGAAGCGTGGTTCGGCTACTCTGTTCGCTCGGCATTCGCCGCGTTTCCCTGTTCCCTGTCCTGCCGCACGGCCCCACTGTCATGACCATCGTCCGCACCCTCAGCGTCGTCGCCGCGCTCGCGTCCTTCGCCGCCGCCCAGAACCAGACCCTGTTGTTCACGGGCCGCTTCCCGTTCGTCAGCCTCGATGCCGTCAACGAACGGCCAGGTGGCGCGATCACGCAGTTGAGCGAGTTCGAGTTCTCCTACGTGACGCCCGCGGCCGCCGCGGTCGCGCGCACGCTGCTGCCGGCCGCGGCGATGCACTGCTACCTCGGCGACGCGAACAACGACGGCAACCAGCTGAAGTTCGACGGCTGGAAGACCTACTTCGAAGCTCTGCACGTCGGCTCGCTGTTCGTCAAGCACGCCGATCGGGCGCAGGTCACGTGGGACAAGGTCTACTTCACGGTGCGCGACAACGTCGCCACCAAGGACCTCGAGGTGTTCACCAACAATGGCACCGCCGTGCACACGCTGGTGGCCGGCGACTGGCTGCGCCTGCTGCCGAACGGCAACGTCGAGTTCTTCCTGACCGCGGCACAACTCGCGGTGGCGGCCGGCACCGGCACCGGCGCCAGCGTGCCCGGTGCCCATGCCCTGGCCCAAGCGCCCAACGGTGATCTCTACTACGTGCCGGTCCAGGGTGGCCAGTGGGTCAACGGCAACCAGAACGGCCCGGTGTTCTGCAACGACGGTTCGATCTGCAAGATCGCCGCGGCCGACATCACCTACGACGCCAACGGCAACGTCGCGGCGCTGAACCCGAATTCGGCGCGGCTGATCATCGAAGAAGTCAACGGCGGCCCGTCGCCAGCCCCGCTGACCGTGCGGCAGATGGTGTTGAACTCCGGCGCGATGGACCGCACCGGCATTCCGGTGGTCGTCGCCGGGGTGTTCGGCAAGATCTCGGGGCTGAGCCCGGATCCGAACGGCGGCACGTTCCATCCGGACCTCGGTGGCGCGTACACCGCCGAGCCGAACCTGGTGTTCAGCGCCGATGCCGGCGGCTACGCCGGGACCTTGTTCTCGACCGCCAACAGCGGCTCGATCGCGACCGTCAACGGCGTCTTGTGCGGCAGCAACCAGAACGGCGTGCCGGCGACCGGGGCCTGGCTCGGCGTGCAGTTCGACAGCGCGAACTTCCAGCCGTCGCTGATGGGTCTGCAGATCGTGGACGGCCTGGCCCACACGCCGTTCACGCTCGACCAGGCGGCCTTCGGCGCACTGCCGAACGTCGCGACCCAGCCGCAGTGGCAGATCGACATGCACGAGCAACCGTTCTCGATCGCCCTGCTGGTGGCCTCGTTCGGTCCGTTCGGATCGGGTGGCATCGCACCGTCGCTGCCGCTGGCGGCCTTCCCGCCGGTGTTCACCGCCGACAGCTTCCAGGACGTGTTCGTCGGTGCCGGCGCCGCGACGATGGGCCTGGCGGTCGCCGATGCGAACGGCTACGGCACCTGGACGTTCGCCAACCCGAACAACGGCGCGTTCGTCGGCGTGAGCTTCGTGATGCAGGCGGTGGCCATCGCCGGCAACCAGGTTCGCCTCAGCAACCCGGTGCTGACGCAGATGCGCTGAAGCAGCTCGGCGCCGCGTACCAGGCCGGCCCGGATCAGGCCGGCCCGGATCAGGCCGACACGAACTGCTGCAGTTCGTGGAAGCGCCGCTCGACGGTGCCGCGCTCGGCCGCGGCGATGCGCTCGACCCCGAAGCCTTCGACCGTCAGGCTCGCCGTGACGGTCCCGTAGGCGATCGCGCGTTTGAGATTCCACACGCTGACCGAATCGCAGGTCGCCAGGTAGCCCATGAAGCCGCCGGCAAAGCTGTCGCCAGCCCCCGTCGGATCGACCACCGACTCGGTCGGGTAGGCCGGCAACGCGTAGTGGAAGAAGTTGCTGAACACGAAGCTGCCGTGTTCGCCCTTCTTGACGATCACCAGTTTGGGCCCCATCGCCAGCACGGCGCGGCCGGCCTGGATCAGGTTGCCCTTGCCGGTCAACTGCTTGACCTCGCTGTCGTTGACGATCAGGCCGTCCAGGCGCGGCAACAAGGCCAGCAGGCCGTCGCGGTGGTGCTCGATCCACAGGTCCATCGTGTCGGCGACGACGAACTTCGGCTTGTCGACCTGGTCGAGCACCGACGCCTGGGTCGCCGGCGCGCCGTTGGCCAGGAACACGAACGGCGTGCTGCGAAAGCTCTGCGGCACCTTGGGCTGGAAGTCACCGAACACGTTGAGCTGCACGTCGATGGTGTCGCGTGAGTTCATGTCGCTCGAGTAGCGACCGTGCCACCGGAACGTCTTGCCGGGCTTGGTCTCGAGGCCGGCGAGGTCGACGCCACGCTCGGCCAGCAAGGCCCGGTGCTTGGCCGGGAAGTCGTCGCCGACGACGCTGACCAGGCGCGGCTGGGTGAACAGCCGGGCGGCGAGGCAGAAGTAGGTCGACGACCCGCCCAGGCAATCGGCGGCCGTGCCGTGCGGGGTCTCGACGGTGTCGAACGCGGTGGAACCGACGACGAGTAGCGACATGCGCGCACACTAGATGGCGCGGCACGGAAATTCCAAAGCCTGCTGCCGGCCACCGGCAAGTCGGGCGGCCGGCCGGTCAGCTGGACGGGAGGTCGCGGCCGGTCTGGTCCTCGCGGTGCTCGAGGGCCACCTCGCGGTCGATGTCGGCCTTGGTGACCTTGTCGCGTTCGAACAAGACGAACACGCCGCCGAGCAGCGACCAGAAGGTAAGGTGCAGTCTGTAGAGCACCGACAATGCCACGCCGCGGGTGCCCATCGCCCCGACCGGGTCGGCAACCGTGGCAGCGAGGTGCGTTGCACCGTACTTGCCGAACAGCAGTTTGTAGAGCGCCTCACCGACCCCCCAGCCGTTCGGACCGATCGGCAAGGCCGAGACGATGTTGATCACCGGGATCAGCACGAAGTACTCGAACCACGGCATGCCGATGCCCAGGGCGTCGCCGATGCACGCGACGCTCAGCACCGAGACGACGTGGTTGACGATCCCGGTCAGCAGGCTGGCGACGATCGTACCGGTGTGGTTCCGGTAGAAGAACACCGCCTGGTCGACCAGCTTCAACAGGTGCGACACCTTGCCGGGCAGGCGGTCGAGCAGCCATTTGAGGCGCACCAGGCGACGCAGGCGTTTGCTGAACGCCACGATGCCGAGCAGGCCGACGCCGGCGATCACCCCCCAGATGCCGAGTGCGATCTCGGCGAAACGATCGAGGGCGAACAACACCACGAAGGCGCCCAGCAGGGCCAGCGACGCAAGCCCCAGGACCCGATCGACGACCACCGACACCAGCACCGGCACCCGGTGCCCTGGACAGCGCTTCATGATGTAGAGCGCCTTGACCAGGTCGCCACCCGTGGCGCCAGGGACGACCGTGTTGAAGAACACCCCGATCCACGTGAAGCGCAGCGTTTCGAGCAACGACACGTCGGTGCCGTTGACCCGCAACAGCCACCACCACCGCGTCCCGGCGATCAACACCGTCAGGAAATAGCAGAACGCGCCGAGCACGAACAACCCGACGTCGAGGTTGTGCCAGTAGGTCAGGAAGCCAGGCTCGATCGCCAGTTCCGTGCCATCCGATTGCAAGCCGCGGGTGGCACTCTGCAGCTCCGCGTCGGCCGCGCGTCGATACTGCACCGGTTCGGCGTTCCACGGCCCCTGGATCTCGACCACCTGCTCGGCAACCACTGCACCGGCACGGTAGGTCACCAGCCGATCCTCGAAGTGGATCGAGCGGAACACGAAGTACATCAGCGCCGCGACGAACGCGAGCTTGAGGACGGTTGCCAACGACTTGTTCATCGCGAACCTCCCGGCGACCACTCGCCCTTGGCGCGCACCTTCGCCCGCGCGGCGACGATCGACGCCTGCTCGGCGGCGACCCGCGCCAACAGTTCCTTGCCGAACGCGTCCGGATCGATGCCCACTTCCGCCAGACTGATCGTCTGGACCGGGGCACCGCCTGGAGTGGCGTTGCAGGCGAAGTGCAGCAAGGTGCCGACCGGGCTGCAGGTGGCAATCGAGATCGACAGCTTGCCGGCGCCGACGTACAGGTCGTCGCCCTCCCGTCGGCAGTCGACCCCGCTCCACTCCCTGACCAGTTCGCCGGCCTGCGCCGCGAACAGCCTCTGCCGGTGCGTGGCCAACAACAGGTCGGGGTGGGCGAAGCTCTCCCAGACGAAGTGCACGAGGTCGTCGCCGGCGATGCCGGGCCCGTCGAGGTCGGCCAGGTCGGCCATCTCGTCCCGGGCGACCCGGCAACTGCCGCGAAAGCCGACACAGGCGTCGCCGACCAGCCCGAAGCGCTGCAGCAACCAATGGGCGCGCAGCTGCGAGCCGTCGTAGGCGATGCGTTCGGCGGCCCACAGGGTCTGCAGCCCGCTCATCGCGGCGCCGTCCTGGAGCGCTCCTCCAGCCAGGTCCGCACCCAGGCGACGTCGTAGTCGAAGGTCGGTCGTTCGAGGGCCAGCGACAAGGTCTTCAGGGCCGGGACCCGCAACCTCGAGTAGTAGCTCTGTTCGTTGAGGATCGTCTGGGCCAGGAACTCGGCCGGCGACAGCGCGGCCCAAGCTTCGACACCGGGCAGCTCGACCTGCTGCTGCGCCAACTCCCCGCGCACCTGCCCGGCGTAGGTCAGCAACCGCAGCCGCACCAACGGATCCGGGTCGAAGCGTTCTTCGCCGCGCCGGATCTGCTCGGGAGTGGCGGTCGTCAGCGCCACCAGCAGCGGTACCGAAGCAGGCCCGCCGAGACGCCGGAAATGCTCGATCGCACACAGCCGCACGTCGCTGAGGTCGGCCGAACGCGTCCGGCACAGCTCGAGCAACACCCCCCGCACCACGTGCGTGAGGGCGGCCCGCAGCGCCGGTTCGGCCGCGGCCAGGACCTCGGCATCGCGGGCTTCGTGTTGCAGCACGGCCAACTGCTGGGCCACCTGCAGCCGGGCGGCCAGCCCTGGCAGCGGCGCGGCGACCAGCGCCTGCATGGCAGCGACGCTCGCAGTCCGATCGTCGGCCGCCAGGACCGCCTCGCCCCGCAGCGCGGCCGCGTGCTGCGCCAACACCGCCTGGGCCTCTTGGACCGTCGCCGCCTCGAGCGGCACCAACAACTCCTCGGGCGTACACGGCAACACCGGCAGCTGCAAACGCTGCGCGACCCCCGCCAACACGTCGAGCGCGATCACGCGGTTGGCGCTGTTCTGGTCGAACGCCGCCAGCCACGCGACCCGCAGCCCGAGTTGCACGTTGGCTTCCGGGCTCGCCCCTGCTTCGTCGGGCAATTCGACCAGCAGTTCGCGCACGTGGCGCACGGGGTTCTTCAGCTCGCCGTTCGAGCGCTTGCCGAACGTCCAGCCGAGCGGCCACCGCAGCGGCCCCAACCAGAACTGCCGCATGTACCAGTTCGACGTCGCGGCCGCGTCGCGGTAGACGATCGCCCGCTGCTCCTCGGCGCCTTCGACGGCGACGATCGCATCCAACTCGTAGACCAGATCGTCGTACGACAGGTTGTCGGCGGCCGTACAGCCACCGAGCCCCGCGAGCAGAAGCCCCCCCAGCAGGAGGCCGTTGACCGGAGAACCGCGCATCGGCCGACAGTGTCGCCGCGCCGCGGCGGAATGAAAGAGCCGAGTGGCGACCTGGCGGCCCACTCACCGCACCGAGCCAGTCGTGCCGTTGCCAACCGTCGGTCCTGCGGGCCAACGTGCGCGCCACTGCTGCAACACGCGGGCCCGCGCCTCGAGCACCTCGCGAGCCTCGTCCGGAAGGGGCGGCGCGTCGGCCACGCGACCGGCCAGCGCCGCATGGATCGACACGAACACGTCGCCATCGACTTCCTGCTGGCACCACTCCCACAGCAGTGGCAGGGCCTGGTCGTCCGGCAACCGCCGGCTGCGCTGTACCGCCGCCAGCCGGACCAACGGGGCCGGATCGGCACCGCCAGCGGCACACAGCAGGAGGAGTTCGTCGGGATGCACCTCGGCCGAACGCAGCGCCAACGCGCGCAGGCTGGGTTCGGAATCACCCGCGGCGATCGCGACGGCGCGCCCGCGCAGTTCGACGGCGACCGGGTCGTCGGCCTCCCCGGCAGCCGCCAACAAGCGCTGCAGACTCCACAGCCGCAGACTCGG
>DAIMFJ010000038.1:22936-23574 GCA_036724695.1 Planctomycetota bacterium
CCGCGCAGGTCGGCCAACAGATCGCGGACGCGCAGCCGCTGCGGCGTGCCACCGCGCGTCAGTTCGCGTTGCAGGCCCGTGAGCTCGGCGGCGTGGGCCACGGTCCATGGCTGCACGGCGTGGTGTTCCTGCAGGATCCGCAGTGCGCCCTGCGCCTCGTCCGGCCGCTGCTCGAGCCAGGCGAGCTCGGCCCATTCGAACAGCAGTCCCGGGTGCACGGCAG
Source organism: Planctomycetota bacterium (assembly GCA_036724695.1). GTDB lineage: Bacteria > Planctomycetota > UBA1135 > UBA1135 > UBA2386 > JACKIC01. The sequence goes on from DAIMFJ010000038.1 coordinate 23,160, forward strand.
TCGGCCCGACCTCGTGCACCAGGGTGCGGAGCAGCGACAGGGCCTCGGCCCGGCGGCCGAGGGCGCGCAGCAGACCGATCCTGGCCGCGGTCACGGGGTTGGCGAGGCCACTGTCGGCCACTGGTTCGAGCAGGGCCAGCGCGGCTTCGTACTGTTCGCTTGCCGTCAGCTCCTGGGCGGTGGCCAGCAAGTCGACGACCAGCGGGGCGAGTTCGGTCTCTGGAGCGGCGGTCGTCGGGGCAGGTGCAGCCGCGGTCGCCGCGGCGGGAGCCTTCGTTGCCTCTCCCCAGCGCGCCAGTCCCGGCTCCGACCTGGACGGATCGGCAGCTGCACAGCCGAGCAGGCCCGCGGGAACGAGCCAGCCCCCCAACGCCAGCCCAACCCACCGTTCGGCGACACGCTGCATCGGCATCGT
>DAIMFJ010000039.1:0-19068 GCA_036724695.1 Planctomycetota bacterium
GAGCGTAGAAGGCGCGATCTCCTTCACTGCCAAGGCATTGGAATCACTCCCATCGTTCCCTTTCGGTGCGAGTGACCAGAGGGACGCCACCGCTCAGGCGCTCAGCGCAGACAAGGTCGTCTCCACGGACCCCCCGTATTACGACAACGTCCCTTACGCAGATTTGTCGGACTTCTTTTATGTCTGGCTTCGCCGATCCCTGAAGTCTGTGTTGCCCTCCTTGTTTTCAACCGTTGCCGTTCCGAAGACTGAAGAGCTGGTCGCATTCGCATACCGCCACAACGGAAAGTCCGGCGCGGAGGCATTTTTCTTGGCCGGCATGACGCAAGCAATGCAACGGCTCGCAAGCCTAGCGCACCCTGCATTTCCCGTCACAATCTACTACGCTTTTCGACAAGCGGAGAGTGCGACGGATGCAGGGACAGCTAGCACTGGTTGGGAGACATTCCTTGACGCAGTGATTCGTGCTGGATTCGCAACCAGTGGCACCTGGCCCATGCGCACTGAGTATACCGGCAATCTTAAGACGAAGCGTAATGCCCTCGCATCTAGCATCGTTCTTGTGTGCCGCCCGCGACCGGCATCTGCCCCCACTGCCACGCGTCGCGACTTCGTCACCGCCCTAAAGGCCGAACTGCCACAGGCACTGGGGCACCTGCAACGCGGCAATATCGCACCCGTCGACCTTGCTCAAGCAGCCATCGGACCTGGAATGGCAGTATATACGCGTTACGCAAAGGTCCTTGATGCCGATGGCAAGCCGATAACCGTTCGCGAGGCCCTAGCACTCATTAATCAGACGCTTGACGAATCCCTGGCGGAGCAAGAGGGTGACTTCGACGCTGACAGCCGCTGGGCGCTCACTTGGTTTGAGCAGTACGGGTTTGCCGACGGTGACTATGGAGTAGCCGAGCAACTCAGCAAGTCTAAAAACACCAGCGTCGGAGGTCTCGAGCAGGCGGGAATCCTCCTGTCGAAGACTGGCAAGGTGCGCCTTCTGCGCCCCGAGGAACTGCCGGCTGATTGGAACCCCGCGAACGACCTGCGCCTCACCGCGTGGGAAGTCGTGCACCACTTAGTGCGTGCTCTGGAGAACGGTGGCGAAGCTGCAGCCGCAGACCTAATCACAACTTTGGGTGCAAAGGCGGAGACTGCGCGCGAACTTGCTTACCGTCTCTATTCCTTGTGCGAACGGAAGAAGCGAGCAGCCGACGCACTGGCCTATAACGGCCTCGTGCAAAGCTGGCCCGAGATCATGCGTCTGTCAACGGATAGCGCGCAGACACGCCCTGGACAACAAGGCCTATTTGGGGAGGAAGACAGGTAACCCATGGCACTCAGCAACCACGAACGCGTCGGTAAGGGCCTAGAGCTTCTGAAAGCGGGGCTCGCCCCGTTCGTCGAGCGCGAGTTCCAGAGCCTGTTCGGCAAGTCTGCCCTCGCCGAAGCTCAGAAGCGCGTAGTCGCAGAGCGCCTCGACACATCTCAACCGTTCGCCTCCTGGGATGCCGCCGCGCTGCTTCGCCTCATGTGGGATGCGTGGCAGGAGGTCTTCCGCAAGACTCTGGGCCAGGCAGAGCGCACCCTCGTCAGCGAGCTGCGCGACGTCCGGAACAAGTGGGCGCACCAGGAGCCTTTCTCGAGCGACGACGCCTACCGCGCGCTCGACTCCGCCGGACGGCTCCTCGCCGCCGTGTCGGCCCCGCAAGCTGCCGACATCGAGAAGATGAAGATGGAGTTGCTGCGCGTCCGCTTCGACGAGCAGATGCGCACCGAGAAGCGCAAGACCGCCGGGACTGCCATCGAGACCCAAGCCACTGGCCAGCTCAAGCCGTGGCGCGAGGTCGTGAGCCCGCACAAGGACGTTGCCAGCGGTCGCTACCAGCAGGCAGAGTTCGCAGCCGACCTGTGGCAGGTCCACGTCGGCGAAGGCACCGACGAGTACAAGAACCCCGCCGAGTTCTTCCGGCGCACCTACCTGACCGAGAGCTTGAAGCAACTCCTGGTCGGCGCCGTGCGCCGTCTCGCCACCGAGCGCGGCGGCGATCCCGTCGTCCAGCTGCAGACCAACTTCGGCGGCGGCAAGACGCACTCGATGCTGGCGCTCTACCACGTCTTCTCCGGCACGGCGTCGAGCGAGCTGACGGGGATGGATGCGGTGCTCAAGGAGGCCGAAGTCACCAAGCTCCCGAAGGCGCGCCGCGTCGTGCTCGTGGGCAACAAGATCTCGCCCGGAAACCCTTCGACCAAGCCCGACGGAACCGTGGTCCGCACCCTCTGGGGCGAGCTGGCGTGGCAGATCGGCGGCAAGGAAGCCTACGCGCGCATCAAGGCGGACGACGAGCGCGCCACGAATCCAGGCGATGCGCTGCGCGCCATCTTCAACGACTACGGCCCGTGCCTGATCCTGATCGACGAATGGGTCGCCTACGCGCGGCAACTGCACGATCAGAACGACCTGCCCGCTGGCAGCTTCGAAACCCAGTTCAGCTTCGCCCAGGCGTTGACCGAATCGGCCAAGCTCGCGAAGAACTGCCTGCTCGTGATCAGCTTGCCCGCGTCGGACACCGCAGGCTCGCCACACACCCAGGCCGACGATGCCGAAGTCGGCGGGCAGCGCGGCCGGGAAGCGCTCGAGCGTCTCCGCAACGTGATCGGCCGCGTCGAGTCGTCGTGGCGCCCGGCGAGCGCCGAAGAGGGCTTTGAGATCGTGCGGCGCCGCTTGTTCGAGCCCCTGGTGGACCAGGCGCAGTTCGTTGCCCGGGACACGGTCGCTCGCGAGTTCTCCGACCTGTACCGGACGCAGGCCGAGGAGTTTCCGCCGGAGTGTCGGGGCACCGAGTACGAGAAGCGCCTCAAGGCCGCCTACCCCATCCATCCAGAGATCTTCGACCGCCTCTACGGCGACTGGTCGACGCTGGTCAAGTTCCAGCGCACGCGCGGCGTGCTGCGGCTCATGGCGGCAGTGATTCACAGCCTCTGGGAGGCTGGCGACCGCAACCCGATGATCCTGCCATCGCTGATCCCGATCTCGGATCGCCGGGTGCAGTTCGAGCTGACCCGCTACCTGACGGACAACTGGCCGCCGGTCATCGAGAAGGACGTCGACGGACCGAGCGCGTTACCCCTGCAGCTGGACGGGGACATCCCCAACCTCGGCAAGTTCAAGGCGTGCGTGCGCGTGGCGCGCACGATCTACATGGGCTCGGCACCGACCGCCACGGCCGCCAACCGCGGGCTCGAGGATCGGCGGGTCAAGCTCGGCTGCGTGATGCCGGGCGAGACGGCTGCGGTCTTCGGCGACGCCCTGCGGCGCCTTGCCGGAGCAGCGACCTACCTCTACCAGGACGGTCCACGGTTCTGGTACTCGACCCAGCCGACGGTGACCAAGCTCGCCGACGATCGGGCCGAGCAGCTGAAGCGCAACCCCGACGCGGTCGCGCGAGAACTCGAGGAGCGAGTGCGAACCGACACTCGCAAGGCTGGCGACTTCAGCCGCGTGCATCCCCTGCCCCAGGGCCCACAGGATGTGCCGGACGACATGGACGCCCGTCTCGTCGTGCTGGGCATCGACCACCCCTGCTCGAAGGAAGCCGGGAACCCGGCCGAGCAATTCGCGAAGGCAATCTTCGCGTCGCGCGGCTCCGCTCCACGGCTCTACCAGAACACGCTGGTGTTTCTGGCGATCGACAAGACTCGACTCCAGGACCTCGACGAAGCGATCCGCAAGTTCCTCGCGTGGCAGTCCATCGTCGAGGAGAAGGACAAGCTCGACCTCTCTCCCCACCAGGTCAAGCAGGCACAGACCCAGCTACAGGCCGCGGACAGCGTGGTGACGGCACGGCTGCCGGAGGCCTACCAGTGGCTGCTCGTCCCGACGCAGTCGAAGCCATCGGCGAGCATCGAGTGGCAGGCCGTGCGCCTGACCGGGCAGGACGCCCTCGCGGTGCGGGCCAGCAAGAAGCTCAAGAACGACGAGCTGCTTCTGACCACGTTCGCCGCTTCGAGGCTGCGGATGGAGCTGGACCGGGTCCCGCTCTGGCGCGGCGACCACGTGGAGATCAAGCAGCTCGTCGAGGACTTCCCCCGCTACCTGTACCTGCCGCGACTCCGCGACACGAACGTGCTCTGCGGCGCCATCACGGAAGGGCTCGGGCTCATCAGCTGGCTGAAGGATGCCTTCGCCTACGCCGACAGCTTCGACGCGGCCACCGGCCGCTACCGCAGCCTGCGTGCGATCCCGAATGTGCGGGTCTCGGCGGACGACCGGGGCATGCTCGTTCGGTCCGAGGCTGCTTACCGGCAACTCGAGGCAGAGAAACCGAAGGAAGAGCCGACAGCGCCGGAGGTTTCGCCACGCAATGGTGGGACGGAGCCGACGACCAGCAGCACGGCGCCAGGCGCTGGCCCAGCACCCGCAGCTGCACAGAAGACAATCCGGCGCTTCCATGGCAGCGCACAACTCGACCCCTCGCGTGTAGGGCGCGACGCTGGACGCATCGCCGACGAAGTGATCGCACACCTTGCTGGGATGGTTGGCTCCAAGGTTCGGGTGACGATCGAAATCGAGGCTGAGTTCGAGAACCAAGTCTCGGACCAGGTCGTACGGACGGTAACCGAGAACAGTCGGACCCTGAAGTTCTCAACGCACGGATTTGAGTCTAGCTGAGCGGAGAGCACATGACAGTCCTGCACGACATTGTCAAATGGTCGAAAGAAGCACCGCCGATTTGGGTGCGCGACGCACTGCGGCGCATAGTATCGCAGCCAACAATCACGCAGGAAGACTGCGACATGCTTGCGACGCTGTGCAAGCAGGCACACGGACTAGCTACATCCGAAGTGACCCCTGTGCCGCTCGAAGAGTCACATATTCCTGCATCGATCACCGAAGGCCCGACCACCCTTGTGTCCCTCACACATGTTGCCGACGTGAACGCCTTGGCGCCAGGATCCACCCTCCGATTCGGCGACAAGGGACTAACTGTGGTCTATGGCGACAATGGAGCGGGGAAGTCCGGATACGCGCGTATCCTGAAACGAGCGTGCCGAGCGCGTGGCAGCGGCGAAGCGATTCTCCCAAATGCCTTGTCTGACCATCCCGCTGGCACTCCGACTGCGAAGCTTTCCATCTCGACAGGAGGAGTAATCACGGAGCATACCTGGACAGACGGGAAGCCTGGTCCTCGCGAGCTCGCTGCAGTCAGTGTTTTCGATGCTTCAGCCGCCCAAGTGTACGTCGCGAGCCGAACAGAAGTGCGCTTTCGACCGCTTGGTCTCGACGTCCTAGACAAGATGGCCGACGTCTGCACACAAGTCAGGGACCGCATCGCCAAAGAACAGACACTACTTGAGCAACAGGCGACAGTTCTCCCGACATTGCCAAGTGACACCGAGGCCGGAAAGCTCTTGCAGGGCCTGAGTGCATTGACTCCTGAAGATGACGTGCGGCGGATAGCATCACTCTCAGACGAAGAATCTGCAGAACTATCCTTACTTGAAAATGTACTGGCAAGCGCCAAAGCAAATGACCCGACGAGACAAGCAAACGATTACCGCACAAAGGCGACTAGGATCTCGCGACTTCTCCAGCGGATCCGAGTATACGAAGACGTTCTGGGCAAGACTGCGCTGCATAATATTCGACAACTCCGCAAGAAGGCTCTCGAGAAGGAGGCCGCATCCGACAAACTGACATCCGCAATCAACATACACTCGCGACTTGCGGGGCTAGGCCATGCCACGTGGCATCAAATGTGGATGTCAGCAGAAGCTTACTCTTCAGCCACTGCGTATGCAGGCATCCCATTTCCAGCCGCACATGACGGCGCATTATGCGTGCTCTGCCAGCAAAATCTGAGCGACGAGGCGAAGGACCGGCTAGGGAGGTTTGCCGAACTTGTTCGCGGCGAAGCGCAGCAAGAGGCCAAGAGACTGCGAAGCGAAGTCGCCCACCAAGAGCAGGTTCTAGCGAATCTGAGCTTGGCTGACGCGGAACGAGACGCTCGAGCCGATTTAAGTGTGCTCGATGAAGACCTTGCCTCGAGGGTAGAAGCCTATATTACGGAGGCAACAAAGTGTCGCGACACGATACTGGCGGATTGCGAGTCCGCTACGCCACTCTCCCTTCCTTGCCCGCATGCAGAGCTGCAGGCGCTCATAAATCGCCTCAACGATCGCGCGACAGCGTTAGATAAGACCGCTCTGCCCGAAGAGCGGAAACGAGCCGAGCAGAGAGAGCGTGAACTGCGCGCGAGAAGCGACCTCTCCCGTCACCGAGACAGCGTTCTCGCAGAAGTCCGTCGCAAGGCGAGACTGAACGCCTATGCAGCATGTGCCAGCGATGCTGATACCCGATCATTGACTCGCCTAAGCACCGACCTCACGAAAAGGTATGTGACAAACGTCTTGGTGGCAGCATTCGATACTGAGATCAAGAAGCTGGGGTTCTCGCATCCGGAGATCGAGCTTCGCGCAGTCGGAGGGCAAAAGGGCCTGCTGTATCATCAGGTACAGCTCAGACATGCGACGAAGGCTGAACTTCCGAGGGTAGTGAGCGAGGGTGAATCGAGATGTATCGCCCTGGCAGCCTTCCTGGCTGAACTGCAAAGCGCAGGCCACGCAAGCGCGATTGTCTTTGACGATCCCGTGTCGTCCTTAGATCACCGATGGCGCGATAAGGTTGCCGAGCGCCTGGTCGAGGAGGCCGGGGGCCGACAGGTAGTGGTCTTCACGCATGAGCTTGTGTTCCTTATCGCTCTTCAGAAGGCGGCTGAGAAAGCTGGGATTCCCTTCCAGAGCCAGACACTCTCGCGACAGCAAGCGACGGCAGGTCATGTGGATACCGAGCTTCCATGGAGCGGACAAACAACGACGAAGCGAATCAGAGTTCTGAAGGATCGCCTGCAGTACGCTGATAAGGTATTTAGAACTTCGGGGTCCCGTGAATATGCCCCGATTGCAACAGATATCTACGCAAAGTTGCGCCAAACCTGGGAGCGAGCGGTGGAGGAGGTCTTGCTAAACGGTGCGGTCGAGCGATTTCGTCGCAGCGTCGAGACGAATCGACTGAAGGCTGTGGATCTGACGTCGAGCGACATAGCTACGATCGAGGCGGGCATGACAAAGGCGTCTCGATGGGAGGGCGGCCATGACCACTCAGCTGCCGCTAACGATCCTCAACCTAGTCCTGACGATATCAGAGACGACATCAAAGCTATCGAGGATTGGGTAGATGGAGTTCACAAGCGCCGGAAGAACAAGTAACGCCAGCCTGCTGCCTATGTTTCGCAACACATTATGCGCGGGCGACCATAACCACCAGAGGTAGCTTCGCAGGCACAAGTGGTCTTTGACGCTTCTGGGGGAATCGAGCGCTTCTCGCGAGTGCTGGATTCCCCCATGGCAAGCAAGGAGTCCACCGCATGCACACCCCTTCCCCGTTCGAAGTACCCCGCGTCCAGCTGGTCGAGATCCGGCTCGTAGCCGAGTTCGCGCCCCAGCAGCAAGTCCGCGAGCCGCGCGACATCGCTCGCCTGCTCCAGGACCTGATCGGCAACGCCGACCGGGAGCACTTCGTCGCCGTCTACCTCGACGCCCGGCACCGCGTCACGCACGTGCACACGGTGTCCGTCGGGAACCTGACCGCGACGACCGTGCACCCGCGCGAGGTCTTCAAGGGAGCCCTGCTCGCGAACGCCCAGGCGCTCGTCGTCGGCCACAACCATCCTTCGGGAGACGTCAACCCGTCCACCGAGGATCGCAGGGTCGTCGAGCGCCTCCGCGAGGTCGGCACGGTTCTGGGCATCGAGTTGCTCGATGCCGTCATCGTTGGTTCGGGTCGGAGCTTCTACTCGTTCGCTTCCGAGTGCACGAGTCCGCTCTGACCCGTGCAGGTTCAGAAGCCCGGGAGCTACCACCCTTCTCGCCCCATGCCCTGCCGCGCCTCACGAACGTGCGACCAGGGTGGTCAAACCGCTGACACCCGCCCGTCGGTTGACACATGTTCAAACGACTTACGACGATCGATCGTGGCCCACTTGCAAGATCCCCGACCGCCGCTATCCTCTGCCATTCCTAGCTTTCCGTCGTTGGAGCCACCCCTCCCGGGCCTGGTCACAAGAAGCGAGCGGTGCGAACTCGCAAAGCTGCACGGCGCATTCGTGACCGTGCTTCAGCGAGTGAAGGTGCGGCGGGTGCGGCTGAGGACCTCGTCACGGGCGCTGGGGGAGCCGACGGAGTATTGCCCTGCCGCATGCCCTCGAAGCCGGTGAACGAGGCTCGGATTGAGCTCGGCGCCGACGCCCGGAGCCGCGGCGTCGGGTCGCGCCACCGCCGCGCGCAGGTCGTGCGTCAAGTCGAGCGCCAGCCGGCGGCGACGGGCGCCGCGGGCAGGTGCCGTGGATATCGGCACGTGCAACTCGGCTGCCACCGCGGTCGGCGTGTGTACCGTGTATGCCGACAGCAGCATCACCGACATCGCGGCTGCGAGCATGGCACGCAAGAGGGGCGGTCATCGCGCTTACTCCTGCATGGCCGGCGCGCGGAAGCCGGCGGCGAGGAACGGCATTAGCTGCTCGAGCACGGCGTCGACGTCGGACGGGTTGCACAGCCCACCTGAGAACTCGCGCAGCGGCTCGGTGCCGGCGAGCGTGTGGCACACGGCCCCCACCATGAAGTGCACCCGCCAGTGCAGCTCGGCATTCGAGAGCGAGGGCAGGATGCGCCGCAGCACACCGAGGTAACGGTCCTTCACCCGGTCGAACTGCTGCTTGAGCGGGACCCAGTGGTCGCCCGGCTCGGTGAACGCACGACCGGCCAGCTTCATGCACGTCCCCCGCGTGGTGCGGGCCATGCGCAAAGCGGGATGGAGCAGGGCCTCAAGCACCTGCCCCAGGGGTGGCGCCGCGTCGCCGTGATGGCTTTCGAGGGCGTCGAGACGCTTCAGCCGCTCCTCGTTGATCGGCAAGAAGCGGCGGGAATAGACCTCCTGGAAGAGCGCCTTCTTTGACCCGAAGTGGTAGTGGACGGCGGCCAGGTTGACCCCGGCGGCGGCCGTGATGGCGCGCACGCTGGTAGCGACGAAGCCGTTCTCGGCGAAGAGGGCCTCGGCCGTGTCCAGGATGCGGTTCTTGGTGTCAGGCGTGGTCATGGGGCGTGCCATTCTTACGTTTCAAACGAACGTTCGACAAGCGGCGCTTCCCTTCGACTCAAGGGGCACCAAGGCAGGGAGGGCACCGGCGAGCGTTCAAACCGTTCCGCGGCCCCAGCCGCAGCGCTCGGGGCCGCTCGAGAGGCCTCACCCGTTGTAGCGGGCCGGGGTATCAGGACCACCCTCGGTTCACCCAAGCGGGACCGCTGAGTTCGGGCATCCGGGACCACCTAGGTTCGGGCAAGCGGGACCGCACGAGATCGGGCAAACGGGACCAGTAGGGTTCGGGCAAGCAGGACCACCTGCGGTTCGGGCAAACGGGACCACCTCGAGATCGGGCATCCGGGACCAGCCGCCCAGGTGTTGGGCGCCATCCTCCGGGTCACCAACAGACCAACGGAGGATTCGTGACAGCCCGGAGTGTGGAGATGCATCGCCTGCAAGAGTTCGTTCGCCTGCACCGCCTGAAGACCAGCGCCCGCGAAGTGTGCCGCCTGCTGGGCATGGGGCGCACGACGGAGTGGCACTACCGCCAGCTACTCGCCAAAGCCGGCCTGCTGCTCGGCGACCCATCCGACCTGCCGGCCGTGGAGATCATCAAGGCCGCGGCGAAGGCGGCTGCCGGCACAGCCATCGCCCAGCAGGAGATCTCGTCGGTCGAGCCGTGGCGTGAGCACATCGTGCCGATGGTCGAGCGAGGTGCAGGACCTCGGGCGATCCGCGACTGCCTGCGCCTGTCGCATCCGAAGTTCACCTGCAGCGAGTCCGCGGTGAAGCGGTTTGTGGCGCGCTTGCGTCGCGAGCGCGGCATCACTGCCGCTGACGTGGTGATCCCCGTCGAGACCGGACCCGGCGAAGTCGCGCAGGTCGACTTTGGCTATGTCGGCAAGATCTACGACGCCAGCGTCGGCCGCCGCCGGAAGACCTGGGTGTTCGTGATGACGCTCGGCTTCTCGCGACGCCAGTTCGCGCACTTCGTGCACGACCAGCGCATCGAGACGTGGCTCTTCTGCCACATTCTGGCCTTCGAGCACTTCGGCGGCGTGCCCGCCGTCATCGTGCCGGACAACTTGAAGGCCGCGGTCGTGCGATGCGCCTTCGCCGTCGACGGCGACAGCACGCTGAATCGCAGCTACGTCGAGCTGTCACGCTACTACGGCTTCCTTGTCGACCCGGCGCCACCCCGCAGCCCGGAGAAGAAGGGCAAGGTCGAGGCGGGCGTGAAGTACACGAAGTCGAGCTTCGTCGCTCCTCGCGACCTCGATGCGCTCGGCATCGAGGGTGCTGCCAAGGAGTTGCTGCGCTGGCTGCACGAGGTCGCCGATGTCCGGATCCACGGCACGACGCGCGAGCGGCCGATCGACTTGTTCCTGCGCGAGGAGCGGTCAGCGATGAAGGACCTGCCGCCGATCCGCTTCGAGATCGTCGTCTGGAAGCAGGCCAAGGTGCATCCCGATTCGCACATCGTCTTCGAGAAGCGCCTCTACTCGGTGCCGTTCCGCCTGATCGGGCAGACGGTCGAGATCAGGGCCAAGGGCAGCTCGATCGCGATCTTCGCCAACGACGAACGCGTCGCCACGCACTCGACCATCGGCGAAGGCGCGCGCACCACGATCGAGAGCCATCTGCCCGAGGAGCGGGCGCCCTGGCGGCATCGCAGCCACAGCCACTGGCAATCGCGAGCCACGGGCCTTGGCGCCGACGTCGGCAAGCTCGTCGAGACGATCTTCGCCGGCCAGGTCGGCTTGTCGAAGCTGCGCGTGGTGCAGTCGATCGTCACACACCTCGAGCCGTTCCCTGACGACCGCCGCAACGCCGCGTGCCGCCGCGCCCTCGAGTTCGGCAACCACACCTACCAGGGCATCAAGCAGATCCTGCTGAAGGGGCTCGACCGCGAGCCGGTGCCCAGCCAGCAGCAGTTGAAGTTCGGTGCGCTCGACAAGCCTCGCTTCTCGCGCTCGCCGTCCGAGTTCGCACTGTCCAACCACCACAAGGAGCAACAAGTATGGGAGTCGCCGACGATCTCGTCCCCGTCCTGAAGAAACTGCGTCTGTCCGGCGTGCTGCAGAGTCTCGATCTCCGCAACCGCGAGGCCACCGACGATGGACTTGCGCACACCGAGTACCTCTACCGGCTGCTGCACGACGAAGTCGATCGCCGCGAGAGCAAGCAGCTGTCGCAGCGGCTGCGGCGTGCAAGCTTCGACGGCATGAAGTCGATCGAGGACTTCGACTTCCAGTTCAACCCCAACGTGCCCAAGGCCAAGGTCCTCGACCTCGCCACGTGTCAATTCGTCGAGCGCCGCGGCAACGTGCTGATTATCGGGAAGACCGGCGTCGGCAAGTCCCACCTCGCGCAGGCCCTCGGCCAGCGCGCCTGCCGTGCTGGCTACAGCGCGCTCTACGTCGCTGCGCACGACCTGCTCACGCAGCTGCGTGCCTCGCGCGCCGACCAGAGCCACGAGAAGAAGCTCGCTCGCTTCACCGCGCCCGACCTGCTCGTCATCGACGACCTCGGTCTGCGTCCTCTCTCGGGCGACGAGCCACTCGACGTCTACGAGGTGATCCGTCGACGCTACGAACGCGGCGCGATGATCGTCACGTCAAACCGCGCCATCGAAGAGTGGTATCCGCTGTTCGGCGACGCGCTGCTCGCCAGCGCCGCCATGGACCGGCTGCTGCACCACGCCCACGTGATCGACATCGACGGTGAGTCTTACCGCAATCCGAAGAGCGGCAAGCGCTCGCGTGGATGACTTGGCTCGGTCTGTTCGCGCCTGCTCCTCGGTCTCGCTCTCGGGGAAACCCCACCTTCGGGTTTCCCCTGCCGCTGGGCACCCCCTTCCTCTTCCCTTTTCCCCAGGACTCCCCATCAGTGGAGAGGGCCGAGTGGTCCCGCTTGCCCGATCCGCGGGCTCGCAGCAGAAGTGCAGAACTCAGCCACCAAGCCGATCGCCAGCGAGGTCACCACGCGGGCAAGAATCGCGTCAAACTGACATCGCCACGTACTCCACAGCGATCGCGCCATCGAACATCACCGACAAGTGGTCCCGCTTGCCCGAACTCGAAGTGGTCCCGTTTGCCCGGCCCTTGACACCCGTCGAGGGAGAACGCGGCCGCGCTTCTGCGTCCGGCGGGCGCGCACGTCGCTGATGCCGACTGTTGGTGGGGATGCGGTACAGCCAGGTGGTGAACTCGGTCTTGCGATGGCAGTCACACCGGCCTCGCAGCCGGTTTCTCGCAGCGCCCGTACCGACCGATCCCGATCTCCGACGCCGCTTCATGACGCAAACTCTCCCCGCAAGCTGTCGCAAGCTGCGGCTCCGCCGCGCTCACCGTGTCATCGCCAAGATCGAGAGCGCGCATTGCTATCGCGTCACCCAGGCCGGACGCACCCTGATCACCGCCGTGACGGCTGCACTCGATGCATCTGTATCCAAGCTCAAGCAATGCGCCTAGAAAGCTGGTCGCGCCGCGCGAGGCTTCACCTGAGTAGCGGCTCAGATCCCTTCTACAATGGCATCCCAGAGCCGAAGTCGAGCCTGCAAGGATGCTATGGCTGCTGACTCGCAGCGATGTCGGAGTGCAGGAGCGCTTCGACAGAGTCGATCGAGCAATGCCGCAGCGTGGCCTCCATGGGCGCCACCGTCAACTTCGATATGGCGCTCCAGGTAGGCCAGGAATCGTTCGCAAGGCACCCCCTGACGGCGCAGTGTGTGGACGAGCGGCAGGAACATGCCCGGGATCACCTCCTCGCGCCCGTGAAGGAACACCGCGGCGCGTACTGGCAGCGGCTGATCGAGAAACGACAGCGTTGTCGCCACGAATCCCCGTGCGGCTTCCGGCATGCCCGCGGCGCGCATCGCTGTTAGCGGGGACTGTCCACTCGCCATCTGAGCAAGGAACACTCGCACGGGTCCCACTCGGGCACCGAGCTCATCCATCGCCTCCGTATACCAGACGAAGTGACTCGCGTGGCCCTGGCGGTACGGGAGAACATCGGACTCCTCGTCGAGCACGATTTCGTTGATCAGTCGAGCAGCCTCCGGGTCGGCCGGCGGTTGCCACGGAACGTTGGCGCCCGCGAGGTCGCGCTGCAGAGTCTTCAGCAGGGACATGAAGTCCCACACGCATGCAACGTGGTGCTCGACGAAGACCCGCAGCCGAGGCAGCGAGTCGACGGTTGCGTAGAGCGGGTGAGCGGCCAGGGCTCGCTTCAGTGCCTCGAGGGACGACGGAGTCCGCCGCGCAGCAGGGGTGGTCATGACGTCATGCCGGCAACACCGTGGGAGAGGAGATTGTTTCGACTCAACGCAAGATGGCCGAGTCGACTTGAGCATCCGTGGATGACGCTAGACCTTGAACCAGTGTGAATCGCGCCGGAACTCCGGGGCCGGGGGCGCTTCGTCGCGAGGTCGACAGCATCGCCCCTTCTCGCTCGTCCTCGGACTCAAGGGATCCCGGGGAGGGGGCCCCTACGCAGCCCCTACGCCCCGTCCCTTCCTTCGGCGCCGGTCCTTCTCGCTTCGCTCCAAACCCGGGGGTGCGACCGACGCCGAGGGCGACGGGGCTGCGGGGGCAGGGCGGCTCCTCGAACGGCCTGCCGAAGAGTACGTCGTGCCGCATGTTGGTTGCTAAAAGACACTTACGGCGTAGGTAGACCTCCAGATCCTTCAGGAGCGGCACCCGGGACATCGTCGGCCCGCGTGCCTCGCGATCAGCGTCCGCCGCAGGTTCATCCCGACCTGCAAGCAGTTGACATCAGTAGTTGCCCGCCATACCATTCGGTCCAAAACCAATAGGGAGCGCGCCAGCGTGAGCCACCTTCCCCCGTACATCCCCGACTATCAGCGCCTGCGGGAACTCGCCGAGCGCGTTCCGGGCTTGGACCCTGATGATGTCACAGCCGCGGCGTTGCTCCGGGCCGTGGCGGCAGAATTGTCGGCACAACTCCAGCTGAGCCTGGACAGGTTCGGGATCAGTGAAGGGCGGTTGCGGGTGCTGAGTTACATCCTTTACCTCGGTGATGCCGCAACGCATTCGCAGCTCGCGGAGGCCGCCATGGTGACCAAAGGAACTGTCACGGGGCTCGTGGACGGATTGAAGCGTGACAAGTTGGTGCGTCGCTTCCCGAGCAGCGGCGACCGCCGCGTGTCGCTCATCGATTTGACTCCCGCCGGGAGACGCTTGCTCGATGAGATCCTTCCTGAGCACCTGCGCCGGCTCTCGGAGCTGATGCGCGGCGTCACACCGGCCGAGCGAAAGACGCTGACGCGGCTGCTTGAGAAAGTCCGCTCGGGGCTCGATGCCCCCCGGGGCGCTGCAGACAAGGCATCGGGGGAGAACGCATGACCCGTATGCCTGCGTCACGAACCTTTCTGGTGGCGATGGCGCCTCTCACCGCGCTTCTGGCCGGTTGCCTCTCCGTGCCGGCACCCCCCGATGCCCTCGCCGCGAGCCACGTCGGCACCCCGGGCCTGTTCTCGGAGCTCTCCGCGAGTGCGACGCCGATGCAGGTCGGCGCGGGGTGGCTCTTCGAGCTCGGGGACACGACGCTCGAAGCCCTCGTTCGCGAGGCGTGGGACCGGAATCCGGACCTCTACGTGACGGCGTCGAGGTTCGAGGAGGCGGCGGCCAGGCTGCGCATCGCCGCCTCGTTCCTCTACCCCCAGGCTGCGGGCGCCGGCGAAGCGCGGCATACGGACTTTGACGGCTCGAGGGACGAGGGCGATTACTTCGCCGCCCTTCAGGTTTCGTGGGAGGCAGACCTTTGGGGCCGGCTCAGGGCGGACAGATCGGCGGCGGCTCGACTAGCCGAGTCCGCGGGGCTCGACTTCATTCAGGCGCGGCATTCCCTCGCAGCCGCGGTCGCGCAGGCATATTTCGCCGTGGTGACCGCCAAGCAGCAGCTCGCGATCGACAATCTGCTGCTGGAAGCCGAGCGGTTTACGGCCGTGACGACCCGGCAGCGCGTCGAAGCCGGGCTGCTGACCAGCCTTGACCTGAACCTGGCGGAGTCCAGCGTTCGCCTCGCGGAGGCCGCCGTCCAGAACGACCTGTCCGCCTTGCGAGAGGCCCGCCGGGCGCTAGAGCTCCTGTTGGGCCGGTACCCTTCGGCCGAACTCGACGCCGCCGAGGCTCTGCCGCGGCTCTCCTCCGCTCCGGTCGCCGTGAGCGTTCCCGCCGAATTGCTTGAACACCGACCGGACGTGCGAAGCGTCGAGCGGCTGGTCGACGCGGCGCATTTCGACGTCCGTTCGGCGCGCGCAGCTCGGCTTCCGCGGCTTGTCCTCACGGCGGACGCCAGGACGCTGATCGATCCCTCGGACTTCATCACCTCGGTCGCAGCCGAAATCCTCGCGCCGCTCTTCCAAGGGGGGCGACTACAGGCCCAAGAAGCGGCGGCCAACGCACGCCAGCGTCAGGCGCTCGGCCAGTTCGCCTCCATCGCGCTCCGCGCGTTCCGCGAGGTCGAGTCGGCCCTCTCCAACGCCCGCTTCCTTTACGAGCGTGAGAGGAGCCTCGCGGATGCGAGCTCGCGGCTCCAGGAAGCGAGCGAGGCGGCCATCAGCCGCTACGAGCAGGGCCTCTTGACCATTCTCGACCTCCAGCAGATCCGCCGCCAGGACTACGACACCCGGTCGCTCCTCCTTGGTGTGCGGTTCGAGCAGTTGCGCCAGCGCCTGAACCTGTACCTGGCGCTGGGTGGCCCCCCCCTCCGAGACGTCGAGGTGCCGCCCGTTCCTATGAATGGCCAGTTCGCCGATCCCAACGATGCGCCGATGAGCGGCGACCTCCACGTGGGGCGTGCCCGGTGAGCCGAACCCTGATGCAATCCGGAGAAGTGACAATGGCGGATGAGACCCAACGTCCTGAAGACCCCCGACCACCGGCCGACGAAGCCGAGGCGAAAGAGACCCTCTTGCTGCGGCACGTCCTCTGGCGCGGGCTCGTCGTGTTGGCGCTCCTCGGCATCCTCGGGTTCGCTGCCTTCTACCTGACGCGCGGCCAACACGGGCCGGCGCCGCGCGCCGCGCCACCGCCGTCGGGCCCCCTCGCCGTGAACATCCTCACGGTCGAGCCGAAGGAGGTGCCGATCACAGCAGAGTTCCTGGGTCGGACGGAAGCGTCGCAGACCGTGCCGATCCGTGCCCGGGTAAGTGGGGTGCTGATCGAGCGAGGTTTCGAAGAGGGCCAGGTCGTCACGGAGGGGCAGGTGCTCTTCCGGATCGATCGCGAGCCGTTCGAGATCGCACTGCGGGGGGCCGAGGCTGGCCTCCAGTCAGCGCAAGCCGTGCTAACCCGTGCCGAGCGGCAGGTCCGCCGGTTCGAGGAGCTGGCCGCGCAGCAGCAGGCCGCAGCCAATGAGCTCGAGCAGGCGCAAGAGTCACTCGGGGTCGCAGCGGCCCAAGTTGCGACCCAGCGGGCGCTGATCGAGCAAGCGAAGCTTGACCTCGGTTACACGACGATCGCGTCTCCGATCGCGGGTGTCATCGGCGTGCGTCAACAGGATGCTGGCAGCTTTGTCGGACCAGCGCCGGAGGCCGAGCCGCTGCTTGCGACCGTGCGCAAGGTTGACCCTCTCTACGTGCGGTTCAGCGTGAGCGAGCGCGACCTCCTGCGCTGGCAGCGGATGACCGAACAGGGGATTGTCCGAAACGTTGGCGTCGAAGACCTCACCGTGACCGTGGTGCTGCCCGACGGGCGGGCGTTCCCGCACCTGGGCCGCATCGACTTCGTTGACGTGGCCGTCGACCCGTCGACGGGCACCGCGGTCATCCGGTCCAGCGTGCCGAATCCGGACCGCGCCCTGCTCCCCGGCCAGTTCGTGCAGGTGCGGATCGGTGGGGCGTCACGGCTGGGCGCGATCGCCGTGCCGCAGTCGGCGGTGCTACAGATGCCCACCGGGGCGGCGGTGTACGTGGTGGACGGAGGGGTCGCCCAGCTCCGGCCTGTGACGACGGGCGGATGGTCGAACGGCGAGTGGATCATTGAGTCCGGCCTCCGAAGCGGGGACCGGGTTGTCACCGATCATCTCGTTCAGATCCGGCCGGGCACGCCGGTGGAAGCCGCGCATTAGGAGCCGCGATGTTCTCCCGATTCTTCATTGATCGCCCGATCTTCGCAACCGTGCTGTCGCTGCTCATCCTCATCGCGGGCAGCGTGGCGATGGTCATACTCCCGATCGCGCGCTATCCGGAGATCACGCCGCCGACGATCCAGATCAGTGCGACGTACCCGGGCGCGGATGCGGCCACGGCGGCGACGGCCGTGGCGGCGCCGATCGAGCAGCAGCTTTCAGGCATCGAGAACCTGATCTATTTCGGTTCCACCAGCGCCAACAACGGGTCCGTAACGATTACCGCCACCTTCGAGATCGGGACGGACCAGGACCTCGCCGCTGTCGAGGTCCAGAACCGGCTGAGCGTTGCGGAGCCGCAGCTGCCCGCGGAGGTGGTCCGCAACGGAATCACCGTGCGCAAAACCTCGACCAACATCCTGGCGGTTGCGACGCTTCAGGCGGAGGAAGGGTCCACCTATGACGACATCTACCTGAGCAACTACGCCACGATCAATCTCCTCGATTCGATCCGCCGCGCCGAGGGCGTCGGTGACGCGGCGGTCTTTGGGAGCAAAGAGTATTCGATGCGGATCTGGCTCGATCCCGACAAACTCGCGGCCAAGAACCTGAGCGTCAGCGACGTGGTCGCGGCGCTACGCGAGCAGAACGCCAACTTCCCTGTGGGCACGATCGCCCAGCGCCCCACCGACGGACCGGTCGAACTGACAGTCCCCATCCTCACGCGCGGCCAGCTCAGCGAAGTCTCGGAGTACGAGAACATCATCATCCGGGCCGAGGAGGACGGACGGATTGTCACGCTCGAGGACGTTTCTCGCGTCGAGCTCGGCAGCCGAAGCTACGAGCTCTTCGGCCGCGCGAACGGCCGCTCCACGACGTTGATGCTGGTCTACTTGCAGACGGGTGCCAACGCCCTGCAGACCATGGACAATGTCCGGCGAGTGCTGGACGAGGCGGCGGCGAGCTTTCCCCAGGGCGTGCGCTACACGATCCCGTTCGACACCACGACCTTCATCAGCGCCTCGGTCGAAGAGGTGGTCCAAACGCTGTTGGAGGCCGTCCTGCTGGTCCTGCTCGTGGTATTCCTCTTCCTGCAGAGCTGGCGGGCTACGCTGATCCCGCTGCTCGCGGTGCCGGTCGCGATCGTCGGCACGTTCGGCGGGATGCTACTGCTGGGGTTCACGATCAATACGCTGACCCTCTTCGGCCTGGTGCTTGCCATCGGCATCGTTGTGGATGACGCGATCGTCGTCGTCGAGAACGTCGAGCGGATCATGGATGAGGAAAGGCTCAACGCCCGCGACGCGACGATCAAGGCTATGAACCAGATCAGCGGTGCCTTGATTGCCATCGTGCTTGTGCTGTCGGCGGTGTTCGTGCCCGTGGCGTTCCTGGGAGGCCTGACCGGGCAGCTCTACAAGCAGTTCGCGGTGACGATCGCATCCTCGGTCGCGATCAGCGGCCTGGTGGCGCTGACGCTCTCCCCGGCTCTGTGTGCCTTGCTGCTCAAGCCGCACCACGGCCGCAAGAAGTTCGTCCTCTTCCGTTGGTTCAACTCCATGTTCGCGGGCGCGACCTCCTGGTATGTACGGGGGGCCGCTCTGGCCGGCCGGCACGTCGTCGTGATGCTCGCCATCTTCGGCATACTCGCATTCTCGGTCTGGCGGCTCCAGGAGCGCGTCCCCGGCGGCTTCCTGCCCGATGAGGATCAAGGGTACCTTCTTTCCGCCGTCATGCTGCCCGACGGGGCGTAGCTCGACCGCACAGACGCGCTATCGCGACAGGCCGAGCGGTTCCTCATCGCCCATCCGTCCGACGAACAAGTCACCATGCTGGGT
>DAIMFJ010000039.1:19078-23443 GCA_036724695.1 Planctomycetota bacterium
CCTTCCAACAGCGCCGCGACCCCGCCCTGAGTGCTCAGTCCGTCGCGCGGGACGTGCTCATGCGGTTCAGCCGCTCGGGCGAGGGGCTGGTGCTTGCGTTCAACCCTCCCGCCATCCAGGGCCTCGGCGTCACCGCCGGATTCGAGATGCAGGTCGAGCAGCGGCAGGGTGGCACGATCGGCGAACTGACCCAGGCCAGCGGGGCGCTCGTGGGTGCTATGAGTCAGGATCCCTCGTTGGTCGGAATCCGCAGCAACGTGCGCGTCACGGTCCCGCAACTCTATGCGGAGCTCAGCCGCGCGAAGACCAAGATGATGGGCGTGTCGATCGCCGAGGTGTTCGAAACCCTGCAGGCCTACTTTGGTGCGTTTTACGTCAACGACTTCTCGAAGTTCGGGCGCGTATGGCGGGTCCTGGTGCAGGCTGAGCCCGGCTTCCGCGACGATCCCGCCGACCTCAACCGGGTGTTTGTGCGTAACGCCGAGGGCTTAATGGTGCCGCTCTCGGGCGTCGTTGACGCGAGCTTCCGGGCGGGCCCCAACATCATCACCCGCTTCAATGGCTTCCCCTCGGTGCAGATCAATGGTGCGCCGCTACCAGGCGTCAGCGGCGGCGAGGCGATCGAGCGTGTGGCCGCGCTCGCCGAGCGTACCCTGCCCAGCGGGTACGCGTTCGAGTGGAGCGGCGAGACCTACCAGGCAATCAAGGCCGGCAACCAAGCGCCCATCGTGCTCGCCTTCGGTCTTGTCGTCATCTTCCTGGTGCTCGCCGCGCAGTACGAGCGCTGGTCGCTCCCGATCGTCGTGCTCCTGAGCGTCCCCATCGCGGTGCTGGGGGCCTATGTGGCAGTTTCGCTTCGAGGCCTCTCGGAGGACGTCTACTTCCAGATCGGGCTTCTGACGCTGGTCGGGCTCGCGGCCAAGAACGCGATCCTGATCGTCGAGTTCTGCGTGAGCGAGGTCCGCAATGGGAGGCAACCTATGGAGGCGGCGCTGGAGGCGGCGCGCTTGCGGTTTCGGCCAATCGTCATGACCTCGATGGCGTTTGTCCTCGGCGTTCTCCCCCTGGCTATCAGCACCGGCGCAGGCGCGGCGGCACGCCACAGTATCGGCACCGGTGTGATCGGCGGCATGCTGGCCGCGACATTCGTCGGCGTGTTCTTCGTGCCGGCCTTCTTCGTGCTCGTGCAACGCATGACGGTCGGTCTCCGGAAGCGGCCGCGCGGGGCTCCTTCGCACCCGTCTCCAGGAACGCGTGGCCCTCGTTCGTGAGCGCCCCAACCACGACGCGGTCGGGAACGGCATCGAACGTCTGGCGGTGTAGTGCGGGGGGCCGCGCGACGAGGGCCCGCCTGCCTTGCGTGGGCACTCGGCTGCGGAGAATCGCGGAGTGCCTGAAGAAAGCGCCGCAGGCGCCGAGGCCATGAAGGTGAGCAGCGGCGCACTGCGGAACTCCTCCTGGCCGTGCGTCTCGACAAGGTGTGTAGAGGCTGACACTTTTAGGGGAGCTTGACCGCGCGCGAACGGCACTTACAGGCGCGCATCGTCCAGTGTTGATCTGCTGGTGCTCGGTCGCTACACTCATCTCCATCACATCTTGCGTGGTTCGACCGCGCCCTTCCAAGGCGTGTCACAAGGTCGAAGTCGCAGGTTCGAATCCTGCACGGCCCACCACTTAACTCTTTGCTGACCGCGCATTTGCGCGACCGCCCCTCCGGGTCGAGCGGCTCCAACGACGCATACGCTGCAAAGCGGCTCGCGTCGAGGATCCAGAAGCGCCTGGTCACTCGCAACTGCGGGCCTTCTT
Organism: Planctomycetota bacterium; assembly: GCA_036724695.1. GTDB lineage: Bacteria > Planctomycetota > UBA1135 > UBA1135 > UBA2386 > JACKIC01. The sequence continues at coordinate 20,885 of DAIMFJ010000039.1, forward strand.
CCGGATCAAATCCGCGATGCGGCTGTCCTTCTTCTGCCAGTACTCGTCGTTGAGTACGATCCGACCGCCGCGCTCCAGGGCGCGCAGCAGGTTGCTCTCGGCCTCGGCGCTCTCCTTGGCGTGGCGGATCAACTGCCGCACGTACTCGCTGGCCGAACCGAAGCCGCCCTGTGCGACTTGCTCGTCGACGAACTCGCGCAGCGGCTCGGGCAACGAGATGTTCATGCTGGTCAAGTTGGTGGCCATACTTCGAGTCTAGCATAAATGGCCAACTCTGGCAGAATCTGCCAGTTCCGGCTGAGGCGCCGGCAGATCCGCACCCTGCTGCCGGAACACGCGTATCGCCTACCTTCGAGGCAAGGTCACTGTGATAGTGCTTTGGAGAGACATTCCCTGACTCGCGCCATGGCCTGGAACACCTGGAGACCGACCCGAGTCCTGCGCCACGAGCGAGCCCTGGGCACCAGCATGAACACCGCGGTCGTCTTGACCGATGCCGGCAGGGGCTACTTGAAGGCACTCGGCAACGCGCAAGGGGAGCATGCCTTGGCCTGCGAACTGATCGGCTCCTCGTTGGCCGATTGGCTGGGTCTACCGGGCTTGGACTACGGGCTGGTGACGATCGACGCGGACGACGAGGTGTGCCTGGACGACGATGAGCAGAAGCCACTCCACGCTCGTCGCCGGGCGTCGGCCGGTCCTGCCTTCATCACCAAGGCCCTCGAGACAGCCCGGACTTGGAGTGGCGATCCGCAGATCCTCGCCAGGCTGAAGAACATCGACACGCTCACCGGCCTCGTGGTAGTCGACACCTGGATCGGGAATCCGGACCGTCACCCGCGTCGCCCACCGGACGCCAGCATCTCGACCTGGCAGCACCGAAACCTCGACAACGTCATGCTCCACCGGCCGCCTGGAGCCAGGAAGGACCGCGTGCTCGCGATGGACTTCAGCGTTTGCCTGCACTGCAGAGCCGGCGGCCTTCGTCCGAGCTACGGCGACGGCCTGGTCCGCGACGACGGCATCTACGGGCTGTACCCGGAGTTCGAACCGTACGTGACGGTCCAGCGGGCCGCCCCGTTCCTCGATCGCCTGCGTCAAGCAAGCGAACTGGCGCAACATCTTGTGGAGGTCATGGCCAGGATCCCCAGCGAATGGCAGGTTGATGCAAGAACCCGAGGTGGAGTTCGGGAGTTCCTCTCCGCCCGGGCCGCATACCTGGTCGACAACTTCCGCAGCAACCTGCAGAGGGTTCTCCCCCCGGCAGCCGACCAGAGCGTATCGTGCTCTCCCCTCCTACCGAGGCGACCATGACCAAGGGTTACTACTCGCTGATCCAGTACTGCCCCGACTTCTCGCGCGCCGAAGCCGCGAACGTCGGGCTGGTGCTGTTCCAGGTCGACCCAGCCCGGACGGCAGTCCGCGTGCTGGCCGACGTGAAGTACGCGGCGCGGTGGCTTGGCCGCCAAGGGACGGAAGTGGACCTCGTCCGGGATGTCCAGGCGATCGAATACCGCTTGCAGCACGAACGCTTCGGGAGCACAGCGGACTTCGAGCGCTTCGTGCGCACGCGGGGCAACCAGATCCTGCTGACCTCGCCGCGTCCGATGCACATCGAAGCACTGCAACGGGATCTGGATCGCATGTTCGCCGAACTCGTCGAGCCGGTCCGCCAGGTCGCTGCGGCCACCCCGGCAGCGCGGGTGGAGATGCCGCTGCTGCGACGCACGTTCCAGGATCTGGCGCGACGGATGCCGGATCGTGCCTGGATCGACCATGAGTTCCACGTCCAGAGCCTCGGGATCCAAATCCGGTCCGACTATGCCTACCGGAACGGCAAACTGAACCTCGTCCAGGAGATGCCCGAACTGCGGGACCAGAAGGAGCTGCGGCGCAGCGCCCTCGGCCTGAGCAAGGAGGGTGAGCTTGTGAAGCACCTGGAGGAGGGCGAAGGCAGACTGTTCGTGGTGTCCACCGCCACGACACGCAAGGCCCTGGAGCACGAGCAGCTGTTCGGCGACATCCTGGCCAGGTTCGAGGGCGCCACGTTCGTGCCGAGCGCAGAGGCGGAGCAGTTCGTCGAAATGGTGAAGGCGGAGCTCGTCGACCACGACTGAAGCGCTCGAGGGGGTCCGATCCCGAGCGTACGCAGGCAGACGCGGGGGGCGCGCCACGCGAAGAACGGAACGACTTGCGACGACGTGACGTCAGTCGTTCCGAAGCCGACACTGCCCATGTGGCATTGGACTTCCTGGCGCCTTGCAGGGTCAGTCAGGGGCGGTCCAACCGGCGGCGACACAGTCGTGGAGTCGCAGGTTCGACCACAGCCCCCACCGCCGTCACGCTGCGGGTCGCAACCACGAGGAACCGATTTCTGCCCGCGAACGAATGCCCAACACCCTGACCGCGAACTCGTACTGGCGGCTCCAGCGGGAAGCACAGGTCACTGGCTGAATCGCATCCCCGCCACTTGACAAACTGCGGATCACGACTCAAGATCACTTCAGCATCTGGACAGCCCCTCGCCTCGGCGAAGGGCGGCCAACCTGCCGAGGAGCG
>DAIMFJ010000040.1:0-22243 GCA_036724695.1 Planctomycetota bacterium
CTGGTTGGCGGGTGCGCTCGGCGACGAGTTCGTCCTGCACGGCTACGGCTGCCTCCTGGTGCGCGCCCGCCCGGATGCCGCCTCTGGCGGCGAGGCCCAGCGGCGCAGCCTGGTGGCCGCCGCGGCGCTGCGCGAGCGCGGCGAGAACCGCATCACCCCGCGCGCCGCCGTCACCCAGGAGCACGTCTGGTTCGCGCGCCCGAGCGGCATCGTCGGTTTCGACCGCACCGGGACCCGCACCGCGCTGCCGCTCGAGGGCTAACGCTTCCAACCGGGCAACCTGGTGTTCGTCGACGGCGCAGTCGTGTCGCTGCGGCAACGCAGCTTCGACGTCTTCTACGATGCCGGAGCACTGCAGAGCCGGGTCGAACAACGCCTGGCGGCGACGCCCGACGACCCGGCGGCGATCCTGCGTCTGGCCAGCCTGCGCAGCGCGTTGCTGCCGCGCGGCGCGAGCGCCGCCGCCGTCGGCGAGGTCCAGGCCTTGTACCGCCGCGGCCTCGCCGCCGCGCAGCAGCGCGGTCTGCCGGTCAGCCACCCGGTGCGACAGGCCCTGCAGCGGGAACTGTTCTCCCAGTCGCTGGCACGGGCCGACGCTGCGGTGCTGGCCAACAGCCGCGATGCCCTGGCCTTGCTCGCGGCGGCGCGCGACGCCGCGCCCGACGAACCCACCTGGCTCGACGTCCAGGCGCGGATCCTGCGCGCCGTGGCTGCCGACCCGGCGGCCGAACGGACCGAACTCGACCGCCTGCTGCAGGTCGCTCCCGACGGCGCGATCCGCTTCGGCAACGATGCAGCCGTGCCGGTCGCCGGGTTCGTCGCGTGGCGCCGGGCGCTGGCGGCGACCGACGCCAGGCAGGCAGTCGCCCAGTGGCAGGAACTGCTCGAGCGCTTCGGGGAGCTGCAGTTCGACGGTCAGGTGGCGGCGGCGCTCGCCCAGCGGCAGATCGCCAGCTGGATCGAACGCCACGGCGCCGCGGTGTACGCCCCGATCGCCGCGCGGGCGACTGCCGCCCTGGACGCCGCCGGCGACGACCAGGCGGCACTCCGCCAGGTCAGCCAGCGATTCCCGAACAGCCAGGCCGCCGCAGCCGCTCGCAGTCGCCTGCTCGACCGCGCCGTCGCGGCCGGCGATCTGGCGATGGCGGTCGGCGTGTTGGCCCAGGAACTGCGCAGCGGCTCGGCCACGCCCGCCCTGCTGCGCCGCGTCGCCGTCGCCGCCGAGGCGCGTGGCAACCGTGCGCTCGCCGCCGCGATGCTGCGCCGCCTGCAAGGTGCGACCGACACACCGTCGGACTGGCCTGCCGACGCCGGCGCCATGTTCGGCGCGGTCGCGGCGCGACGGCTGGGCGAGCTGCAGGTCGTCCCCCACCATGCGCGCCTGGGCCTGCCGGAGCGCGAAGTCGCCCGGATCCGGCCGCGCACGACCCGCGAGGCGCTGCGCCTGCTGCCGATCACGGTCGGGGCCGGCTTCGCGACGCCAGCCGAGGTCCCGCTGTACGCGATCGGCAGCGGCGAACTGCTGGCGTTCGACCTGGGCTCCCGCGACCGCACCAAGCCGGTGCTGTTCCGTCTGCCGGTGCAGTTCCTGGAGCATGTCGTGCTGTGCGGCGACCTCCTGATCGTGCCCGACCTCGAACGGGTCGTCGCCGTCGAGATGCGCAGCGGTGCGATCCGGTGGGAACTCGCCAATCCGCAGGGGCGTCTGTACGACAGCCTCGGCGTGCAGGACGGCGTCCTGCACCTCGCTGGCCAGGCCACCGACCGGGACGGCGGCGCGGAGCTGCTCGGCGTCGCACCGACCACGGGCGCCGTGTTGTTCGTGCGCAGCCTGCCCAACGAGCGCGCCAGGCCCGTCCCGAAGGCCGCGGCCGGCCACCTGCTGGCGATCACGTTCGCCGGCGAGGAGGCCCGGATCGAGCGCCTCGACCCGATCGACGGCCGCACCCTGGCCACCCTGCCCCTGCCGCGGCAGGTGCTCGGCCTGCGTACGGACCAGAGCCTCGACAGCCTGCTGACGCGCATGTTCGTGCAGGGGCTGCAGGCCGACGCGGAGCACGTGTACGTGCCCCTGGACAGCACCGCGAGCAGCACGGCGGCCCGGGTCGTGGCCCTGCGCAACGTGGGAGGCGTGGCGTGGACCTGGACCGGCCAGCCAGGCCGCCGGCTGGAGATGGTCGCCGCCGGCACCGGCCGGGTCGTCGTCGTCACCAGCAGTGACGAGCAGCCTGGCGAGCTGGTCGTGCTGGCAGCCGGCTCTGGCGACGCCTTGCAACGGCACGAACTCGGCCTCGACGCCGCCGTGCTGAACTGGCAGCGCAGTTGGCTCGACGTGCAACTCCCCGAGCGGCTCTGCATCGGCGACCGCGCCGGCCGCCGCGGCGAGGAACGCCGGCTGTGGTGCCTGTCGGTGCTTGGCGAAGCGGGTGGCTTTCAGCTGCCGGTCGGTACCGACGACGTGGCGATGGAGCGCGCCCCGCTCTTCGGAGACGACTTCGTTACGTTCGGCGTGCGTCCCGAGCAGCGCGGCCCGTTCCGGCTGCATTCCCTCCGTCTGAACGACCGTTCCGGCGCCCTGTCGGCCGGTCGCAAGTCCCAGCATCTGCAGATCGGCGCTACCTTTGGGGTGGCCCAGCATGGGACCTACACTGTGATCTCCGGTTCCGACAGCCTGTTGGTGTTGGGCCCGGCCGACGACAACCGATGAGGCCGATACGATGAGACGTTCGCTGACAGGCCTGTTCGCCGGACTCTGCGCCAGCCTCCTGCTGCTGGCCAGCACCTCGGCCCAAGAGACGCTGCGCCGCGGCGCGAGCAACGAGCTGCTGATCGACGAACCACTGCGGGCGGCCGCCGCCCGCGGACTCGAATGGCTGGCTGCCCAGCAGCACGAGGACGGCTACTGGGCCGAGATCGTCGGCTACAAGCTCAACACCGACTACGAGGCGATGGACGAACGGCCGCAGCCGCACGTCGGCGTCACCGCGCTGGCCCTGATGAGCTTCTTGGCCGGCGGACACGTGCCCGACCGCGGCAAGTACGGCCACGTGCTCGAGCGCGGCATCCAGTTCATCCTGGCGTCGACCAAGGACGACGGCCAGATCACCGCCCACGGCACGCGCATGTACAGCCATGCGTTCGCGACGCTGTTCCTGGCCGAGGTCTATGGCATGGTCGAACGGCAGGACGTCAAGGTGGCGCTGCAGCGCGCCGTCGACCTGATCGTCGACTCGCAGAACGCCGAAGGCGGCTGGCGGTACCGGCCGTTCGCGCGTGAGTCGGACATGTCGATCACCGTCTGCCAGGTGCTGGCACTGCGCTCGGCTCGCAACGTCGGCATCCACGTGCCGGTCCACGTGATCCGCAACGCCCAGAACTACGTGTACCGCAGCGCGGTCCGTGGCAACGACCGCCGCTACATGTACCGCGGCCACACCGGCCACGGCGACGACGGCGGCACCTTCCGCTACCAGAATCGCGAGCACACCCGCGCGACGTTCCCGCTGACCGCGGCCGGCGTGACGACGCTGTACGCCGCCGGCGAGTACGACAGCCCGATCATCCGCGAGGCGCTCGACTACATGGACCGCCAGGTCGACGCCTTCAGCCGCGACTGGCAGGACCATTACTTCTTCTACTACGGCCACTACTACGCGGTGCAGGCCTACTACATCACCGGCGACCCGAAGTGGACGGCGTACTTCCGCAAGTTGAAGGCCCGCTTGCTCGAACGGCAGCGCGCCAACGGCAGCTGGCCGTGCCGCGTCGGGCCCGGCGATGCGTTCTCGACGGCCGTCGCGACGCTGATCCTGCAGATGCCCAAGCAGTACCTGCCGATCTTCCAGCGCTGATTCCTCCAGCGCCGTGCGCGCCCAACTCGCCCAACCGCCCCCTGTGACGCCGCCCGTACCCGTACCACCCCCCGCCGACCGCCACCCTGCCGGCGCCACCGCACCAGGCGACCTGCGAGCGCGCCTGGAGAGGCTGTTGCACGCCCAGGGGACCAGGTTGCGGCGGCGGTTCGCGTGGCATGGACTGGCCCTGGTGGTGCTGGTCGCCAGCGCGGCGCTGGCCCTGTTCTTCGCCCTCGACCACACCCTGCGGCTGCCCCTGCCGATCCGGCTGCTCCACACGACGGCGGTCGGCGCGCTGTTGGTCGCCGGCGGTTGGCGGTTCGTTCGCTATCCGCTGCAGCGGCCGTTCGGCAACCTCGACGTCGCCCAGGTCCTCGAACGTTCGTTCCCCGAACTGCACCAGCGGCTGGTTTCGGCACTCCAGCTCTGCGAACTCGACGGCCCCGCCTTGCGCGGTCAGTCGAAGGCGATGGTCGGCGAGCTGCTGAGCGACGCGCAACGGGCGATCGGTTCGCTGCGACTCGAGGCCTTGTTCGACCCCACCCGCACTCGCCGTCTGGCGCTCGGCGCCGCCGGGCTCGTGGCCTTGTTGACCTTGGGGGCTTGGAGCGCGCCGGCGACGGCGCACGCGTTCGTGCTGCGCCACCTCGGCGTCGCCGCCGAGTACCCACGCTCGACCTACCTGGAGATCGAACTGCCGCCCGCGGGACCCGAGTTGCAACGCGAGGATCGCGCCGACGAGACGGTGCTGCTGCTGTCGGCCGGCGCCGACCTGCACGTCTCGGTGCTCGCCAAGGGCGTGGTGCCCGCCGAGGTCTTCCTCGACGTGCTGCCGCGCTGCGACGGCAGCGAGGCGGCCGACGACGACGTCGTGGCCAGGGCGATCCCGACCACCCCCCGGCCGGGCGATCGTTTCCGCCACGTGTTCCGCCGCGTCGCCGGCACCTTCGAGTTCCGCGCCCGCGGTGGTGACGACGAACGCGGCGATCGCCGCGTCGTCGTCCGCACGTTGCGTCCCCCACAGGTCGCCGGCATCCGCGCCCGCATCCAGCCGCCGGCCTACGTCGGTCAGGATGCTGTCGAGCAGCCATCGGGCGCGATCGAAGCCCTGGTCGGCAGCGAGGTCGAACTGACCGTCGCCACCACGGCCGCCGTGCGTTCGGCGACGCTGCAGTTCCTGGAGAGTGGCCAGCAAGTGCCGCTGACCGCGACCGTCCTGCAAGACGACAGCGCTGCGGCCACCGTCTACGTCGGCCGCTTCCGGGTCGAGAAATCCGACCGCTACGAAGTGCGCTTGCTGGCGGAGAATGGCCTGGCCAACCCGAATCCCGGCAACTACCCGGTCGCGGCGCTCACCGACTATGCGCCAGTCGGCCGCTGGTTGCTGCCAGACGACGAGAACCTGCTGCTGCTGCCGACCGCGTTGCTGTGCGTGCGCTACGAGGCCCGCGACGACTTCGGGCTGGCCAACGTGCAACTGCAGATCGAGCGCAACGGCCAGCCGGTGCACACCGCCGAGTTCGTCCCGCCGGCCGGTGCCAGCGAGGCTGACGGCGCGTCCCGACGCGAGGCGGTGCGCACCGAATACCTCGAGGTCGGTTCGCTGCTCGGCGGCGCAGCCGCCGGCAACGACGGATTGGCGCTGTTGTTGGCGCTCGCCGACGGCCGCCAGCCGGCCGCCAACCGCACCGAGCTGCCGCGCCGCATCGTGCAGATCGTCGACGCTCCTCAGCTCGCCGCCGCAGTGGCACGCTCGTTCCGGGCCATGCGCGAGGAAACCGAACAGGCCCTGTCACTGCAGCGCGACCGCCGCGCCAAGCTCGAGGAGGTGCTCGTCGACGCCGCTGCGAACGCCAGCTCCGCCCTGACCGGCATCGAAGTCGGCCAGGCGCGGATCGGCGCTTCGGCCCATCGCCTGCACCTGGGGCTGATGCGCAGCTTCGACCTGCACCTGTGGAACCGGCTGGACCCCTCGCCCAATGCGCCGCGCGCCATCGAGGTGCACCAGCGCTTCGCGCGCGACCTGCGCACCCCTCTGGCGTTCGATCCGGACTACTACCGCGAGCTCCTGCGCCTGCGGCAGGCCGGCACGCTCGGTGCCCTGGAGACGACCCTCGACCCAATCCTGGCGATGGTCGCGCTGGCCGACGAACTGACCAGCCACGAGACCCCGGGCGCGTTGCGCCTGCTGGCCCAGGTCGAGCAAGCGCCAGGCGGTGAACGCCGCCGCCTGCTCGAGCAGGCGCTGGCCAACCAACAGCGCATCGAAGACCGGCTGCAGCAATTGCTGCTGCGGCTCGAGGAATGGAACGACTTCCAGGACCTGATCCAGGAGACGCGCGCGCTGCGCGACCGCCAGCGCGACCTGCAGGCCCGAACCATCGAGGTGCAACGCAAATGACGTTCGCGCAGAGAACCGTGCCCTGGCTGCTGGCTACCTGTCTGTTCGGCGCGATGCTGCCCGAGCGCGCCTTGGCCCAGGTCGAGCCCGAACGGCTCGACAAGTTGCGGCGCGACCAGGAGGAGATCCTGCGCAAGGCCGAACGCATGCGGGCCCTGATGGAGCGTCTGCAGCAACGCTACCAGCGCGAGGGCAAGCAGGAGCAACTCGCGTTGCTGCAACAAGGCCTCGCCCACCTCGACCGCAAGAACCTGCTGCGCGACGTCGCGGCGATCCGCGACGACCTGGCCGCCACCGCGCTGAGCGAAGCGCTGCGCAAACAGCAATTGGTCGTCGACGAACTCGAACAGCTGCTCAACATCCTGCTCGAACGCAACTCGGTCGAGAACCTCGACGAAGCGCCGCGGAACGCGCCGCCACGGCTGCCGAACTGGAGCGACGTCAAGCCGAGCTGCAGGCCGCCACCAATGCGGCTCTGCGGGGCGAGCCTTCGCCCGCCGAGCAGCAGTTGCAGCAGGCACTGCAGGACCTCGCCGACCAGCAGCGCAACGAGGCCGAACGGAACGCGATGGAGTCCGGTTCGCGCCGTCCGTTCCTCGAGAACGCCTTGCAGCGCATCGAAGGCCTGCTGCGCCAGCAGCAGCGCCTGGAACAAGGCCTGCAAGCGCAGCAGAGCGGCCGCGACAGCCAGGCTCGCCAGCGCCAGTTCGACCTCGGCGAGGTCGTGCAACGCACGCGCGAACTGAACGCGCAGCTGCGCGAGGAGGCTCGCCAGGGCGACATGCGCCGCGCCGCGGCCGACCTCGAACGCGCCACCGCCGGCAACGACCCCGAGGCACTCCAGGCGGCCCGCGAGCGCTTCCAGCGCCTGCTCGACGACGCCCCGCAGCTCGCCGGTGGCGCCGAGGGCCCGACCGGGGACCCGCAGTGGAGCGAACTGCGCCGCGAGTTCGGTCAGACCCCCAGCACCCCACCCGAAGCCGGGCGCGAGCGATTGGCCGAGTTGGCGCGTTCCGGCCAACAGGTTGCCGAGCAGCGCGCGGCGCAGGCCCGCGACCGCAATGCCCAGGACGTGGCGCGGGTCCAGGATGCCGCCCGCCGCCTCGCCGAGGCCCTCGAGCGCAGTGCCGGCGCGCCGAGTCCCAGTGCGCAGGGCAGCGATTCGCAGCAAACCAAGCCACCCGCCGGGCAGGACTCGTCGAGCCAGCCGCAGGCGGGGCAGCCCAGCCCCAGCCAGTCCCCAGCTGGCCAACCTCAGGCTGGCCAACCTCAGGCTGGCCAACCACAGGCCGCCCAACCGACGCCGGAGCAGCGCGCGGGTGGCGAACCGCCGCGACCGCAGGACCCGGCGAGCGCACCGGCAACGCCCACGCCTGCCCAATCGACTGCCGCGGCGTTGCGCGAAGGCGACCAGCGGCTGAGCGAAGCCCAAGCCGCTGCGGAACGCGGCAATCTCGACGAAGCGCGCGCCAAGGCCGAGCAGGCGCTGGCGGCGTTCGAACGGGCGCGCAGCCAAGATCGCCGCGACAACCCCGAACCGCAGCAGGAAGCGGCCCGCATGGCCGCCGAGGCGACCGCCGCGGCCAACGAACTGCGCAATGCGCCGAGCGCCCAGGCGGCCGAGCAGACCGCCAGCGAGCAGCTGCGCGAGGCCGCCAACGCGCAACGCCAGGCCGAGGCCGGTCTCGAGCCAGACCCGCAGTCGGGGCGGCCCGGTTCTCCCGAAGCAGCGCGCAACGCCACCGCAGCGTCGCGCCAGCAACTCGAGGCGGCCAGGGCGACCCTGCAGCAGGCCCTCGCCCAATCCAACAGCGGCCGCGAGCAGACCATGCAGCAAGCCGCCGAGCGACAGGCGCAACTGCAGCAGCAAGCCCAGCAACTGGCCCAGCAGATGCAGCAGGCCGAGCAGCAGGGCAACCTGACCGACCGCCAACGGCAAGCCGCAGAACAGGCCATGCAGCAGGCCCAGCAGGCGATGCAACAGGCCCAGCAACAACTGCAGAACGGCCAGCAAGCCAGTGCCGCGGCGCGTCAGCAACAGGCCGCCGAGCAACTGCAACAGGCCGGCGAGCGCATGGCGCAGAACCGGCCCCAGACCGACGCGCAGCGCGAGGCGCTGCGCGAACAGGCCCAGCGGCAGCAGCAACTGGCCGAGGACATCCTGAAACTGGCCAAGGAGTTGCAGGAAACGGAGAACCAGCAGGCCAAGCGCGCGGTCGAGCAGGCCGCCGATGCCGCGCAACGCGCGCAGCAGGCCATGGAGCAGGGCAACGAAGCCGACACCCAGCAACAACAGGAACGCGCCCGCGAGAAGCTGGAGGAGGCCCAGCGGCAGCTGGAGGAGGAGAAGGACCGCTACCAGGACCTTCGCCAGGAAGAGCTGCTGTTCAAGATGAAGGAGGAGCTGACGGCGTTCCTCGACAAGCAGCGACCGATCAGTGCCGCCACCCTCGAACTGCAGGAAGCCGCCAAGGGCGCTGGCCTGTCACGGCCAGCGCGCCGGCGCGCCAACCAGCTCGGCGAAGAGGAGACCGAACTGGCCGGCAAGATCGAGTTCCTGGTCAATGCCCTGACCGAGGAAGGCAACCTGGTCTACAAAGCCGTGTTGGCGGCCAACCTCGAGGACCTGCGGGAGGTCGCCAACCGTCTCTCGGCGCGCACCCCGGACCCGGGCACCTACACGACGATGCTGCAGCAGGACGTCGAACGGCGCACCACACAACTGCTGGAAGCCCTCGAGCGCGAGCGCAAACGCCGCGAGCAGGAGCGCCAGGACCGTCAGCAGCAACAACAGCAACAACAGTCGCAGCAGAGTCGCAACCGCTTCAACCAGCAGCGCCAGCAGCTGGTCTCGCTGATCGCCGAACTCGAGATGCTCAAGCAACTCGGCAACGACACGCGACGCGCCACCGACGACTTGCGAACCCTGATCGAGGTGCGCGCCGACGAGCTGATCAGCGAATCCGAGGTCGCGCTGATCGAACGACTGGCGCACCGTCACGCCGAGATCACCAAGCTGTTCCTGCAGATCAAGGCGGGCGTCGAGCAAGCCATGCAACAAGGGCAGTCCGGAGGCGACGAAGAAGGCCAAGGAGGCCGCGGTCGATGAACCAGAGATCCATGTCCCTGCCGCGGCTCCTGCTCGCGGCGCTCTGCTTGACCGGCGGCGTGCTGCCGCTGCGGGCGCAAGGCCCCGAACAGGAGATCCAGGAGCTGGCCCGGCGGATCGGCGAGCAACTCGCCGAGATCGACAAGCTGCTGCTGGAATCGAGCCAGAAGAACCAGACGCTGCGGTCGCCCACCGAGAAGCTGCAGCAGGCCCGTTCGACCAGCGAATCGGTCGGCACCGGCATCGACGAGCTGATCGACAAGCTCAACCAGATGAAGAACCAGGGCGGTGGTGGCGGCGAGAGCCAAGACCAGCAGCAACAGCAACAACAGCAGCAACAGGACCAACAGCAGGGCCAACAGCAAGGCCAGCAGCAGGGTCGCCAACAGCGACGCGAGAACAACACGCCCGACTTCGTGCAGCAACCGCAGCAAGGCCAGCAGCAGGGTCAGGACCAGCAGGGCCAACAACAAGGTCGAGAACAGCAGGGCCAACAGCAGCAACAGGGCCAGCAGCAACAAGGCCAGCAACCGCAAGGCCAGCAGCCGAGCCAGCAGCGCCAGGGCAACCCAGACGGCCCACAGGCCAGCAACGATCCCGGCCGCAACACCACCGGCAACCGCCAGCCCGAATCCGAGACGGGGCCCGGCCAGCGCGGCACCAGCGACGGTTCCTGGGGCGATCTGCAGGAGTACGTGAACTTCGTCAAGAACCGCGGCTCACCACCGAAGGTTCCGGAGAAGTTCCGTCGCTATTGGGAAGCCTACCTGCGCAACAAACGCGATCGCTGAACCGCGGCGACCCGGTCGATCCCCGGGAGCCGCCACTCACCGGAAGCCGTCGCCGGACAGCACCGGCTCGGGCCTGGCGCCGATGTTCAGGCACAAGGCGATGCCGAGCAGCGTCGCCAACGTCGCGCTGCCGCCGTAACTGAGCCCCGGCATCGGCAACCCGGTCGACGGCACCAACCAGGCGCACACCGCGACGTGGGCCAGGGCCTGCGTGGCCAACCACGTGCCGATGCCGACGCAGACCAGCCGACCGAACCGCTCGCGCGTGCGCAACGCGATGCCGAAGATGCCGAGCACGACGGTGAAGAAGATCCCGAGCACGAGGAGGCAACCGAGCCAGCCAGTCTCCTCGCCGACCACGGCGAACACGTAGTCCTCGCTTCGGTACGGCAGGAAGTCGTACCGGTTCTGCGGGCCGGCTCCGATCCCGAACCCGGTCCACCCCCCGGCCCCCATCGCGATCAGCGCTTGCCACGGCTGGTACCCATCGGTGCGCAGCATCTCGCGCAGGTCTGCGTCGACGATCGGGCCCGCCGGGATGCCCCAGTGCCCCCACCAGGCCGAGATGCGTGCCAGCTGGTAGTCCTGCAAACCGCCGAAGTATGCGACGACACCGACCACTGCCGACAAGCCGATCACCCACAGGATGCTGCGCAGCGGCGCGCCAGCCACGAAGCACATCGCCAGCAAGACCGGACCGAACACCAACGCACTGCTGAGATCGGGCTGCCGCAGGATCAGCGCCGCCGGCACGCCGGCGACCAGCATCGGCACGAACAGCCCTTCGAACGTGCGCGCCCGTGTCTTGAAACGCAGCAGCGCCGCCACGGCCACCACCACGGCGAGTTTGGCGAACTCGCTCGGCTGGACCGAGAAGCCGGGGAACGCATACCAGCGCCTCGCCCCGTTGATGACCGGTGCGAACAGCGGGAGCCCCAGCAGCGCCAGCAGCACGACGCCGTAGAACAGCCACGCCGCGCGCATCCAGCGCGCGTAGTGCTCCTTCACGACGAAGAAGCCGATGCCGACGCTGCACGCCACGAACAAGGCCTGGCGCCCCTGCTGGTCGGCGAACTTCGCATCGTCCTGGGTCGCCGAACCGATGAACACCAACCCGCACAGCAGCAAGGCGGCGGTGGCCAGGAGCACCACCGGATCGAGGTTGCGCAGCACGGCCAGGCGCTCGCGCGCCCGGTCGCCGAACCAGCCACTGGCCAACAGCTGGCGCGACAGATCGCTCATCGCCCACCCCCGCCGGCCAGGAACGCCGCCGCCAGTTCGGGGTCCATGCGCAGGTCGGCGAGCACGTCGGCGACCAGCTGGCCGGCTTCGTCGCCACCGTGCACGCCGTGTGGCACCCAATACAGCACCGCGGCGAACGCCAGCTGTTCGCCGTTCGGCCCGCGTTGCCCGAGGTAGCCGGCGAACCACGCATTGTTCTGTTTGTCGCGCCTGCCGACCTCGGCGGTGCCGGTCTTGCCGAACACCTCGAGCCCGGGCGGAAACCGCACCTGCCTGGCCGTGCCGGTCGTCACACACTGCCGCAGGCCCTCGGCGACCAGGCTGCGTTCGGCGTCGAGTCCCTCGATCGGCACCACCGCGCGGCGCTCGCCGGCCAGCAGGCCGAGCGTCGGCAGGTAGCCGGTCGCCAGGGCGGCATAGGCACGCGCGACGTCGACCGGCAACGCGTAGATGCCATAACCGACGCCGCGCATCGGCAGCACCGCCGACGCCGGATCCATGCGTGGCCGCGACCAGCTCCAGCCGGGCAGGCCCGGGATGCGCGCCTGCCGCGCCGCCGCGAACGGCCCGCCGACGTCGTCGACGATCCCAAAGCGCGCATAGGCGCGCCAGAGCCCTTCCTCCCCGAACCCCATCGCCGCCTGGAAGAAGAACGTGTTGCAGGACTCGGCGATCGCCTGCACGGGATCGCGGCCAGCCGCCCCGTGCGCCTTCAGGCAACCGAGTCGCCGGCCGTCCTCGAACACCCACTTGCCGCTGCACGGCTCCATCGCCGCGGTGGCATGGTGCGGCCCACCGAGGGCTTCGGCCCGCAGGTGTTCGATCATCACGAACGGCTTGGCGACCGACCCCAGGTCCGGGTTGCCGTCGTAGGGCAAACCCGGCGTGCGACTGAGCCGGAACGTCTTCGCCTTGGTCTGCGGATCGACCAGGCGTTCCTGCAGCACCGCCCCGTAGGCCAGCACGTCGCCGGTCGTCGCATCGATCCACGCCAGGGCCGCGCCGACCCGCTGCTGGTCGCCGGGCTCGAGGTGCAACAGCCGCATGCGTTCGTAGCGCCGCTCGAGGTGGGCCTCGGTCAACGCCTGCAGGCGGGTGTCGATCGTCAAGCGCACGTCCGTGCCGGCGCGCACCTCGAGATGGCCGAACAGTTGCTGCTCGCGGCGCGTGTTGTCCCGTTCCACGAAACGCATGCCCATGCGGCCGCGCAGCACCGCGTCGAAGGCCATCTCCAGGCCGCGCGTACCGCACCGTTCGCCAGCCAGCAGTGCTTCGTGGTAGGTGGCGAGAGCCGCGGCCTGGAAGGCCGTCTGGTCGGCGGCGGCATCGACGAAGCCGGCAGGTACGACCTCGGGGAGCCACTCCTCGGCCGGCGCGATGCCGGCCGCGAAACGACGGCGGTGCGCGGCCTGCCGTTCGGCCGCTTGCCGCTGTCGTTCCGCCGCGACCGCCGGATCGTCCTGGTCCGATGCCGCACCGGTTGCCGCGTCCAGCGCTGCCACCGGTGCTTCCGGAGCCGGCGGCATGCTGCGATCGAGATCGGCAACCCCACCCAGCCAGGCCGCCAGCGAACTGCCGGCAACCGCACCGTGCCGCCGCACGAACGTCGGCTGCACCCGCAAGCCGGCGAACTCCTCGCTGCGCAGCCGCAGCGCCGCCGCCATCTCGAACGGCACCTCGCGCGCCACCGGCTGCAGACGATCCTGCGCCTCGCTGCGGCCCGGTTCCTCGGCGGGGACCGGTTCGTCCGGCTCGGTCGCGGCCGTCGCCGCCTTCAAACCACGCTCGTCGAGGCCGATCGCGGCCAGCCGTTGCTCTTCGAGCACGTCGAACAGGCTGGCTCGCTCCCGTCCAGGCAGCGCGGCACCGCGCCCCAGCTGCTGCAGCTGCAGGTCGAGCTCCCGCAGCGCCGCCAGCGCAGCGGCGTAGCCGGCGAGCAGCGTCTCCTGCTCACCGGCGAACACGTCGCCGATCGGCTGCAACGGCGCATCCTGGGCCGCCAGCCGCAGGGCGGCGAACGTCGCCTTGCGGGTCTTGCCGGTCGCGTGGGCGAGCACCGTCACCAACGCCGTCGACAACTCCAGGAACTCCGGCTTGGCGAGCAGGCCAGGCCGCAGCACACCGACCGGTTGTGCCAGCACCGTCGCCAACGCCGCCTCGGGCCCAGCCGGACCCGGCAGGTAGCTGTACGTCGCGCCGTCCTCACGCCAGGCGGCCAGCAACGTCGCGGCGTGCACCGCAGCACCGACCGGCTGGTACTTGCGGAAGCGCCGGTAGAACAGGCCCAGCTCGGTCGCCGGCTCGTCCCAGGCCAACCGCCGCCCGGCGCGGTCGAACAGCGCCCCGCGCAAGCTCGGCACCGAGCGGAACGACCAGCGGTTCTCCTGGCTGCGGCGCACCCAGCGGTCGTTCTGCACGACCATCAGCAGGAACAGCCCGACCAGCACGATGCCGAGCAGGGCCAGCAACCCGCCGGCCACGATCCGGATCCGTTCGGTCGAGTTCATCCGCGATCCTCGGCCAGGCCGGCCAAGGGCGGCAGCCGCCGCAGGACGGCGAGCGCCAGCGGCAGCCACACGCCGGCCAACGCAATGCGCCAACCCGGCCAGGCTGCCGTCCAGACGCCCGCACCACCGGCCGCGACGAACCAACGCCCACAAGCCGCGTCGGCGTACCAGACCAGCACGGCAGCCGCGACCGCCAACACCATCTGCCACAGCCAGCGCTGCGGCGGCAACCACAGGCGCAACGGCAGCAGCAGCGCCAAGGGCACGCCGAGCACCAGGATCTGCACCGGCAGCGCCCCGTCGTCGACCAGGGCGCGACCGATCGCGCCGCCGAGCACCAACCACGGCAGGTCCCCACGCGCCGCGAACAGCACGCCGAACACGACCAGCAGCGCCCCGAGGTCGAGGTGCGGCAACCCCGCCGCCTCCAGCCACGCCACCAGCAGGAACAGCGGCGGCACCAGCGTGTAGAACCACAGCCAGCGCCTCATGCGTCGAGCTCCTCGACCAGCACGTCGACGGCCAGCGGGGCAGACTCGACCGGCACCTGCACGGCCAGCAGTTCCCCGGCGGGCGCCCCGGCGGCCAACCCCAGATACAACCCGGCGGGACAGCCCACCCCGTTGCTGCCGGTGAACAGCTGCCCAGCCGGCAGCGGTGCGTCGTCGCCGTCGTACGCGTCGCCACGCCACTCGAGCCAGGCCGCACCCGGTATCCCACGCACCACCCGACCGACCAGTTCGCGCGGCCGCGCCGACGGATCGCTGGGCAGCAGGATCAGGTTCCACGGCTGTTCGGTGCCGGGGAACGCCGCCACCAGCCCCGCGTCGAACGACAAGCCGCGCGTCACGCCGATGCAGACGCCGGCGTGGACGACCGCCGCACCGCTCGGCACCCGACCGGTCGCCGCCAACAGGTAGCGAGTACCGGAGGCACCCGGCAGTTCGTGCAGGACGCCGGGCAAGCGGCGCAACGGCGTCGAACCCGGCGCTGGCAGCGGGCCGACCCCGGTGTGCCAGACCACGACGTGCGACAGGCTGCGCGGCAGGAACGGCTGCGCGACATAGACGCCGATCGTCACCGGCGGTGCGCCGTCGGTACCGGCATAGCCCCAGACGCGCGTGCGGCCGAGCCACAGGCCCGGCGGTGGTTGCTCGTCCAGGTCGGCCAACGGCACGACGTGGACCGGTTGGCCGCTGTGCCGCAGTTGCGACGCGAGGTACGGATGGCTCCACAGCTCGGCGCGCAACTGCCCGGGATCGACGTTCGCCGCCGGCCCGACGACCAGCCCCAGCACCGCGCCAGCCGCAGCGGTCAGCTCGGCGTGCACCGGGCGGGCCCGGCGATGGTTGAGCAACACCACGCGGGCCGGATCCGCCGGCTGGTCGTCGGCCGCCACGCCTTCGCCGGGCCGCGCCAGATAGCCGAGCAACACGTCGCCCTTGGTCACGTAGGGCCCACAACCCGCCAGCTCGGCGTAGCTGCGGTCGAGCAGCAGTTCTTCCGGCTCGCCACCGCCACCGCGCCCGCTCGCCCTGCGAACCGCGCAGTGCACCGGTTGCCAACCGGCCGGCACGTAGCGGGCGGCGATGCCGATGTCGTGGTGCAGCGTGCGCTGCTGCAGCTCACCGGCCAGCTGCTGCAGGCGGTCCTGCACGGCCGGTTCCGCGGCCTGCACCGGGGCGCCCGACGCGTTGGCCCACAGGCGCGGCAGCCAGGTCGCCGCCCCGAGCAGCAGTCGCTCGATCGGCACGAACAACGCCGGCAAGGTCAGCCAGCACAGTGCGAACAGCAACAAGCCGTACAGCCCGAACGGCAGGTTCGCGCCACTGCGCTGCATCGATCCGGATCGCCGCACCCGTCACCTCCCGTGTTGGCACGCCGCCGTCGCCGTCTCGCCCGACCGCGAGGCAGGCCGGCGGGCGCGCGCCCGTGCTCCGCTCACGTGGCGAGGTCTTCCCCACCCTCGAGGAACTGCGAATACAGCTCGAGGTTCTCGAGGAAGATCCCCGTGCCGCGCGCGACACATTCGAGCGGCCGCTCGGCGACGCGCACGTCGAGTTCGGTCTCGCGCGCGATCATCTCCGGCAAACCGCGCAACAACGCGCCACCGCCGGCGAGCGTGATGCCCGAGTCGACGAGGTCGGCGGCGAGTTCGGGCGGCGTGCGTTCGAGCACCGACTTGATCGCGCCGATCACCTTGCGCACCGGATCCTGCAGGGCCTCGCGCACGTCGGCCGAGGTGATCACCGCGCGCCGCGGCAGGTTGGCGAGCGAATCGCGACCGCGGATCTCGACGGCGATCTCCTCCTCGAGCGGCATGCAGCTGCCCGCGGCGATCTTCAGGCGCTCGGCGGTGATCTCGCCGATCAACAGGTTGTACTTGCTGCGGATGTACTGGGCGATCGCGTCGTTGAAGTCGTCGCCGGCGACGCGCAGGCACTCCGCCATCACCACGTTGGCGAGCGAGATCACCGCCACCTCGCTGGTACCGCCGCCGATGTCGACGATCATCGAACCGCGCGGTTCGTGCACCGGCAGACCGGCCCCGATCGCAGCTGCGGTCGGTTCGTCGACCAGGAAGACCCGGCGCGCGCCGGCGCGTTCGGCACTGCCGATGACGGCGCGTTTCTCGACCATCGTGATGCCCCACGGCACCGCGATGACCAGCCGCGGCGCGATCATCGGCTTGCCGCCGATCGCCTTGCGGATGAAGTACCGCAGCATCTTCTCGGTGATCTCGAAGTCGGCGATCACGCCGCTCTTCATCGGCCGCACGGCGTGGAAACCCGGTGGCGTGCGGCCGAGGTACTCGAGCGCGGCGTCGCCGACGGCCATGCCGTCGAGCAGCACCTCGTTGGTGCCTTTGCGCACGGCGACGACCGAGGGTTCGTCGAGCACGAT
The DNA here is from genome assembly GCA_036724695.1 of Planctomycetota bacterium. Taxonomy (GTDB): domain Bacteria; phylum Planctomycetota; class UBA1135; order UBA1135; family UBA2386; genus JACKIC01. Next base: position 16,809 of record DAIMFJ010000040.1, read on the forward strand.
GCCCTTGTCGCGCACGCACACCAGCGTGTTCGCAGTACCCAAGTCGATCCCCAGATCGACGGAGAAGCCGCTCAACAGCCACTCGATCGGTTTCAGCATGGCAACGCCCTAGTTCGAACCCGCATTAGGCCGCGGGAAGGCCGACCAGCAGACGACAACAACGCAGCAGACAAGGTGCGCCGTGGACCAAACGACGCCCGCAGAAGGCTAGCCGCCCAGCCTCCGGTCGCAACGGATTCCTGGCGGCTTTGCGGCCGCTTCCGCTGCGCGGTGCGCCGGCGAGCGCACCGGAACGACAAGAACCTGTCCGAGCGAACTCGAACAGGTTCTTGGCAAAGGGCGGCAAACCGGGTCGCCGCACGATCGGCTGGCGAACGGCGGCCGTTCGCAGCAGCGGCAAGCGGCAGGGTCAGACCGCCGTGTACGCCTGGTTCGCGAAGTGCACGAGCACCAGTGCCAGGATCAACACGATCGTCGTCGCCAGCACGATGCCGTCGTCGATGCCGAGACCCGGCTTGTCGACCACTTCGACTTCGGCCGGCGCGGCCTTGGCAGCAGCTTTCTTGGCCATGGGAGGTTCCTCAGGTTGGGGTTCGGGGCTGGGTGGATTGCGCGACCCAGCTCAGAAGCCGGCCGAGGTCGACGCCTTGTCGCCCTCGGTGATCGTGCCCTTGTTGACCAGGATGATGTTGCAGAGGATCGACTTCGAGGCCTCGTTGTACTCGGTCGCCACCGCTTCGCCCTTGTAGCCGTTCTGGTCGTAGATCGCGATCCGGAACTTGAACTTGGCGATGTGGTCGGCGATGTCGATGTTGCCCGGGTTGTCGGTCACCGCGATCGTGCAGAGACGACCCGCGGCGTGCGTGACCGTGCCGCTGAGGTTCGGCGCCGCCATCTGCGGCACGAAGCCCTTCTCGCGGGCGACCGCGAGCAGCAGCTGGTTCTCGCTGCGTTCCTTCTGCAGGTCGGCGATCGAGACGTCCTTGTTGGTGATCGTCTCGTTGAGCGCGGCGATCTGCGTCTTGAGGTCGCGGTTCTCGGCCTCGGCGGCGTCCTTGGCGCGCACCGACTCGTCGCGCGTCTTCTGGTCGGCGATCGACATCTTGTAGGCCTCTTCGGCCTTCGCGAACGCGGCCTCGGTGGCCTTGTTGTTGGCGTCGGCCAGCGCGCCCAGGCGCTTGAGGTCCGCGGCGAACGAGTCGTTCTGCGCGCTCAAGCGCTTGATCTCGTCGTCCTTGGCCTGCAGCTGCGTCAACAGCTGGTTCTTCTGCGTCTCGTTGGCGGTCTTGGCCACCTGCGCAGTCGTCAGGTCGTTCTCGAGGCGGGTCTTCTCCGCATCGGACGCCGCCTTGGTTTCCTGGTGAGCCTTCTGCTCGGCTTCGTACGACTTCTTGTAGTTGCTCTGCTTCTGCAGGTAGGTGCCGGAGAAGCCGACGAACGCGCCCGCGAGGAGCAGGTTCAGGACGATGAACACGCGACCGATGGGACTCATGATGAGCTGATGACTCCTAACTTGCGGTCGTCGCAGCTGCGCGCGACGGGAGAGGGCTAGGTGTTGTGGGTGAAGTAGCGAACCGGAGACTGCGCCCACCTGGGACCGCGGCGCGCAGCCGGGCCGGCAGCGGGTCGCCAATACCAGAGGAACAATCCGCGCCCAGAGCGAGAGGTGTCTGAGCCACGGGAATCCTAGCTTGCCGCGGCGGACCGTCAAGAACCAGTTCCCGCACCTTCGACCGGAAGATTCCGACCGGACCGGGGTTTGGGAACCAGGCTGCGGAAGCCGACCGGCTTCGTCACCCTGCTGGTCGCCGGCGCCGCCGGCCGAGCAGCAGCACCAGGACAGCCCAGGCAACGGCCAGCGGGCCCGCCATCTGCCGGGCCCAGACCGGCCCGGCATCGACCTGGGCCGGCAACGGCACGTCGGCGACCAGGGTCTGCGGGCCAGGCTGGGGTGCCGGCCGCCGCGGCGCCGCTGCCAGCAGGCGGCCGTCGGCCCCCACCACGACCGACCAGCCGTCCATCGTGCTGCGCACCAGCGGGATCCGCAGTTCGAGCGCCCGACAGACGGTCATCGCGACCAGCTGGTCGAGCTCCGCGCCGCCGCGGTACCAGGCTTCGTTCGACAGCACGCACAGCACCTGCGCCCCGGCCGACACCTGCCGCTGGCCCGGGGTCGGGAACGCATTGTCGTAGCACGTCAACACGCCGATCGGCACGCCCGAGGGCAGCCGCAGCGGGGCCCGCCACCGCCCCGGCACACAGTCCGGCGCACTGCCGAGTGCCGCCGCGAAGGCGTCGTGCACCCAGTCGCGCACCGCCGTCGGCAACCAGGCGACGAACGGCAGGAACTCACCGCCCGGCACCAGCCGCTGCTTCTCGTGCCAACCCTCGACCTGCCCAGCGTCGCCGACCAGCACGCCGATCGGCGTGCTCGGCAGGCGGCGGGCTGGGCCGGCCGCGTCGCGATCGCCACGTTCGAGGCTGGCCCCGAGCAGCAACCGTCGTTCGCCGAGCGGCAAGCCGAAGTCGAAGCGCCGCGACCGGCCGACCAGTTCGTCGGCGGCGATCAGTCCGTACAGACTGCTCTCCGGCCACAGCAGCAGCTCGGGAGCATCCGGGCGCGCCAGCAGTTCGCCGGTCGGGGCGAGGAAGCGCTCGCGCCAGAGGCGCCGCACCTGGCGCTCGAACGCCGCGCGGTCGGCCGCCGCGTAGTCGTCGAACGGGTGCAAACCGGGCTCGACGATGCCGACCCGCAGCAGACGCTCGCTGGCCGGCGGGCGCGGTGGCGCGGCGACGGCGAGCCCACCCCACAGCACCAGCACGACCGCCAGCGCCGCGCCGGCCTGTCGGAGCGGCCGTTCGGCGGTGCGCCAACTGCGCCAGCCTTCGACCAGCGCCGCCGCCAAGGCGCCGAGCAGGGCATTGCCGAGGGCTTCGCCGCCGAACCGCAACGGCGCCAGCAGCCACGGCCACTGCCAGAGCGCATGACAGACCTGCCCGTGCGGGTAGCAGATCTCCGGCAGCTCGGCGCGCAGCCACGCGGTCGCCGCGACGACGGCGGCGAAGGTGAGGATCGGCAGAGCGAGCCCACGACGAAAGGACGCCGGCCCGGCCACGGCCAGGCGCCGCTGCACCACGGACCCGAGCAGGTAGTACCCACCGCCGACCAGCACGATCGCGACGTAGGCCGGCCACAGCACGTGCCGCACCGACCACGAGAAGCAGGCCATGTGCACGCAGCCGAGCAGGTAGCCCGCCCACCACGGCGTCGCCCGCGCACTCGCCTGCGCGTACCAGGCACACAACCCGAGCACGACCGCGAACTCGGCCCCCGGCCACCAGGCCGGCGGGGTCGCGGCCGCCAGCGCCAGACCGCCGGCGACGGCCATGGCCGCCACCCGCCACCTCACGGCAGCTCCATGCCGATGCTGCTGCCGACCAGCTCGGCGCTGGTCAGTTCGCCGACCCGTACCCCGGGCGGGATCAACACGTAGCCGTCGCCAGCCAGCAACGCGAACGGATCGCCGCTCGGCGAACTGGCCGGCACCACGGCGACGAGTTCGCCTCCGGCGGTGCGAGCGAACCGGCACAGACAGGCCTGCAGGCGCGCGTTCGGCTGCCAGTGGGCCTCGCCGAGCCGCACCTTCGGCAAGGTGGCCGGCGGGGTCTGACCGAGCCGGCGCTGCAGCAGGGGGCGGACCAGCAAGTCGAACACGGTGAACGTCGAAGCCGGGTTGCCCGGCAGTCCGAACACGTGCGAAGCTCCCCCACCCGCTGCGGCGCGCCCACCGAAGAACGTCGGTTTGCCCGGTTTGAGCTGGATGCCGTGGAACGTGGCGCGCACGCCGAGTTCGGCCAGGGTGCCGTGCACGAGGTCGTGGGTGCCCTTGCTGACGCCGCCGATGGTCAGCACGACGTCGGCCGTCGCCAGCGCATCGGCCAGGATCGCCCGCAGCGCCGCGGGCGCATCGGGTGCGATGCCGCAACAACGCGCCGCGCCGCCGGCGGCTTCGACCTGCGCGGCCAACGCCCAGGAGTTGCTCTCGCGGACCTGATGCGGCAGCGGTTGCTGTTCGACCGGCACCACTTCGTCGCCCGTGGCGACGATCGCCACCACCGGCCGACGGACCACCTCGACGACCGTGCGGCCGAGCACCGCCAGCGTGCCGATCTCGGCCGGACCGAGCCGGCGGCCCGGGACCAGCACCGTCTGGCCGGCGCGCACTTCGCTGCCGAGTCGCCGCACGTTCTGCCCGGCGCGGACCGGCGCGCGCAAGGTCGTCTCGGCGGTGCCAAAACCCGTCGTCTGCTCGACCGGGATCACCGCGTCGGCCCCGGCCGGCACCACCGCGCCGGTCATGATCTGGATCGCTGCGCCCGGGGGCAGCGGCCCCGCGAACGGTGCCCCGGCGAGGCTCTGCCCCACCACCGGCAGGGTCGTGCCGTTCGGCAGCCCGTTGGGCCCGGCCGCGACCGCGAAACCATCCATCGCCGAACGGTCGGTGGCCGGCCACGGCCCGGGCGAGGCCACCGCAGTGGCCAGCCGGCGGCCCGCCGCCGCGGCGAGCGGGACCAATTCGGTGCGGAGCGGCGGCAGAGGTGCCGCGAGCACGGCGGCGCGCGCCGCGTGGAACGAAATCGCATCGGCCATGTCGGGAAGGCGCGGACAGCGCCGCCTCAGCTTGGCCCGCACCGGGGTCCGGCGCAAGCGCGCGGCGCGGCTCAGCGGTGGCTGTACACCACCAGCCAACCGCTGTCGCTGCGCAGCACCACCACCCAACCGTCCTCGCCGGCGGTGGCGCGATCGACCCGATCGCCGACCTCGGTGTCGCCGATCGGCTGCGGCAGCCCCAGGCGCATCGGTTGGCTGTCGCCGCCGAGCGCCAGCAGCAGTTCGCCGCCGAACACGTTCGCCAGTTCGCAGACGGTCGGTTCGCCGTGCTCGTCGGGGTCGACGTCGTCGGGCTCGAGCCCCATCATGCCCGACGCCAGTTCGCGCACGAAACCAGCACTCGCCGACACCCCGAGCCACGTGCTGCCCGAGGCGCCGACGATCTCGATCGTGCTGTGGTGGCCGGTGTGGGTCAGCGCCTCGCCGGCCGACACGTCGCTCGGCTCGGCGAGCACGAAGGCCATGCGCTCGAGGGCGCTCTGCAGGGTGACGCCGAAGCGTTCGCGGGTGACGGTGGGCATCGGACTCCTCACGATTGACCGAACAGCGTCGCGACCAACGCGCGCAGTTCCTCGGGTTCGAACGGCTTGCGCAGGTAGTGGCGCACGCCGAGCTCGGTCAGGCGCGCCAACCGTTGCTGATTGCCCTCGGTGGTCACCAGTGCGACCTGCACGTCGGCCAACTGCGGCAGCTGCTGCTTGGCCTCCAGGAACTGGAAGCCGTCCATCACCGGCATGTTGACGTCGAGCAGCACGACGTCGGC
>DAIMFJ010000040.1:22253-23114 GCA_036724695.1 Planctomycetota bacterium
CACGTCGTACATGACGAGGATCTGGCCGTCGGTGTCCGGACCCGCGCCGATGCCGATCACCGGCACGTGCAGCTCCCGGGTGATCTCGGCACCGAGGTGCGACGGGATGCACTCGAGCAGCACGACGTCGGCCTTGTCGGCGGTCAAGGCCGCCAGCGCTTCCTGGCCGTTCTGGGCCTCGCGCACGTTGGCCGGTGGCACGCCGGCCTGCAGCACCGCGCGGCGCGCGGTGGCACGCAGCAGCGGCGAATCGTCGACGATCAGGATCTTGTAGTTCATGGGCTCTTGGGTGCAGCGGTGGCGAGCGGTTTGCCGCCCGGTTGCCAGAGGGTGCGTTCCTGGTCGCGCGTGCGGATCCGGACCTGGCCGGTGCGCAGGTCGACCGTCATCGTGCGCGCGACGTTGCCGCCGGTGTCCTCGGCGGCCAGGGTCAGGCCTTCCTTCCAGAACAGCTTGCGCAGCATCGTGCTGTTGCGTTTGCCGATCGCGAACACGCCGGCGTCGTGGATGATCTCGGCACCGCCGGCCGCGCAGACCACCAGGCGCGACTTCAGCGCGCCGAGCTCGACGACGCGCGAGAACAGCAGCGGCACACCGGTCGACGCGTACATGTACGGCCTGGTCTCGCGCGGATCGGCCGCTTCGCCGGGCTGCGGCAGCATGAAGTGGAGCAGGCCGCCGACCTTGGCGACCGGGTCGTAGGCGGACAGGCCGATGCACGAACCCAGCGCGTAGGTGACGAGCTGGTGGTGCGTGGCCGTGACGACCCCCAGGTCGGCGACCCCTACCACGACTCCGGTTCCCTGGACGACGTCGGGCACGCCTAGATCCCCGTGCCGAACATGCCGGAGTCGCGGTCGC
>DAIMFJ010000041.1:0-15111 GCA_036724695.1 Planctomycetota bacterium
CGCTGTCGCCGTCGACGTCCCAGGCCCAGGCGATCACGCCCAGCGGGTCGCTCGAGTAGGTCGTGTCGGTGAAGTTCACAGGCGTGTTCAGCGCCGCGCTGGTCGTCGACGCGTTGAAGCCCGGGTACAGGCCGGCAGCCGGCGTGTAGGTGAAGTCGCAGATCAGCGAGTGGTTGAGGCCGATCGTGCCGGTGGTCGCGGCCAGGCCGGCGGTGCTGTAGATGCGCGAGCCGAGGGCCGGGCCCTGGGCGCCGGTCAGGCCCGACACGACGTCGCAGCCGCGCACGGCGCCGCCGGTCCAGGTGGTGCCGTCGACGTGGACGTCGAACACGAAGTCACCGCCGGCCGGGTCGTAGAGGAACGGCGCGGGCAACGCCACGTCGACATGCGGTGGGTTGACGACGCCAGCACCCAGCACGCTGCCGCCAGGGATGGTCAGCGCGCCGTTGAACACCGTGGCGACGTCCGGGCCGAGGTTGCTCGCGAACGTCGCGCTCGGCGTCAGGTAGTCGTTCGGGCAGGTCGCGAAGTCGACCCGCAGCGCCGACCATGCCCCACCGGCCCAGGTCCCGGTCGCACCGGGGTACGGCCGGAACTTCATGCCGGTGATCAGGATCGGGAAGTTGACGCCCTGGTTGGTCCAGTTGGTGCTGTCGTAGACCTGCTGGAAGCGCATGCTCGAAGCGGCGCGGCCCCAGGGGAACACGTTGTTGCTGTTGCCGACGTTGCTGGCATAGCCAGGGGGCACCGTCACGCTGAACTGTGCGGCGGCCGAGGCGGCCAGCGCACCGATGGCGAAGAGGATTTTGGTTTGCATGGTTGGATCGAGGTCGAAGCAAGCAAATTAAGAGTCGGCGTGGCCAGCTGGGGCACGGATGTCGGCTGCGACGCAGGTGTTACAGTTCGTGCGGTGTGGCGTAAATCGGGGTGGGGCCGCAGGTTCGGTGCGACTCCGTTCCGGCACCTACACCTCGATCGCCAGCAGATCGGTCGCACAGACCACCTCGCCGGCGAACCTGGCCCGCGCCTGGGCGGCGAGATCCACCCCATGGCATTCGGGGTAGAAGTGGGTCAGCAGCAGCCGCTGCGCCCCAGCCCGCTGGGCGTAGTCGGCGGCCAGCCCAGGGGTCAGGTGCCCTTCCAGCTTCTGGCCGTCCGGGGTCGCCGCATCGCAGACGAACACCTCGGCAGCCCGCGCCAGGTCGACCAGCGCGTCGCATTCGTCGGCATCGCCCGAGAACGCCGCGGTGCGGCCGTTCTCGGTCACCCGGTAGCCGAGGCTCTGCGCGGTGTGGCGGATCGCGATCGCCTCGACCTGCAGGTCGCCGATCGCCCATCGCCCGGGGGTGTGTTCGAGCAGGTCGAGTCGGTAGCCGCGCGGCTCGAGCCACGGCCAGGCTTCGGTCAACTTGCCGACCAACCGCACCAATCCGGGGGCGCCATATATCGGTAGGGGGCGTCGGCCCGCGTAGCGCGGCGAACGCAACGCGAACAGCAATGCGGCGACGTCCGCACAATGATCGGTGTGGTAGTGGGTCAGCAGCACGCCGTCGAGTTCGTCGAGGCCGACGCCGGCCTGCGCCAGGCGCCGCAGCGTGCCCGGCCCGCAATCGACGAGCACCCGTGTCCGTGCGCTGCGCAGCAGGTAGCCGGCCGGGAAACGATCTGCTTCGGGGACGGCAGTGCCGGAGCCGAGCACGACGAGTTGCATGCGCACACTCTACTCGGGCCGCGGCCCGTTCTGCCGCAGCCACCGGGCGATCGCGAGGGCGTTGCCGAGCCGTTCGCGGGCCCGGCCGTGGCAGGCGATCGGCACGGTCTGCAACCCGGCCTCGGCCACCACGTCCTCGAGGTAGCCGGCGCGCCGGCTCTGCAGGTTGCACCACGCGGTCTTCAGCGTCAGGTGCGTCGCGGCGGCGGGCAGGATCGGCGCCCCCCAAGCGAGGCTGGTCGGGGTCCAGCTGGCCAGCGTCGCCGCCGGCCCGGCAAACGCGGCGAAGCGCGCGCGGGCCGCTGCCAGGCTCTCGCCCGCCGCCAGCGACGCGGGCGACAGGCCCATGTGGCCGAGATGCGCCTCGCTGGGGCCATGTTCGCCCGGTCGCAGCAAGGCCTCGAACGTGGCCCCGCTGTCGACGTGCACGGCGACCCACTGCACGAGTTCGCGCGCGACGTCGCCGGCCTCGCCCGGCCGCGACGCCTCGGCATACACCACCAGCAGGTCCCTTGCGAACAACGCCGCCGGCAGCGCGCGCGACGCGCGTTGCCGTTCGCGCCGGGTGCGCGCCTGCCGCGGCGCCTGGGCGACGTGCGCGATCTGCGCGTCGATCATGCGGTCGAACGCGGCCAGCAGTTCGTCCAGGCCCTGGCTCGTCGGCTCGACGATGCGCAAGGCGGCGACGATCGCCTCCAGGGTCGACACGTAGTCGTCTCTGGGCTCCTTGCGGATCCGGTAGCGGCTCGGCGCAGCCGGCGTGAATCGCACGTGCGGGAGACTGCGCAACCACGGATTGTCGCGATACAGCGCCTTGGCATGCCCCCAGGTGCCGTCGAGCACCAGCAGCGCGCGCGGGTGTTCGCTCGGCGGCAGTTCGGCGAGGTCGCGGGCATCGGGATGCGGGTAGAGCACCGCGGTGCCCGGCGGCACCGCGAACTCGCAGTCGAGCAGGCCGTCGAAACCCGGCCGCGCGACGTGCACCTCGGCATTGGGCATGCACAGTTTGACGAACCGCGCGGTGCCGAACGGGTGACGCTGTTCGTGCGGATGCTGCAGCACCAGCACGCGCGTCGCCGTCGGCACGGTCGGCAACGTCGCACACAGGCACATCGCCGGCGGCCGGAAGCAGCGCACGCACCGCAATGGCGGGTCAATCGTCATCGGCACCCCGGGCGAACTCGGCGAATTCGGCAGGCGTGTTGGCATTGCGCCACAGCCCGCCGTCCGGCGCCAGCTGTGCGGCGAGGCCCGCATCGAGGATGCGCGCCCGCGGCAGTCCGGCGAGGCTGCGCAGCGAACGTTCGCCAGCGGCGAGCAGGCGCTCGACGTCCGGCAGGGCGTCGAGTCGCAGCAGCGACGCCAGCGGTTGGATGCCTGCTGGGGTCGCGACCATCAAGACGGCCGCGTCGCCGCAATGGGCCGCCAGGGCCGCGACGTGCGCAGCCCGCAACCACGGCATGTCGCAGCCGGCCAGCAGCACGAGATCCGGCGCGTCGCGCGTGCCGGCGAGGGTCGCCAGACCCGCGGCGACGCCGGCGAGTGGCCCCGTGCCTGGCACCGCATCGTGGCATCGCAGCACCCCGTCCGGCAGCGTTGGCAGCGCCTGCTCGGGATCGCTGGCGACGACGACGATCGGCGCGCACGCCGGCTGCAGCGCTTCGACGACGGCCCGCAGGAGCGGCTGGCCGTGGTACGGCAACCATTCCTTGGCGGTGCCCATGCGGCCACTGCGGCCGCCGGCCAGGAGGATCGCGCCGATGCGCATGGTCTGCTTGTCGGCGATCGTTGGGGTCGGCGCAAGCGGGGAGGTGGTGGTGTGGGCTGGGAAGTGCGGTCGGGTGGGGAAGTTGGCCGGCTGGTCGGGATCTTCGGTCGAAGCAGCGGACTGCGTGCTCGCCCGCGACACCAGCCATGCGGAACGGAGCGGGTCCGACGGCAACCAAGTAGACTGCCGAGGAGCTCCCGACCGGCGCAGTGCCCGACCGACGCAGCGCCCGAAGGATCTGCCGAACTCCCCGAGCCCATGACGTTCCACCACCAGACCGGCAGGATGCCTGCAGTCCAACTCGCGATCCCGGGCCTCGCCCTCGGTCTGGCGCTTGTTGCTGGTGCCCGTGCCCAGGACATCGCCGAGCTGCAATGGCGGCAAGGGCCGCTTGGCGCACTCGAGATGGCGTTGGCAGAGCCTTCGCATCGGTCCGAGACGCATTGGTCCCCACTGTTCCCGTGGGTGGCCAGTTTTCGCGAGGAGGGTGGCACCGCGCCGTTGGCGACCGCCCTGGCAGGGATGCAGCCAGAGTTCCTGCTGCCGCTGCTGTGGCACGGTCCTGGCGGCGCGGCAGCCACCCCCGACGCGACGAAACGTCTGCAGAAACTCGGGCTTGGTACTGCGTTGGTGGTGTCTGGGCCATCGGAGGGGGAGCTGGTCGACCTGCTTCGTGTTGCGCACCTGAGTCGGCAGCCATGGAGGATTGCGGCGATGACGCTGCGTACATATGCCGAGGATCCTTTGGTGGCGACTTCGGTGCGCGACGCGGCATTGGGCGAACTCGCGGCGCGAAACGCGTTGCTCGGTCTGCCGATGCCGTCGGCACGTCTGGATTCGCGCGATACCACTCGACCGGTACCGAGCATCCCGGTGGGCAGCAGTTGGTGGTTGGCGCTCGATCTGGCGCGCTTTGGTCCAATCGATCCTGTCTGGCAGGCGCGGCGTGGTTGGGCCGTGCGATCAGCGGCGACCTATCTACTGGCAATGGGTGCTTCGACTTCGCCGGCAACCCTCGCGGACATGCAACGGTGGGTCGACGGGCCTGGGCAGCTGCCGGTCGAGTTGGCTCAGCTGGTCGGCAATTGGCGAGTCGACCGCATGCTGCTCGTCGGGTACCAGGCGCCGAGGGTTGGGTGGTTCCTGGTCCTGGATGGTGCGTTCGACGTGCCACGCCTCCGCGCGGCGCTGCTGGCGGCCGGTGCCACGGTGGAGCGATTGCCAGAGGGTGCGGTCGCGGGTGCGGCGCTGCGGCTCGGTGCCTGGAGCGTGACCGTGCGATCGGACTCGCTGGAGATCGCGACGAGCGAGATCGCGAGGCGAGAGCGGGCCGCCCTGGACGGGCGATTCCGAAGTCTCGCCGACCAGGGGGCTGCGTTCGGCGGTTGGAACGAGCAGGTGTCGCTGGGCCTCGGTGGGCTCGAGGCCTCGCGCGGGACGTGGTCTTCTTCCGGACGGCGCTTGCAGGCCCACATCGCGGTTGTCGACCCTGATCGCGCAGCGGCGCAATTGCAAGCAGAACGGAGCTTGCTCGGTCACGATCCCGACCGGATCCTGGACGGGGTTCTGCCGGTTCGCGAACTCGAGGCAGAGGCACCAGGTGTGCGCGAGTCGGATCGCGACGAAGAGGCCTGCCGACGGCTGGTTTCGGCGGTGCAGGTCGCGGTCGAGGAATCCGCGTTGGTGGTGACGGTGGACCTGGGGGGTTGGCCGGAGCTGGAGCTCGTCCGGCTGTTGAAGCGGTGGCCAAGGCAGTGGCTTCTCGAATTGCGCAAGTGACCAGAGGCGCTGGATGGCGTTGGATGAACCACGGTGCTTGCCGTCCCGCGGCGAGTGAGGGTGCGGCGTGTGCGGTCGCGCCTTGTTGCGTACGGACGGCACCCAATCTCCGCGTCCCCGTACCTTCCACCCCCCGCAGCGCTACCATCCCCCCGCCCATGGACCAGCCGCTGCCCAAGAAGGCCGATCTCGTCACCCCGTTCGTCTTCCGGATCACCTGGAACGACGGGCTCGTCCACGACTACGCGGCTCGCGACCTGCGCCTGGCCTGCCCGTGTGCCAGCTGCGTCGACGAAGGCACCGGTCGGCCGCTGCTCGACCCGCGCACCGTGGCCGACGGCATCCTGCTGTTCGGCGCCGAGCTGGTCGGCCGCTACGGCCTGTCGTTCTTCTGGAGCGACGGCCACAAGACCGGCATCTTCCACTGGCGCCGCCTGCGCGAACTCGGCGGCCTGCGGAGCGGCTCGTGAACGCCGCGCGCGAAGCGACCCGCGCCGTGCTCGATCGCCTCGACTGGGCAGCGCTCGGCGACGTCTACTTCCACGAGGACGGCGAACAGGAACTGCGCGAACGCCGCAAGGCGGTGCTCGGCTGCGGCATGGCGCTCGCCGAGCTCCTGCTGCCACAACTGCCGCGCGGTGGCGCTTCGCTGTGGGTCGGGGCCGGCCTCGCCGAACTGCCGGTGCTGCTCGCCGAGGCGTTGCGCGGCGATCGCACCGTCGTCGCGGCCAACCTGCGGGCCGTCGAATGCGAAGTGCTCAATGCGGCCCTGGCCGCGGCGGCGCCGCATGCACCGCTGCGTTTTTGCGCCGAGGACGCCCGCACGGCCGCGCCTGGCCAGGTGTTCGACCATCTCGGCTGCGTCAGCCTGTTCACCGATCCGGAGTCCTGGCCGCTGCTCAGCGACGTCGCCTACGGCCGCATCCCGCCGGTGCTGATCGACGTCGAGCGGTTCGTGGCCGAACGCGACGCCGCGCGCGCGCTGGCGACGGCCCTGTTCGAGCGGCTGCGCCGCCCGGGGCTGGTCACCACCACCGCCGAGGAGGTCAGTTGGTTCCTCGAGCAGGCCGACCTCGTCGGAGCCAGCATCGAAGCCGGCGAAGAACTCGTCGAGGCGGCGATCGTCGGCGATCCGATCGGCGTGCTGCGCGTGCAGTGAGTCTGGCAGCGGCGTTCGTTCAGGCGGCCGCCTGCGCGAACGCCAGCGCCACGTCGCTCGCGTAGCCGTGCCGGCGCTGCAGGTGCCAGAGCGTGCGCTCGAGCGGCAGGTCCGGCGTCGCCAGCGCCAGGAACTCGCCGCGCGCCAGTTCGCGCGCGATCGCCAGCTCGGAGAGGCAACCGAGTCCTAGCCCCGAACGCACCGCTTCCTTGACCGCCTCGGAGTCGCCGAGTTGCAGGCTGGCCTCGATCGTGATGCCGGCGTGGCGCAGCGCGGCGTCGAACACCGTGCGCGTGCCGGAGCCCGGTTCGCGGACCACCCAGCGTTGCGCCGCGAGCGCGTCGGGCGAGGCGATCCGGCCGCGCGCCAGCGGGTGGATCGGCGCGGCGAACACCACCAGCCGGTCGGTGCGCCAGGCCCTGGCGAGCAGGGTCGGCTGCGTCGGTGGGCCTTCGACGAACGCCAGGTCGAGCCGGCGGTCGGCCAGCGCCTGTTCGATCGCCGCCGAGTTGTCGATCGTCAGTTCGACCTGCACCTCGGGATGGTCGACCGCGAACGCGCCGATCGTCGCCGGCAGCACGTAGGTGCCGATCGTCGAGCTGGCGCCGAGCCGCAGGCTGCCGGCCAGCCGTTCGCCGGTCCGGAAGCGCGCCTCCAGGTCCTTGGCGCGGTGCACGAGGTCGTCGGCGGCGGCGACCAGCCGGCGGCCGCGTTCGGTCAGCGCGATGCGCCGGCCGGCCCGCTCGACCAGGGGGCCGCCGAGGTGGCGGCCGAGTTCGCCGAGCGCGGCGCTGACCGCCGACTGGGCGAGCTGCAGCGCTTCGGCGGCGCGGCCGACGTGTTCGCGCTGGGCGACGGCCAGGAAGATCTCGAGCTGCCGGAGGGTGATGTCCATCGATTCGGACGATGATAAAGGCGCAAAAGATCGATTGGAACGAACGGATGGTCGCCGGCACCCTGTGTCCATGCCCCCCGCCACCTTGCCGACCGCCAGCAGCAGCCAGCCGCCCCGGTGGATCGGGCTTGGCGCAGCGACGTTGCTCGCGGCGGCGGCCGTGCCGCTGGCCGGGCTCGCCAGCCGGGCCGGACTCGTCGCCAGCCCGCTGGTCATAGCACTGCTGCTCGGGCTGGTGGTCGCACAACTGCGGCCGCTGCCGGCGGTGTGTGCGCCCGGCCTGTCGTTCGCGAGTCGCAGCGTGTTGCGCGCGGCGATCGTGCTGCTCGGTCTGCGCATCGGCCTGCGCGACATCGCGTCGGTCGGCGGCGACGGCCTGCTGGCGATCGTCGTGGTGGTCGCCGCGACCCTCGCGTTCGGCGTCTGGATCGGCCGGCGGTTGGGGCTCGGCGCCGATGCCGCGCTGCTGCTGGCCGCCGGGCACGCGATCTGCGGTGCGGCGGCGGTCGCCGCGGTCGACTCGGTGCTGCGCGCCAAGGACGCCGACGTGGCCCGCGCGTTGGCGCTGGTGACGATCGCCGGCACCGGTGCGATGTTGGCTTGTCCGCTGCTCGGCAGTGCGCTGGCGATGTCGGTCGAGCAGTACGGCTTCTGGGTCGGCGGCTCGGTGCACGAGGTCGCGCAGGCGGTCGGTGCCGGCTACGCGCTCGGCGAGGCCGAAGGGCAGGCGGCGAGCCTGTGGAAGATGGCGCGCGTGGCGTGCCTGCTGCCGGTCGGCGGGGTCGTCGCGGTCGTGGTGGCGCGGCGCCGGGCTGGCCAGGGCGTGTCGCTCCGCGGGCTGGTGCCGTGGTTCGTGGTCGGCTTCGCCGCGGTCGCTGCGGTCGACGCCGCGGGTTGGGTGCCGGCGGCGCTGGCCGCCTGGCTGCGCGAACTGTGCACCGTGCTGATGACGGTGGCGATGGCCGCACTCGGCCTGAAGAGCTCGCTGCGCGACCTGCTGCGCGCGGGCGCGCGGCCGTTGCTGGCGGCGGCGGCGACGACCGTGTTCGTCAGTGTGTTGGCGTTCGCGTTCGCCGGCCTGCGCGGCTGAGAGGCGCAGGCCGGCGGCTCGTCACTGCAGCTGCAGCGTGACCGGGTTGGTCACCGCGGCAAAACCGTTGGCGTCGATCAGCATCGCCGCGAAGTGGCTGGTCATCGCCGGCAGGCCGCTGTTGGCGGGCAGCTGGAACTGCGCCAGGCTGCGGCCCTGGCTGTCCAGGCCGCCGAAGAAGCCGGCGAACCACGGGCCGTTCAGGCCGGCGAGGCCGAGGTCGGTGAACGCGTCGCGGTTGAGCGGCACCACGAGGCCGTTGCCGATCGGCGTGCCGGGCGTGGTGCCCGAGGCGCCCCAGACGATCAGGTACAGGGCCCCCGGCAGGCACGGGGCGACCACCTTCGGCTGCACGGCGCCACCCTGCGCGAGCGACAGCGTCGCGGTGTCGAACGGGTAGGTCAGTGGTGCCTGGAACTCGAGCTTCGTCGTGCACGGTCCAGCCTGCCCGACCACCGCCGACAGCCGTTCGTTGTCGCTCTCGTTCGACTCCATGACGTGGTTCTGCCGGTCGACCACCGCGTAGACGTAGTGCACGCGCGGATCGAGGGCGAACGGCAGCTGCACGGTGCGCTGCAGCACCGCGTTCTGGCCGACGCCGAGCGACGAGACGGTGCTCTTGCCGAGGTACGTCGACTGCGTCGTCCACGGTTGCGTCGTGGTGAGGAAGTAGTCGACGTCGAAGCTGCCGGCGGCCGCCGGGCCGTCGTTGCGCACCGTGGTGTTCAGCGTCACCGGGCTGCC
Source organism: Planctomycetota bacterium (assembly GCA_036724695.1). GTDB lineage: Bacteria > Planctomycetota > UBA1135 > UBA1135 > UBA2386 > JACKIC01. Next base: position 9,147 of record DAIMFJ010000041.1, read on the forward strand.
CGGTTGCACCCAGATCTGGTTCAGCGTGAACGCGATCGGCCGCAGCTGCGCAGCGTTGGGGTTGCTGACCGTGACGTTCCAGGTCTCGGTCTCGACCATCTGCTGCAGCGGGTCCTGCCGCACGTGCGGCGAGTTGTCGCGCACGTGCGCGCTGACGACGTGGTTGCCGACGCTCAGCGTGGTCGAGTCGAGCAGCAACGAGGGCGTCGCAGCCCCCGGCACGACGTTGCCGTCGATCGTCCACGAGATCGTCGGGTTGTGGGTCGCCGGCACGAAGTGCGCGATCGACAGCGTCGTCTGGTTGGGCACCAGCAGGGTGAAGCTCGACTGGGTCGGCGCGACCGGCACGACGGTGTCGACGATCGCGTTGGTGCGCAGGGCGACCTGTTCGCGGCACACCGGGCACATGATCTGGCCGAGCGTGCGCATCAGGCAGTTGTTCTTCGGCCGATACAGCCCGTACAGGTAGTAGCCAGCGCCCTGGAACGCGCTGACGCTCTCGGTGCCGTGCCAGTGCAGCCACTTCTGGCCGGTCGGCGACGCAGTGATGTTGGCCTGGCTCGGTTCGCTGCCCGAGTAGGTCTGGTTCGGGTAGTCGTACTCGTCGGCGAGCCCGCCGATGCTGTGGCCGATCTCGTGGATCTGCACCTCGGCCATCGACGTGCCGTTGTAGCTGACCGCGAACGTGCTGGCGCAGCCGCCGTAGCGGCTGTCGTTGACGAACACCAGCACGCGGCCTTCGTTGGCCGGGGCGAGCGCGGCGTCGGCGAGGGCTTGCGCGGTGTTCTGGATGTACAGGCAGCGCGCCGTGCCGCCGACGTTGTAGGTGGCGTCGTAGACGGTGTTCTTGTAGATCGGCGGCGTGACGTCCGGATGGTCGGCGCCGCTGTCGACGCTGGCGCGGAACACCGTGTGCACGTTGTAGTAGTTCGCGAACGTCGCGTACGGCTGCTTCTGGAACAGTGCGGCCAGGAACGTCTGCACGTCCTGGTTGAAGCGCGTCTGCTCGAACGCCTGGTAGCCGTCGCCGAGGATCACCATGTCGTAGCGGCTCTGCGTCGTGCCGCTGCCGTAGACGGTGGTGACGACCGGCTGCTGCGCGAGCAGTGGCGCGCCGAGCGAGCTGGCGACGGCGGCCAGCGCCGCGGTGGCGAGGTGGCGGCTCATCGGCCACCTCCGGCGAGCTTTGCGACTTGTTCGGCGGAACTCGTGCCGAGCAGCACGTCGCCGCGGAAGAACGCGTAGCTGGCGGCCGCGGCGAAGTGCGGCACGTTGACCAGCATCGCGATGCGGCTGTCGATGACGATGCAGCCCTCGACGCGCAGCGGGCGGTGCTGGGCCTGTGGTTCGGTCGCGAACGGCGTCACGTCGAGCGGCACGCTGGCGAGCAGGCTCTGGTCGGCGGCGCGGATCTCGAGACGCCAGTCGCTGGTCATGCCCTTGGGCACGCCGGCCCACGGATCGGTCTTCGGCACCGCCCCGGTGATCGCCAGCTGGTCGCGATCGCCTTGCACGATCAGCACCAGATGGCCGTCGGCGGTCGCGTTGGCGGCAGCGCGTGGTGCCGCGGCGGCGGTGGCGACCGGCGGGGTGGGCGCAGCCGGGTCCGCGGGCCATGCGAACACGAACAAGGCGGCGCAGGCACCTGCGCCGAGGACAGGGAGGACTTGCATGGCTCTGCGGCAGGGAGGAGCGCGACGAGCGGCTCGAGCGGGGCCCGGGAAGTATACCCGAGGTGGATTCCGCGCACCGGACCGGCCAGGATCCGCCGATGGATTTTCGCGGTCGTGTGTTCCTGGCCCCCCTCACCAAGGGCGGCAACCTGCCGTTCCGACGGCTGTGTCTCGCGCACGGCGGCGAGGTGACGATGTCCGAGATGGCCTACGGCTACCAGGTCGTCAAGCGCAGCAAGAGCGAACTTGCGCTGCTGCGCAAGCATCCGGAGGAGACCTGCTTCGGCGTGCAATTGGCGGCGTCGCGGCCCGACGACGCGATCCCCGCGGCGGCGGCGGCGGTCGAGCGCGGCGCGACCTGGATCGACCTGAACTGCGGCTGCCCGATCCACGACATCGTCAAGCGGCGCATGGGGGCGACCCTGCTGCAGAAACCGGCCAAGCTCGGCGAACTGGTCGCGGCGATGGTCAAGGGCATCGCCGTGCCGGTCACCGTCAAGATCCGCCTCGGCTGGTCCGAGGACGAACAGAACGCCAGTGAGGTCGCCAAGGCGGTCGAGGACGCCGGCGCGGCGGCGTTGACGGTGCACGGGCGCACCCGCGAACAGCGTTACTCGCGCGCCGCCGACTGGGACGCGATCGCCCGGATCGCCAGCGAACGCACGATCCCGGTGATCGGCAACGGCGACCTGCTGACCTGGTACGAGACGCACGAACGCTGGCAGCAGAGCGGCGTCGCGTCGGTGATGGTCGGCCGCGGTGCGTTGGTCAAGCCGTGGTTGTTCCGCGAGATCCAGGAGAAGCGGGCCTGGGAGCCGACCGCCGAGGAACGGCTCGGCGTGTACCTGCAGTTCGCGCGGTTCCTGAAGGAGCACTTCCGCGACGACGAGAAGGGCAAGGAACGCACGATGCGGTTCCTGCCGTGGCATCTCGAGTGGTTCAGCCGCTACCGGCCGCTGCCGGTCGAGCAGTGGCAGGAGGCGTCGCGCCAGCACCCGTTGATGCAGACCCGCTTGCCCGACGGCGACGCGGATCTGCCGGTGCTCGAGCAGTTGCTGCGCGATCCGCGGCCCGAGTTGCACCTGCAGCTCGCCGAACGGCTGTGGAGTGCGCCGGACCTGCCGGGGCTGCTCGCCGCGGGCGAGGAACTGGCCGCGGCGATGCCGCCAGTGCGCGGCGAGTTGGTCGAGTCGCGGGTCAGCAACGGGTGAGGTTGGAGGGGTTGCGTCGTTCGTCGCTCACCGGTTACAAGCATGGTGCGATGGGTAGCGAGCAACAGCTGAAGGCCGCCTTCGGTGTCGCCTATGCGCGAGCCGTCGGACACGCTGCCGGCTACTTCGCGCAGGATGCCAGTCGCGATCGGGACGACGATGGCGTCGATCTCGAACTGTTCTCGCGGGATTCGTACGGCACGGTGCGTTCGCCAGCGTTGCATCTGCAAGTGAAGAGCACGGCGCGCGCCGCTGCCGATGGACCGTTGGTGTTCGATCTGCCGAAGAAGAACTACGACGAGTTGCGCGTCGATGGCTGGCAAGTGCCTCGCATCCTGCTGGTCGTGTTCGTGCCGGGTGATTCGGCGGCGTGGCTGAGCTGCTCCGCAGAGGAGCTGGTGCTGCGTCGCGCTGGCTACTGGCTGAGTCTGGTCGGCCAACCGCCGACGACCAACCGGGCGACGGTCCGGATCGAGTTGCCGCGGACCAACCTGTTCGACGTCGAAGCCGTGCGATCGCTGTTCCACCGCATCCGCGAAGGGGGCCTGCCGTGAATCGGGATCTCTGGACGCAACCGTTCGCGGAAGTTCCGACGCCGACCGAATTCGCCAGCTACCTGCGGCAACGGGGCTGGCGGTTGGCTGCCAGTGGCGACCGCTGGACCAGCTTCGAGCGGGGGGTTGCCGGTGCGCTGCCGATGGGGATCGACCTCCCTCTGCGGTCCCGCGCCGGCGACTATCCGGCGGCGGCGCGCACCGTGCTGGAGAACCTGGCAAGGCTCGAACAGCGTGACGTCGTCCAGGTCCTGCGCGACGTCAAGGCAGTCGCGACGGACCTGGTGCGTGTGCGTGTCGACGGCCCACTGACTCGCGACGGCCGTATCCCGGTGGCTGCTGGTTACCGGTTGTTCGAAGGTGCGCGGGACATGTTGCTGGCGGCGGCCTGCTCCGTCGACGATCCACGCCCGGTGTATCCGCAACGCAAGGTCGCCGAAGCGATGGCGCTGCTGCGGCGAGCCAGGTTCGGTCGGCCCGAGGTGGGCAGCTTCGTGCTGACCATCGAGTGCGATGTCACGCCGAGTCTGGCGTCGACGGGTTTCGCCGTGGCCGATGCCGACGAGCCGTACGAGCGGCGCACGGCCCTGAGGTTGGCCGAGGCGGTGCGGGGGACCGCCGATGCCGTTCGCGAGGCCATCGCGGTAGCCGACATCGAGCCGTTCGCGCGGCGCGTCGAGCGAGGCGTGAGTGCAAACCTCTGCGAGGCGATCGCCGTGATGCTCGACGTCACCGATGCCGAACTCCTGCAGGTCGGCTTCGCATTCGCCAGCGGCAGGCCGGTCGCCGGGCCGAGCGGCGCGGTCGGGTTCGAACGGGAGGCGCTCGGCCCGTTGCGGGAGGCGGCTGGGCAGTTGCGAGCGCGGAACAACATTCTGGCGGTCGAGGTCGTCGGCCACGTCGTCAGACTGGAGAGCCAAGCGCCCGAAGCGGGTGGCGTGGCCGTCCTCCACGCCGAGGTCGAACAGGTGTGGCGCCACATCCGTGTCCAGCTCGACGGCAGCGCCTACCAGGCTGCCATCGTCGCCCACCAGGGTGGTCGGTACGTGCGTTGCCAGGGCGATGTCGGCAAGGTCGGCCGCGCCTGGCAACTCACGAACCCGCGCGGGTTCGACCTGCTCCCAGCCCCCTGACCGGTCGCCTACTCGACGACCGTGATCGTGACCTCGGTGCCGCTGACCGGGTCGCGCGCGACGAACTTCTTGCCGGCCTTGCTGTCGGCCGGGATCGTCAACTTCGCGGCCCCGGCGGCGACGTCGACCTCGGCGACCGCGCGCGGGCTGTTGCTGTCGCTCCAGTCGACGATCGCCAGCTTGCCGGCGCTCGACTTGACGACGAACTCGATCGCCTCGCCGGCCTTGCCGGTGTCCGCCTTGGCGGAGAGGTCCAGTTCGGTGTGGTGTTGCAGCCACTTGTACTGCGGCAGCCAGGTGTACAGCAGGTTCGTGCGGTACAGGCCGTAGGCGATCGCGACGACCACGGCGAGGACCAGCAGCAGCCGCGGCCAGATGCTCCTCTTCTCGGCGTACGGGTCGACCAGCGAGCGCTGCGCGCCCTTGGGCAGTTGCGGCAGGTCGGTCAGCACGCGGCCGAGCGGCAGGTTGATGCGCGTCAGTGCATTGACGGCCCAGCCGTTGGCGTCGAGGATCGGACCGAGGTTGCGCTGGCGCAGCTTCATCCAGGCGATCACCATCGACGGGCCCGAGATCAGCAGCATGATGCCGAGCAGGCCGAGCGGCATCAGGTAGCCGAGTCCGAAGAAGCTCTCGAGCACCGTGCCGACGATCGCGGTGATGCCGCTGATCGCGACGCTGATCGCCGCCAGCACGCCGATGTCCATCTTCTTGGCCGGGGCCGCGCTGCCGGTCGCGGCGGCCGCGCCGGCCTTCTCGGCGCCGGCCTGCAGCTTGGCGCTCGACTCGGCCTCCGCGGCGGCGGCGCGCTTGGCGATCGACTCCTCGATCCAGCGCACCAGCTTCTTGTACGGCGACCAGAACGCCTGCCCGATGCTGATCGGGTTGTCGACGATCCTGGCGATCGTCGCGTTCCAGTCGTTGCCCTTGCGGTCGTAGAACACGCCGTTGCGGCCGACGAACAGGTTGTCGCTGTCGCCGGCGGTGAACGCGCAGGCGACCTGCATCGGCGCCATGCCGGGGCGCGTGCAGTCGACGTAGGCCAGGAACGTCTTCGCCATCGGCGCCAGCGTGCCGTGCTTGCCGGCGTTGCCGACGTGGAAGCACAGGTCGAGCGCGCGGCCGTCCAGGTACAGCGTGCCGGCCTGGAAGACCGCGCCCTTGCGCGCGTAGAAGTCCGAGAACGTCACGTAGTTGTGCAGCAGCGTCGCGAAGTCGCGGTGCAGCCGGGCCAGCTTCTCGAGCTGCGTGATCGAGGCGATCTCGCCGGCGACCGCCGCGTCGGCGGCACACAGGGCGTGCAGCTCGGCGCGGCGATCCATTGCCAGGGTCGCCATGACGCGCGCGGTGCCGAGCGGCGAGCCGGAGGCGCCGGCCATGGCCCCCAGCCCGGC
>DAIMFJ010000041.1:15121-16825 GCA_036724695.1 Planctomycetota bacterium
TGCGCCTCGTCGAGGCTGTCCTGTTTGCCACAGCAGGCGTCGCAGAACGCCGCCACCTTGCCGATCCAGGCCGGGTTGATCCCGGTGACCAGCGGCAGCGGCTTGCCGGCGGCGACCATCGCCAGCGGGAAGTCGGCGAGCTCGTCGGCGGTGATCTGCAGGTCCTTGGCGGCGGCGGCGACGTACGCCGTCTCCTCGCGGTTCAGCGCGGCCATCGCGCGCGCGTCGAACGCGGCGATCCGGCAGCGCGCGAAGTAGTCGTCGACCTTCTTGCGCACCGCCTGCAGCGCGGCGTGGGCCGCGGCGGTCGCGTCGCCGAACGGCAGGATCGCCTTCTTGTCCTTGTCGAGCGTGCCGTGCCAGGCGAGGTGCTCGCCGCACGCGGCGTGGAACGCGTCGATCGTCGCCGCGTCGATGCCGGCCGCGCCCGAGCGGTCGGCGGCGCCGCCGGTGCACTGCACGACTTCGTTCGCCAGCGCACGCAGGCTCTCGTCGGCGATCGTCGCCGGGACGACCACGCCGTCGCCGTTGCGCGGCGCGGCCGCCATCTTCTCGGCCTGGCCGGTCACGTCGGCGACCGAGAACTGCGTCGCATCGGCCTTGCCGAGCGTCTCCAGCAGCAGCTTCGCAGACTGCAGCAGGGCCTTGCCCTCGGCGGTGTCGCCGCGCAGGTTGGCGAGGCTCACGGCGTCCTTGCCGGCGGCGATGTCGTCGCCGCTCTTGACCACCTGGCGCAGCCAGCGCACCGTCGCGCAGATCTCCGGCGGCCGCAGGTAGCCGTCGCCGTCCTCGTCGAGCAGCGCCAGCGTGCGTTCGTCGAGCTCGAGGCCCTTCACCGGGCAACCGAGCGCGACCCACAGCTTCTGGTCGAGTTCGTCGAGGTGCAGGATGTCGGCACCGGTGTCGATGCGGACCTGGTCGACGCCGCCCGTGCGGTAGAAGTTCCAACGGTGCGCCGAGGCAGGCGCGGAATGCTTGGTGGCCATGGACCGGCCACCGTCGGGGAAGGGCCGGCTGCAGTCAATGCCGATTGCGGCCCGCGGGCCGGCGGTGGCGGCGACTCAGCGGCACAGCGCCGCGGCGGCGCATTGCGGCTGGCCGGTGCGCACGGCACGTTGCAGGGCCATCGCCCGCTCGACCTGGGTGGCGTCGTAGCGGAGCGGCAGCGTCGGGCCGTCGATCGCCTGCCAGCGCTCGGCGTGGCCGCGGCGCTGCAGTTCGCGGCGCAGTTCGGCTAGCACCGGCTGGTTGCCGCCCAGGTTTGCCAGGAAGGCAAGATTCGTGACCGCCGGCAGGTACTGGCCATCGAGCTGGGCCGCGCGTTGCCAGAGGCGCCAGGAGGTCTCGGCGCCGGCCGTGCCTCTGTGACGCAAGTTGGCTATGGATAACACGTTGAGGTATCTTGGGTCGTCCGGGACGGCGCGCTGGGCGGCGACGGCCGCCGCCAACACGGCACCACTGTGGGCCCAGGTCGGCAGCATCGCCACGGCGCGGCCCAGCAGGCAGTCGGCGCGGGTGCTCGGCGGGCGACCGGGGCCGCGCTGCTGCAGCAAGCGGGCCAATTGCGTCAGCCGGTTGCCGAACCGGTGACCGGCGCGGTAGGCTGCGACCTCCTTGGTGATGCGCCGGCCATTCACCATATCCAGGCTCTCGTCGACCAGATGGCATATCAGCGAGGGCGAAGCGAAGGCGTCATAGGTATCG
>DAIMFJ010000041.1:16835-22854 GCA_036724695.1 Planctomycetota bacterium
GGCGGTGGCCGGCGGCGGCGATGCGGTCGAGGCGGCGCGGGTCGCCGAGCAGCTCGAGCACGACCGCCTCGAAGTCGTCGTTGCCGTACAGCACGCATTCGGCGCCGGGCTCGAAGAACTCGGCGATCTCGAGGTTGCCGCGCTCCTGCAGCAGCAGCGCACCGCAGGCCGGCACCTCGAAGGTGCGCAGGTTCGCCTCGCCGCGGATGCTGCGGTTCCAGCCGATGCGGCAGCGGTTGAGGAACCGGCCGTAGGCCGCGCCGCGCACGTCGTTGCGGACCTCGACACCCACGCCTTGCGCGGCGAGGTGGCGCAGACGGTCGTACCACGGCGCCCGTTCGCGCTGCACGGCCGGGTTCAGGTTGCCGGCGAAGCCGAGGTCGAGCGTGCGCGCGGGGGCGTCGTCGAACCGGCGGTGGAACGGCCGTTTGTGCGCATACTGGTTCCAGTAGCGCACGTCTGCGAAGGTCAGCGCGGTGAACAGGTCCTGGCCGGCGCGGTCGCACAGCAGCACGTCGAAGAACGGCCACAGCCCGGCGATGTACGGCAGCGACAGGTTGTAGTCGGAGATCACGCCGACGACCTGCCACGGGCAGTCCTCGAGGTCGGCCGGCAGCGGCTCCTGGTCGGGCCAGTACAGCAGCAGGACGTCGGGCGTGAAGCCGGCCGGCAGACGCGCGGCGAGTTCACGCCAGCTGCCGCGCGACGGGTCGAAGGCGACGTCGAACGGATAGTGCACCCCTTCGACGTCCATGCGGTCGGCGGGACCGAACGTCAGCAGTTCGACGTCGCGCATCGCGGCGCGCTCGTCGAAGCTCTCGAGCGGCAGGTTGCACAGGATGCGCATCGCTCAGCCCGCGGTGATCGCGACCAGGTTGGCGTGCGCGTCGACGTGGGCGGGCTCGAGCGCCATCGCGCGCTCGAAGCTGGCCTGCGCGCCGCGGCGGTCGCCGGCCTGGAACAGCACGACCCCGAGCCGGTTGTAGGCGTCGGCGTTGCGGGTGCCGACGGCCAGCGCGGCGCGGAACGCCTGCGCGGCGTCGTGCATGCGACCGAGGCGATGCAGCAGTTCGCCGCGGGCGATGTGCAGGGCCTCGCCGTCGTGGCCGCGGGCCAGCAGTTCGTCGTAGGTCTGCAGGGCCGCCGCGAAGTCCGCGTTGGCGAACTGCGCCTGCGCCAGTTCCTCGCGCAGCGCGGCGTCGTCGGGTTGCAGGCAGACCGCCGCGAACAGGCAGCGCAAGCCAGCGGCCGGTTGCTGGCGGGCCAGCAGGTCCCGGCCATGGCGCAGCAGCGCGGCGAGCAGGCCGGGCAGCGGATCGCCGTTGGGCTGGTTGGTTGGGTTCGGCGGGGTTTTCGGGGCCTTCGGGACGATCGGTGCCGCCGGGGCCGCCGGCGCGGCAGCGGCGACCGCCGCCGGCACCAGGGCCCGCAGTGCCGCCTCGAGCCGCGCGCCGCGCAGGTCGGGGTGGTAGCGCGCCGCGACGCGCAGGCCCTCGTCGCGCAGCGTCGCGCGCACGCTCGGCACGCTCGCGGCGACGACCAGCGCTTCGGCCATCGCCGCCGGGTCGCCCGGCGGCACGAACAACGCGTAGCGGTCGTTGCCGTCGGCTTCGCCGTGGGCGCGGAAGCACGGTACGTCGGTCAACACGGTCGGGATGCCGCAGGCCATCGCCTCGACCGCCGGCAGGAAGAAGCCCTCGTCGACGCTGCTGGTCGTGCCGAGCAGCACGTCGAGCGAGCGGTAGACGTCGCCCATGCGTTCGGGCGGGACGCGGCGGTGCCATTCGACCTCGAACGGCTGGTTCTGCTCGGCCTCGGCGGCCTGCGTGTTGGTGACGCGCACCAGCACCAGCGGCAGCCCGGCCTGGTGGGCCAGGCGGCACGCGGCGAAGCCGGTCGCGAGGTCCTTGCCGGCCATCTGGTACGGACCGACCAGGCCGACGCGGATCGGGCGGTTGGGGTTGCGGGCCGGACCCGCGAAGTGGGTCGCGTGGTCGATCGCGGTGCCGACCTCGACCGGCTGCAGGCCGAAGCGTTCGCGCAGCTTGCGGGTCAGGTGCGGCGAGATCGTCAGGTGGTGCATGCCGGGCAGCCGGTAGACCGCCTCGATGCGGTCGCGCAGCGGCGCGTGCTCGGGCGAATCGCCCTCGTAGCCCTGGCAGAAGTGCACTGGCACGCCTTTCTGGGCACCCGCCGCCGCCGCCCACGGCACGGTCGTCCAGAACGTGCCGATCACGACGTCGCCGTCGGGCAGGTTCGCGGCGCGGAAGTCCGGCACCTGCCGGAACGCGCAATCGAGCCGCAGCCAGCCCGGTGGGCCCGAACGGCTGACGACGGTGACGGTGTGGCCGTGGTGGTGCAGCCAGTTGGCGGCTTCCAGGGCGACCTTGACGCCGCCCCACAATTGGTCGGCGGTCTCCAGCAACCAGGTGATGCGCATGACGATCCTTGCCTCGCCGCGCTCATCGACCCCTTGCCACCGGCGGCTTGAGGCGGGTGCTGGGATCTTCGGCAGTGGGGGGAAGGCAGGTTGTCGTCGTGAGCCCGGCCGAACCCTGCCGTGAGGGCGCCGAAACCCGTTCGCCCATGTGGTCATAAAATGTTCTTGGTTAATCACTTACGGTAATCATGAGGGAGTCTGATTGATCGTGGGCATTTTGTCGTGCAAAATGCCCACGATGTTTCAACGCTGGCTAGAGCCGCCTGCGAGCTCGTTCTTCTTGTTCGGGCCCAGGGCCACTGGCAAGACCACCTGGCTACGGCAGGTGCTGCCGGGCGCGCATTGGGTGGACCTCGTGCCGAGCGAAGTCTTCGTGCGCTACCTGCGGGAGCCGTCGCAGTTCCGTCGCGAGGTCGAAGCGCTGCCGGATGCCAGCTGGGTCGTGGTCGACGAGGTCCAGAAGGTGCCGGCCCTGCTCGACGAAGTGCAGGCCCTGATCGCCACCCATGGCAAACGCTACCGCTTCGCGCTGAGTGGCTCGAGTGCTCGCAAGCTGCGGCGCATGGATGCGAACCTGCTGGCAGGGCGGGTGATCAATCGCCGCTTCTTTCCGCTGACGTTGGCCGAGACCGGGTATTCGGTGTCGATCGAAGAGGTCCTGCGCACGGGGTTGTTGCCCGGCGTGCGGTCCGAGCCGGGCGCCGCGGAGGACGTGCTCGATGCCTATGCCGCCAACTACGTGCACGAGGAGATCCAGCAGGAAACGCTGACCAAGGATCTGCCAGGATTCGCCCGCTTCCTCCGGGTCGCCGCATTGCTGAACGGTCAGGCGGTGTCGGCAAGCAACGTCGCGAGTGAAGCCGCCGTCGCCAGGACCACGGTGCAGCGCTACTTCCAGATCCTGGTCGACACGTTGGTCGGCGTGATGGTGCCGGCGTGGCAGCCGCGGCTGAAGGTGCGCGAGGTGGCGCACCCGCGCTTCTACTTCTTCGATCCGGGGGTGGCGCGGGCCGTCGCCGGGCGGATCCGTACGGACGTGCACGACCAGGAACGCGGTGCGCTGCTGGAGACCTTGGTGTTGCACGAGCTGCGTGCGCACATGCAGTTCGCGCTGACCGGCGGCGAGGTGCAGTGGTATCGCACCGGCGGCGGTACCGAGGTCGACTTCGTCTGGGTCGGTCCGCGGCACTCGGTCGGCATCGAGGTCAAGGCGAGCGAGCGGTGGCGCAGCGACCACGGCGCTGCCTTGCGCGAGCTGCTGGCGCAGCAGCGGATCCGCACCGCGGTGGCCGTGTACCTCGGTGATCGGCCCCTGGTGGACGGCGGCATCCTGGTGCTGCCGGCGCGTCGGTTCGCCGAGCGCCTGGGCGAGCTGCTGGCTTGAGTCTGGCCATGCCGATTGGCTTGGCTTGCCGGCCCCGCCGCGAATGCTGTCGACAGTGCCGGATCGACACGTCAGAGTACGAACCCCGCGGGGAACGTGGCCCCCGCGCCGAACCGATGACGACCCTGCTGCACACCGCCGATTGGCATCTGGGCAAGAGCTTCCACCGCTTCGCCGAGGCCCCCGGCCTGCAGGCCGAGCTGCGCCGCGCGCGGCTGGATGCGATCGATCGGCTCGGTGTCGCCGCTCGCGAGGTCGGGGCGGCGGCGATCCTGGTCGCCGGCGACGTGTTCCACACCAGCGAGGTCGACGACCAGGTGGTCGTCGCGGCGCTCGACCGCATCGGCCGCCTCGGCGTGCCGGTCGTCGCGATCCCGGGCAACCACGACCATGCCGGGCCCGGCACGATCTGGCAGCGGCCCACGTTCGCGCGGCACTGCGAACGGCTGGCGCCGAACCTGCAGGTCGTGCTCGACGCGCCGCGGTGCGTGCCGATCGGCGACGTCGACGTGATCGCCGCGCCGGTGCTGCAGCGCCTGCACCGCCAGTCGTTGGCGGCGCTCGGCGCGGTGGGCTCGCGGCCGGGCTGCGCGCGCGTCGGCCTCGTGCACGGCGCCTGCCACGAGTTCGCCGAGGACGACGCCAGCCGCGCCCTCGACCTCGCCGGCGAGGCGCGCGCCGAGTTGAGCTACCTGGCCCTGGGCGACTACCACCGCCAGCAGCGCGTCGCAGGCCTGCACTGCCCGGCGGCCTACGCCGGCAGCCACGAACCGGACGGTTTCCCGAGCCATCACCAGGCCGGCGAACGCACCGGCACCTGCCTCGTCGTCGAGATCGCCGGCCCTGGTCGTGTGCAGGTCCGGCCGATGCCGCTGGCCGGCGGCCTGCGCTGGGTGCGGTTGGTGCGGGCCCTGCAGGACGACGCGGCGTTGGCGGTGTTCGCGGCGGAACTGCAGGAACTCGCCGCCGGACGCGTGCAGAGCACCCTGGTGTCGCTCGATCTCGACGGTTCGCGGCTCGGCTACGCGGCGGCGCGCCGGCTCGACGAACTGTGCAGCGAACTGCGGCCGCTGTACCTGCACCTCGAGCGGCAGGGCGAAGTGGCGTTGCAGCCCAGTGCCGACGAACTGCAGGCGATGCAGGGCTGGCCCGGGCTGGCCGGTCTCGCGGCGCAGCGTCTGCAGGCGCAGGCCGAAGGCGATGCGATCGCGCCGCTCGCCCTGGCCCGCCTGTTCGCCCTCGTGCAGGGTGGTGACGCATGAGGCTCTTGCGTGCCACGGTCCGCAACTACCGCGCCCACCGCGAGCTGTCGCTCGAGTTCGACCGCGCGGTGACGCTGCTGGTCGGGCCCAACGAGGTCGGCAAGAGCACGTTCCTGGAGGCCGTGCACCGCGGGCTGTTGCTGTTCCACCGCCGCGGCGGCAAGGAACTGGCGAGCATGCAGAGCGGGCACGGCGGCGATCCGGAGGTCGAGGTCGGGTTCGTCGCCGACGGCGGCGAATGGCACCTGCACAAGGTGTTTCGCGGCAGCAGCGGCAGCGTCTGCCGCCTGCGCAACGTGCGCACCGGCAAGCTGCTCGAGAAGGACGACGCCGAGGTCGAACTGCAGCGGCTGCTCTCGCGCCGCGAGGCCGCGAAGACCGAAGGCGAGCTGGCGGCGAGCTGGGACCATCTGTGGGTCTGGCAGGGCCGCGGTGGCGAGGACGTGTTCGCGGCGCCGGACGCGAGTGCGCTGCAGACGGCGCTGGCGCGCCGCGACACCGGCGTGACCGGCGGCGCCGCCGAGCTCGGCAGCGAACGCGATCGGCGGTTGCTCGCCGCCGCTCGGGCCGCGGTGGCCGCCAACTGGACCGACAAGAGCCAGAAGCTGCGCAGCGATGGCGAGGCGAGCCGGTTGCGCACGCAGGCCGAGACGCTCGCCGCGCAGCTGCAACAAGCCGAGGAACGGTTCGCGGCGCGCACCGGCCAACGCCAGCGGCTGCTCGACGTGGAGCGGCAGATCGCCCTGCTCACCCAGGAACTGCAAACCAACGCGGCGGCCCTGGCGGCCGCCAGGCAGCGGGTGGCGGCGCGGCAACAGCGCGTCGATGGGCTCGCCGGCTGCCGCGAACGTGCCGCGGCCGTCGCCCAGCGGCGCGACGAGTTGCAGCGCGAGCGGCAGGCCCGGCGCGACGGGGCCGGGCTGCACGAAGCCG
>DAIMFJ010000042.1:0-4176 GCA_036724695.1 Planctomycetota bacterium
GTCCGGGTGTCCGGATTTTCGGTGGCCAACGCTTGCAGCGGTGCCTGAGACCCAATAGATAGTGGCCCCCTACGGCGGCGAGCCCAAGCAGCAGCCCGAGCTGGTCGGTATCGCTTCGCGACGGAGGTGCGCGAAGGGACCTGTGCGACCGGCTTCGGAGGTGCTTCGGCTGCCGGTGTGGTGTCCGGTTTCCTTGGTCGGGCAACCGGGCTGGTCTTGGCCTCTGGGCTCATGGTCCCCGGGCTCCTGGTATCTGGGCGGTTTCCCGTCGGTCGCAAGCTGGTCCCTGGTCGCAGCCGCTGGCTGCCGCCGCGGGCTTGTCTGCTGCGCCAGCAGTCTCGGCATCCGCTGGTGCAGAGATGCGCATGGCGAAATGGCGGTAGTCCGGAACAGCACTGGAGCGGCTCGGTGGCCTGGACCCGTAGGTGTCGTCCCCGTTGGTCCTCGTCTCAGCGTTTCGTACCGCCCTGGCGGTTGCAGTGCCCAGGCCCCGTCCGCGCCGCGTTTCCTCGGCGTCGGTGGTGCCGTGCCTGCCGTGCCAGGGTCGGTCCATCAGGAGGTAGTCGCGTGAAGGTCACTCGTCGGTTCACGGTCAAGGGCAAGTCCCCGTACGAAGGCATCCCGTTCCAGAAGCGGCACTCGGAGATCCGCAACCCCAACGGGTCGGTGGTGTTCGAGGCGCGCGACATCGACGTGCCCAGCCACTGGAGTCAGGTCGCGGTCGACATCCTGGCGCAGAAGTACTTCCGCAAGGCGGGGGTGCCGCAGCTCGACGCCCATGGCAAGCCGCGGCTCGACGACCACGGCAACCCGGTGCTCGGTGGCGAGCGCGACGCGCGGCAGGTCTTCCACCGGCTCGCCGGTTGCTGGCGGAGCTGGGGCGAGCAGTACGGCTACTTCGACGGTGGCGACGACGCGCAGGCGTTCCAGGACGAGCTCTGCCACATGCTGGCGGCCCAGCACGCGGCACCGAACTCGCCGCAGTGGTTCAACACCGGCCTGCACTACGCCTACGGCATCACCGGGCCGGCGCAGGGCCACTGGTTCGTCGAAGGCTCGGGCAGCAGCCCGGGCAAACTGCACAAGAGCCAGAGCGCCTACGAGCGCCCGCAGCCGCACGCGTGCTTCATCCAGTCGGTGACCGACGACCTCGTGCAGGACGGCGGCATCATGGACCTGTGGACCCGCGAGGCGCGGCTGTTCAAGTACGGCTCGGGCACCGGCAGCAACTTCAGCCAGCTGCGCGGCGAGAACGAGCCGCTGTCGGGCGGCGGCAAGTCGTCGGGCCTGATGAGCTTCCTGCGGATCGGCGACCGCGCGGCCGGCGCGATCAAGTCGGGCGGTACGACGCGGCGCGCCGCCAAGATGGTCTGCCTCGACCTCGACCACCCGGACATCGAGAACTTCGTGACCTGGAAGGTCACCGAAGAGCAGAAGGTGGCGGCGCTGGTGACCGGCAGCCGGTTGACCAAGAAGCACATCAACGCGGTGATCAACAGCTGCCACGTCGCGCTCGGCGACCAGCAACTGGTCGTCACGAAGCCGCGCGAGAACGAAGCCCTGCGCAAGGCGTTGACCGAAGCGCGCGCCGCCGGCGTGCCCGACAGCTTCCTGCAGCGTGGCCTGCAACTGGCGGCGCAGGGCTACCGGGCCGTCGAGGTCGCCGAGTACACGACCGACTGGGACGGCGAGGCCTACGGCACGGTGTCGGGGCAGAACTCGAACAACTCGGTGCGCGTCCCGAACGAGTTCTTCGCCGCCGTCGAAGAAGGCGGCAAGTGGCGGCTGATCCGCCGCACCGACCGCGCCGTCGCCAAGGAAGTCGACGCCCGCGAGCTGTGGGACAAGGTCGCCTACGCGGCCTGGGCGTGCGCCGATCCGGGCGTGCAGTACGACACCACGATCAACGAGTGGCACACCTGCCCGAAGGACGGGCGGATCAACGCCAGCAACCCGTGCTCGGAGTACATGTTCCTCGACGACACGGCCTGCAACCTGGCGTCGATCAACCTCGTCAAGTTCCTGAAGTCGGACGGCACCTTCGACATCGATGGGTTCCGCCACGCCTGCCGGATCTGGACGATCGTGCTCGAGATCAGCGTGCTGATGGCGAGTTTCCCGAGCCAGGAGATCGCCCAGCGCAGCTACGACTACCGCACGCTCGGGCTCGGCTACGCCAACCTGGGCACGATCCTGATGCGGCTCGGCATCCCGTACGCGTCGCCGAAGGCCTACGCGATGGCCGGCGCGATCTCGGCGGTGATGTGCGGCGAGTCCTATGCCACCTCGGCCGAGATGGCCAAGGAACTCGGCGCGTTCCCGCGCTACGAACACAACCGCGAGGACATGCTGCGGGTGATCCGCAACCACCGCCGCGCCGCCTACCACGCGTCGGCCTCGGAGTACGAAGGCCTGACGATCGTGCCGATGGGCATCGACGCCAAGCTGTGCCCGGCACCGCTGCTCGAAGCCGCCCGCGCCTGCTGGGATCGCGCGCTGGCGCTCGGTGAGAAGCACGGCTACCGCAACGCGCAGACCACCTGCATCGCGCCGACCGGCACGATCGGGTTGCTGATGGACTGCGACACCACCGGTGTCGAGCCGGACTTCGCGCTGGTGAAGTTCAAGAAGCTGGCCGGCGGCGGCTACTTCAAGATCGCCAACCAGAGCCTGGCCCCGGCCCTCGAGAAGCTCGGCTACCAGAAGCCGCAGATCGAGGCGATCCTGGCCTACGTGGTCGGTCGCAAGACGCTCGCCGGGGCGCCGGCGATCAACCACGAGACGCTGTCGCGGCGCGGCTTCGACGACGCGGCGCTGCAGCGGCTCGAGAAGTCGCTCGAGGGCGCGTTCGACATCAGCTTCGTGTTCAACAAGAGCGTGCTCGGCGAGGAGTTCTGCAAGCAGAAGCTCGGCCTCACCGACGCCCAGCTCGACGACTGGTCGTTCGACCTGCTGCGCCACCTCGGCTTCGGCAAGGCCGACATCGCCGCGGCCAACGACTACGTCTGCGGCACGATGACCGTCGAAGGCGCGCCGCACCTCGAGGAGAAGCACCTGCCGGTGTTCGACTGCGCGAACCGCTGCGGCAAGAAGGGCCGACGCTTCATCCCCTACGAGGCGCACATCTACATGATGGCGGCGGTGCAGCCGTTCATCAGCGGTGCGATCAGCAAGACCATCAACATGCCGAACGACGCCACGGTCGGCGACGTCAAGCACGCCTACCAGCTCAGCTGGAAGGCGATGGTCAAGGCGGTGGCCCTGTACCGCGACGGCAGCAAGCTCAGCCAGCCGCTCAGCTCGTCGTTCGACGACGGTGAGGAGACCACCACCGCGGTGGCGGCAGCCCCCACCGAGACCGCCCAGCAGATCGCGGCGCGGATCACCGAACGGGTCGTGCACCGCTACATCGCCAAACGCCGGCGCCTGCCGCACCGGCGCGCCGGCTACACGCAGAAGGCGGTCGTCGGCGGCCACAAGATTTACCTGCGCACCGGCGAGTACGAGGACGGCACGCTCGGCGAGATCTTCCTCGACATGCACAAGGAAGGCGCGGCGTTCCGCAGCCTGATGAACTGCTTTGCGATCGCGGTGTCGCTCGGCCTGCAGCACGGTGTGCCGCTCGAGGAGTTCGCCGACGCGTTCGTGTTCACCCGCTTCGAGCCGAACGGCGTCGTGCAGGGCCACGACCAGATCAAGATGGTCACCTCGGTGATCGACTACGTGTTCCGCGAGCTGGCGATCAGCTACCTCGATCGTCAGGAGCTGGCCCTGGTGTCGCTCGAGTATCTGTCTAACACGACGATGGGCAAGCGCGACCCCGAGTACACCGAGGAAGAGGTCGTCTCCGAGACGGTGTACGAAGGCCCCGAGCAACCACGGGACGTGCACCAGAACGAGCACCTGCACCCGCACAGCCGCGGCATGTCGCGCGGCGTCGACGGCGGGCTGGTCGATGGCCCCAGTGCGCTGCACGGCGGGTCGGGCAACGGCAACCATGGTGCGGCCGGCACGCTCGCGATGGTCGCCAAGAACGTCGTCCTGCAGCGCGCCGAGTCGACCGTCGTGATCACCCAGAAGCCGGCATCCGACGCGACGCGCACCCGCCAGAAGATCCACGAAGCGCGCCTGAAGGGCTACGAGGGCGATCCGTGCGGCGGGTGGGGTGCCCTCACG
>DAIMFJ010000042.1:4186-20051 GCA_036724695.1 Planctomycetota bacterium
CACCCAGGCGTCACGGTTCCCGTTGCTGGGTTGTGACGGCCGCGGTTAGGCCCTCTTGCCGCGGGTCGGCACCCTGACCCGGCCGCGGCACGCGCAGCAAGGTGCCCAGTCGATGCGGCGCCGCCACCACACGACGGTGCACCAGACGATGGTGCCGCGGCGGCAGACCGCACACGGCCGCCAGTCGTGGTCGCTGCCGGCACAGCGTTCGATCGCCCAGCGCCGCAGTTCCTGGTCGTCGGCCGCGGCCTCGCCGTCCGCGAGCCAGCTCTCTTCGATGCGCTGGGCGAAGTAGTCGCCCGCCAACGCGCCGAGTTTGCCCAGGGCCAGGACCACCTCGCGCCGGGTCTGCTGCAGAGTCGCGTAGTGCCGACCCCGCAGCAGCGCATCCCAACGCTCGAGCACCAGGGGATGGGCCAGGCGCAGGTCCCCCGCCGCCCGGATCCAATCCGGGTATTCGCAACCAGCCGGGAACAACGCCACGAGGTCTGCGACCTGCTGATCCTGGACCGCCGCCCGGCACCAGGCGAAGAACTGCACCGCCGGGGCCAGTTCGCCCCGATCGGCATGGCCGCGCAGGGTCTGCCACCCCGCCGCGCCCAGTTCGTCGGCGCGCGCGTACACCAGCAGCTCGACGATGCGACGCTGCCAGTAGGTTTCGTGCGGCAGCCGTTGCAGCAGCCGGTCGGTGGCCAGCCCCGCCAATGCCAGGCTCTGGCGGTCGTGCGGATCGTCCGGCAGCGAATGCATCGTCGGCTCAGACCACCACGTCGTCGACGGTCCGTCGGATGCCGAGCGGGTTGTCGTCGCGCAGTTCGGGCGGCAGCAACTCCGCCGGCCAATCCTGCCAGCACATCGGCCTGGCCCAGCGCAGGATCGAGGTCGGTCCGACCGCCGAGAAGCGTGCATCGGCGGCGGCGGGGTAGGGCCCGCCGTGCACCATCGCCCCGCAGACCTCCACGCCGGTCGGCACGCCATTCGCCAACAGCCGACCGACCTTGCGGCGCAACACGGCGAGGGCCGCGCCATGGCTGGCGAAGTCGCGGCCCTCGCCGTGCACGGTGCCGGTCAGGTGGCCGTGCAGGCTCTGCAGCACGGCGCGCAGCTCGGCGGCATCGGCACAGGCCACGGCCAGGACCGCGGGACCGTAGATCTCCGAGCGCAGGCGCGGATTGCCCAGCAGTGCTGCAGGCGCGGCCGTCAACAGGGTCGGACAGACCGCGGTTGCGGCCGGCGCCGTCTGGCCGCGGCTCTCGACCTGCACCGGCAGCCGCAGCACCTCGCCGAGCGCCGCCACGTAGCCGTCGCGGATGCTCGGGTGCACGGTCGGCGCACCGACCGCCGCCCCGAGATGGTCGCGCAGGGCCTCGCGCAGCTCGGCGGCGCCTGGGCCGTCGATCCACAGGATCAGGCCAGGACTGGTGCAGAACTGGCCACTGGCGAGCAGTGCCGACGCCGCCACCTGCTTGCCGATCGCGGCACCGCGGTTGGCAAGCGCTTCGGGCAACACCACCACCGGATTCATCGAGCCCATCTCCGCGAACACCGGGATCGGTTCGGGACGCGCTGCCGCGAGGTCCATCAACGCGCGGCCGCCGCGGTGCGAGCCGGTGAAACCGACGGCGGCGACCGCCGGGTGCCGCACCAGCGCCGCGCCGAGCTCGTGGCTGGCGCCGTGCAGCAGCGAGAACACCCCACCCGGCAACCCGGCATCGTGCACCGCGGCAGCGATCGCGCGGCCGACCAGTTCGCTGGTGCCGGGATGGGCTGGGTGCCCCTTGACGAGCACGGGGCAGCCCGCCGCCAGCGCACTCGCGGTGTCGCCGCCGGCCACCGAATAGGCGAGCGGGAAGTTGCTGGCCCCGAATACCACCACGGGACCGATGCCGACCAGCATGCGGCGCAGGTCGGGGCGGGGCACCGGCTGGCGCTGCGGCAGCGCGCGATCGATCCGCGCGTCGACCCACGCGCCCTCGGCGGCGAGGTCGGCGAACCGGCGCAGTTGGCCGAGCGTGCGGGCCAGTTCGGCTTCGGCGCGGGCCCGCGGCAGGGCGGTCTCCTGGCCGTAGCATGCCAGCAGCTCGTCGCCGAGCGCTTCGATCCGCCCGGCGATGCCACGCAACAGCCCCGCGCGCGTGGGCCCACCGGCCGCTGCGAACGCCCCGGCCACCGCGCCGGCGGCCTGCGCGGCGCGCTCGACCTCGGCGGCGGTCGCCTCGTGGTAGGTCGGCCCAACCGCGGCCCCGGTGGTCGGATCGATGGCCGTGAACGCCGCTCCGCTGCCAGGCGTCGCCACGCCAGCCACGAAGTGCTCGCCCAGTCGACCCGATGCCAGCCGCCCCGCCATCAGCCGACCTCCGGACGCGTCGCCAAGGCCGTGCGCAGCACGGCGAGGGCATGCTCACGCAGGGCCCCCTGGGCCGGCAACCGCGGCAGGCGCACGCGTTCGTTGCCCTGCCCGACTTCCTGCTGCACGAGTTTGATCAATTGCACGAACTCGGGCACGGTGTCGAGTCGCAGCAGCGGCAGGAACCAGCGATTCAAGGCCAAGGCCTGCGGCAGTTGCCCGGCGGCGGCCAGCTCGAACAGCCGCACGGACTCGCGCGGGAAGGCGTTGACGAGGCCCGCCACCCACCCACTGGCGCCGACCGCGACGCCCTCGACCAGCATGTCGTCCATGCCGACCAGCACCGCGAGCCGTTCCCCGACCAGCGCCTTGATCGCGGTCACCCGACGGCTGTCGCCACTCGATTCCTTGACGGCCACCAGGTTGCCGTGCGCCGCCGCCAGCTCGGCGATGAAGGGCGGCGTGAAGTCGACGCCGTACGCCGGTGGGTTGTTGTAGAGCATGCACGGCAAGCCCGTCGCGCGCAGCACCGCGTCGAGGTGGGCCCTGGCTTCGTGCATGCCGCCCTTGTGCACGTAGGCAGGCAACACCATCAGGCCGCGGCAGCCGGCCGCGGCTGCGGTCTCGGCGAGCTTGACGGCCTGCCGGGTCGACAGCGCCGCGATGCCCGGCAGCACGGGGCAGGGGCCGGCAGCGGCCACCAGCGTGCGCAGGATCGCCGCCTTCTCGTCGAAGTCGAGGGTGGCACCTTCGCCGAGCGAACCAAGCGGGATCAGGCCACTGCAACCGGCGGCGAGCTGCCACTGGGCGTGCCGGGCCAGGAAGTCGTGGTCGACGCGGTCGTCGGTGGTCCACGGGGTGGTGATCGCAGGCAGGACGTGGCGGAACGGGTGGCTGGTCGTCACGCTGTTAGCGAACGCGCCGCCGCGGTCGAGTGCAAGCCCGCGGCGGCGCTTCTGGCGGCTGACCTTGGCGCCGCGCCGGCCGGCGCGCGATCCTGCCGCGATGAGTTCCGACCCGCCCCCCCGCGACGACCTGCAACCGCTGCTCGACAAGCTCGGCATCCCGGGCGCGCGCCGGCACATCTTCTTGTGCTGCGAAGCGAGCAAGCCCAAGTGCTGCGCTCCCGAGGTCAGCGCCGCGAGCTGGGAGCACCTCAAGCGCCGCCTCAAGGACCTCTCCCTGTCGGAACAAGGTGGCATCCAGCGCACCCGCGCCAACTGCCTCCGACTGTGCACCCGGGGACCGGTCGCGGTCGTCTACCCGGAAGGCACCTGGTACGGCAACTGCACCCCGGAGGTGCTCGACCAGATCGTCGACCGCCATCTCGCCAACGGCGAGGTCGTCGCCGAACACGTGATCCACGATGAACCGCTGCGTGGCGGTGCAGCCGGCGCGTGACCGCCGAGGCCGAGCTGCGCCGCGAGGGCCCGGCCGACGCAGCGGTCACGGTCGTGCTCGCCCACGGCGCGGGCTCCGGCATGGACCACCCGTTCCTGGCCGAGGTCGCCGCCGGTCTGGCTCGGCATGGGCTGCACGTGGTGCGCTTCGAGTTCCCGTTTCGGCGGGACCAGCGGCGCACCGGCCGGCGGCGACCGCCGGATCGCCTGCCGGTGCTGCTCGACTCGTTCCGGCACGTGGTCGCCGGACTCGCCGTCCCGCGCCTGGTCGTGATGGGCAAGTCGATGGGCGGCCGCGTCGCGACGCTGCTGGCCGACGAACTCGGGGCGGCGGCGTGCGTGGTGTTCGGTTACCCGTTCCATCCGCCGCGGCGACCGACGGCACTGCGCACCGCGCACCTCGCCGATCTGCGCACACCGACCCTGCTGCTGCAGGGCGAACGCGATCCGCTCGGCAGCCGGACGGAAGTCGCCGGCTACACGCTGGCACCGGCGATCCAGGTGCAGTGGTTCGCCGACGGCGACCACGACCTCGCGCCGCGGCGCCAGAGCGGCCACACCGCCGCCGGGCACCTCGCGGCGGCGATCGCGGCAGCAGCGGCGTTCGCGCTGGCGCCGCCCCCACCGGTCGGGAGCAGGCGTCCGGTCAGAAGTACTCGTTGAGGAAGTCCGCGAACAAGGCGCGCAGGCCGGGCGCTTCGTCGAAACGCTGTCGCTTCAGGCGCAGGGCGTCCTCGACGCGCAGACCGCGCGGCGTCAGCAGATTCAACGCCAGCACGCGCAACTGCGGCAGAGCGTCGCGGTCGAACAGCAGCTGCCGCAGTTCGTCCAGGCACTCGTCGCGCAGCGCGGCATCGCTGCGGTCGGCCGCGAGTCCGGAGATCGTCGTCGCCAGCGCAGCCCGCCGCAGGTAGTCCTCTTTCGGCAGGCTGCGGAACTCCGCCACCAAGGTCGCTTCGTGACCGCGCAGGTTCAGCAGCAGCGTGGCCAGATAGCCGATCGTCGTGTAGGCCTCGTCGACGCCGCGGCCGACGATCCGCGGCGGACCACGGAAGATCGCCAACATCGCCGCGCAGGCCGCGGCCGAGTTGTTCTGGGCGAGGGCTTGCAGGAACGGGCGGCGCTCGCTCTCCGGGGCCCGCTCGAAGCGCTCCACCAGCAACGGCACCGCGCGCGGATCGCCCGACATCGCCAGCAGGTGCAGCAGCACCTGCAGGCGGGTGCCGGTCGCCGTCGCGGCCTCGTCGACCAGCGCGCCGACCGCCGACGGTCGACCGCGCCGCGTCAGTTCGCGCAACGCGATCTCGCGGATGTCGAGCGGTTCCTCGGGCGCCGCCAGCACCTCGTAGACGTCGGCGACGTCGTCGCCCGGCACCAGCGCCAGCAGCCTGGCGACGCCATGGCGCACGTCGGCGCGCGGGTGCGCGGAGTGCTGCAGCACCGTCGAACGCAGCGCGCCGAGCTCACAGCGGGCCAGTTGCTCGAGCACGATCAGCAGTTCCTGGGTGTCCTGGCCCTGCAGCGCCGCCTGCAACCACGCCGTGCCGGCCCCATCGCCGGTCTGGTGCAGTGCGGCAGCGATCACCGCCTTGAGTTTGCCGGTGGCGCGGTCCCACAGCCCGCGGGTCGCCGCCGCCAGCTCGGCGCCCGGCAGCTGCAGGGCGAAGCCGAGGATCTGTTCGCGCACCGCCGTCGGGTATTCGGCGGCCAGCAACCGGGTCAGGATCGCGACGCGCTGCTCGGGCAGACGATCGAGCACGGCCTGCAGCCACGCGGTGCGGGCCCGGCCGTCCATCTGCTCGAAATGCCGGCCGAGCGCCAACAGGGTCTCGCGTTTGCCCGAACGGCCCAGCGAGGCCAGCGCAGCCTGCCGCACCTGCGCGTTGGGATGCTCGAGGGCCCGCTGCAGCGCCGCGTCGAAGCGCTCGTCCCCCATCTTGCCCATCGCTTCGACGCAGTTGCGCACGACGTCGCTGAGGGGGTTGCCGTACCAGCGGTCCATCGCGGCGACCAGCGGTTCGTAGGCGTCTTCCGGCGCCCGCCAGAAGAACTCCATCGCCATCAGCCACGCGTCGCGCCGCACGTTGCCTTGCAGGTTGGCGACCAGGCGCTCGATCAGTTGGCGTCGCGTGCGGTCGTATTCGCGCCCGTACTGGTTGGGGTAGACCAACACCACCGGGAAATCGGCGAGGAACGGCGTCAGCTGGTACGGGTTGGCCGGCGCAGTGGCTGGCCGCAGCGCCGGGTTGGCCGCTGGGGGGTCTGCCTGGCTCGTCGCCAGGGCCGCCAGGCTGGCGGACAGGAACACGGCGGCGAAGGATGGGCGCAGACTGGACATGGGTCGAAGCGTCGGGGGCGCCGGCCGGCAGGTTCCGGTCGGCCAGGGCTCTAGCGCGGCTGGCGGCTCGCGTCACCGGTCCCGGCGGCCCCACTGGCGGTTTCGCCGGTCGCCGCCGCATCCTGGGGGGCCTGCAGCAAGCCTTGCACGTAGGCAAGGCGGCTCTCGGCGACCCGGTGGTTCAGCAGGTTGCGCAAGTGGCGCTGTTGGGCCTCGCTGAGTTCCTGCAGCCGGCGCTGGACCTCGAAGTTGGTCGACGCGCCGACCCGCAGCTTGGCTTGTTCGGTCTCGAGGTTGCTGGCCGCCAAGCGTTCGGATTCGGCACTCGCGGCAACGCTCTGCCGCAGGCTGCCGAGGTTGCGCACCGCATCCCGCACCTCCGTGGTGACTTGCAGGACCAGGGCCTGCAGCTCGCGCTGCTGGCGTTCGACCTCGAGGCGCGCCTGGGTGCGTCGGGCCTTGCGGGCCCGATTGCCGATCGGCAGCGTGAACTCCAGCCCGATCGACCAGTCCGGGTAGTCGAGCTCGCTGGCGTCGGCGAACGCCGGCTGGAACGTGTCGCGCACCCCGTCGCTGGAGAACGCCGCGATCAGGTCGAGTCCCGGCAACACGTCGCGCTCGGTCTCGAGCAGCGACACCTGCGCCGCGGCGATCGCGGCGCGCTGCGCGCGCAGCTCCGGCCGCTCGGCCAAGGCCCGGTCGAGGCACGGCTCGAGGTCCGGCAACGGTTGGCTGGCGTCGAATTCGATCGCGCTGCTCGGCCGCAGGTTGATGCGCCACATGCTGGCGTCGCTGCCGTCGTACAACAGGCTGCGCAGCGCGTCCTCGCCGCGCCGGATCGAGTTCTCGGCGGCGATCAGTTCCTCCTGGCGACGCGCCACCTCGGCGAGGTCGGCGATGCGATCGCGTTCGACCAGTTCGCGCACCGCGATCCGCACGTCGGTGATGCGCAGCTGTTCTTCGGCGACCGCCAGAGCGGACGCGACGACCCGGTAGTTCTGCCGCGCGTACACCAGCTCCCAATAGCCGACGACGATGTCGAGCAGCGTCGTCTGCACGGTGCGCGCGAACTCGCTGCGCGCCTGCACGAGGCCGTAGCGGGCCGCGTCGACCGGCGCCAGGTTGTAGTCCGACCAGCCGCCGCGCAACAGCGGTTGCCGCACGCTGGCTGCCCATTCGGCGGTGAACTGACGATCCGGGAACGCCGTCGAGCCGCTGGTCTCGAACCGTGCCGGCCGGAAGGCGAGGTCGAACAACGCGCCGGTCACGGCGCGCTGGCGCCAGCCGAGGGCCGCGTCCATCGTCGTGCGGCTCAGCGACGGCGAGAACTGGTTGCGGGTCGGCGACTCGCTCTCGCCGTAGTTGGCGCTCGCGTACAGCTCGGGGTCGAACGACGCCTCGGCGGCGACGATGTCGAAGCTGGCGCGTTCGGGCAGCAGGGCCGCGGCCTTCAGCCGCGGGTTGTGCATGCGGCCCAGCCGCAGGGCATCTTCGAGGGTCAGGTCGCGCACGCCGCCGTGCCGTTCGGCCTCGAGGTCGGTCGGAATCGCACGTTCGACCTTCTGGCCCGCCTTGGGATCCTGGCCCGCCTTGGGATCCTGGCTCGCCGCAGGCGCCGGTGCAGGCGGCGGCGTGCCGCCCGCCGCGGGTGCCTGGGCCGGCCCGGCGGTGGCGGCGAGTGCGCCGACGACGGCCAGGGCGAGCAGAACGAAAGGTGGCGGTGCGATCCAGGCCATGAACATCCTCAGCACCGTAGCTAACCTGACCCGCCGGGCAAACCCAGGGAAAAGATGCCCGGCCGAGCGTTCGCTCACTCGCCGAGCGCGCCGCGCGCCAGCTGCTGCAGCTGGGTGCCGCAAGGCGCGGCGTACTGGGTCGTCATGCACAACGTCCAGGCGGCGCGGATCGTCAGGTCGTCGGGCAGCCGCGCGGTGGCCAGCGGGCGCAGTTGCCACTGCAGCTGCACGTAGCCCCGTTCGCCGGGCCCGAGGCTCCAGGCCCATTGCTGCACGGTGCCGAAGTCCGGCGCCAGCCGGGTCGGCTGCCAACGCCGCAGCTGTCGACGGTAGTGCTCACGCCTGGCGTCGTCGAGCAGGTCGGCGCCCCCATACAACACGGCGGCATAGGCCTCGGGACCGTCGACCGGGCCATCCAGGCGCTCTTCGAGCGAAGCGACGAGCAGCCGGCGCGCCAACGCGCACCGTGCCGCATCGACGCCGAAGGCGGGCAGGAACTGCAGGGTGCGTGCCGCTTCGCCGACTGCGCCCACCGCCGCGGCGCGGCGCAGCAGGTCGGGTCGGCCGCGCTGCCAGCCGCTGCCCTCGGGCGCCACCAGTTCGTCGACCAGCCGCCGGCCTGCGTCGGCGATCGTGGCCGCGCCTTCACCCGTGGCGCCCGCCATCTCCACCACGGCCGCCAGCGCGGTGGCCAGTTCGACCCCGAAGGCGGCGCCGAGTCGTTGCTGGAGCACGGCCGAGCCGCGGCTGGCGGCAGCGGCCCGCGGCGGTTCGTGCAGACCCGCGGCGACCAGCGCCCGCACGGTCCCGGCGATCTCGGCGGTGCTCGGCGTCGGTTCGAACGGCACCGCGGCGAAGCGGCGCTGCAGTTCGGCGGCGAGCTGGTCGGCGACCTGCTGCACGCGCCCGTCGGCACCAGCCATGCCGCCGCCCGCCGACATGGCCCGCTCGCGCACGCGGCGGTGGCTGCGGACCTCGTGGTCGAGCTGCATCAGCGCGACGGCATTGCGCGGCGACAACCAGCTGCCGACGCCATCGTCCCCCGCCGCTTCCGCGGCCGCCGCGAGCCGCACGTTCTGCTCGCGCTGCAAGCGGCTGCGGATTGCCTCCAGTTCGCTGGCGAACGGGTGCGGCTGGTTGGTCGGCACCGCGGTCGGTCTGGCGACCGGCAACGCCATCGCGACGTTCGTGCTCGCCGCCGGGGTCGCCGGCGTGGCCCGCAGGAACGGATCGAGCAGCGTCAGCGCGGTGAAGGTGACGGCGGCGGCGGCGGCGACCACGCCCAGCGGGCGCCAGAGGCGCCGCGGCGGGGGTGGCAGGCGCCGCTTCGCCCGCCGCACGACGTCGCGCAGCAGGTTGTCGTAGCGGATGCCGGTCGCGACGCGCAACTCGCGACAGCGGGCGACGAATTCGACGGCTTCGGCGAGTTCGAGCGCGGTGCCGAGGTCGCTGGTGGCGCGTTCGAGCAAGGCGGTGTGGGCTGCCCGATCGCAGCCACCCACCGCGGCGTCGAGCGGCGTGCACGGTTCGCAGACGGCCGGCGCGCTCATGCGTCACCCCCGGCGCGGCGCGCGGTGTCCGAGTGGCTCGCCAGCACGTCCTTGAGCGCGGCCACGCTGTTGTGCATGCGCGACTTGACGGTACCGACCGGGATGCCGAGCAGCTCGGCGATCTCGGCGTACGGCAACTGCTGGTAGACCGCCAGTTCGAACACCAGGCGGTGTGGTTCGGTCAGACGCTCGAGCGCCTGGCGCAGCGCGCGTTTCTCCTCGTCGTCGGCGGCGAGCTGGGCCGGCGTCGCCACGCCGCTGTCGAATTCGCGGCCCGGGGACTCGTCGGCCGGGTACATCGCCTGGTCGTACGAATGGAACCGCGGGCGCGGGCGCGCCTGCCGGTAGTGGTCGATCCACAGGTTGGTGGCGACCCGGTAGACGAACGTGACCAGCTTGCCTTCGGGCCGGTAGCGCTTGCTGCCCAGCAGCAGCTTCAAGAACAGGTCCTGGGCAAGGTCCTCGGCGCGGTCGCGGTCCCAGCACAGCCGGTAGAAGAACTGCACGATGCGATCGCGGTAGGCGTCGACCAGGGCCTGGAACGCCTGCGCATCGCCACCTTGGTAGAGCGCCAGGTAGTCGACGTCGCGAGGATGGGTGGCTGGGCTGGTCACGGATGCACCGGTGCATGGTGGCAACGTCGTGCCCCCGGATCGGGTTCAGTCGCCACGCCAGATCTTCGGCAATTCGTCCCACCGTGCCAAGGTGGCGTCCGGTCCCGCCAGGGACAACCGCCGGCCGGGCTCGTGGCACGCCTCGAACGTGAGCCACAAGGTATCTTCAGGCAACAACTTACGGAGGCGATCCCCCCATTCGACGACGCTGACGGCGCGCTGGTCGTGCAGGTAGTCCAGCCCGCCGTCGGCCAGGAACCCGGCCAGCTTGTCGGGAAAGTACGCGTCGGCGTGCAGCAGCGGGATGCGGCCAGGGTGTTCGACGACCAGCAGGTAGGTCGGGCTGGCGACCGCCGCAGGCTCGTCGAGGTCGAGGCCGATGGCGAGGCCGCGGGGCAACGTGGTCTTGCCGGCCCCCATCGGACCGACCAACGCCAGCACGTCGCCGGCCCGCAGCTGGCGGCCGAGCCAGGCGCCGAACGCCTCGGTGGCGGCGGGGTCGGCAGGTAGCTGGATGCGCAGCGTCGTCACGTTCGCGACCTCGGCTGGCGCGTCGCGCGCCGGCGTTGCACGGTCGGGGTCGGCGGCCCGGCATCGAAGCGGTGTTCGTACCCGGCCACGGCCAACGCTTGCCGGGTGCCATCGGCCTGCACCAACCACAAGCCTGGCGTCGGCACGATGCGACCGATCGCGCGGCGGGCGCGGGCCGTCAACGGCCCACCGGCAGCCAGGGCGCGCGGGCGCTGGCTCCACAGCAGCACGTGGTCCTCGCCATCGCCCAACGCGCGCTGCAGCGCCGCGCGCGGGTCACCGCCGGCGAGCCGGCGCGCGGCGCGGCGCACCGGGATCGCCCTTGCGTCGAGTTCGGCTCCCGGGCAAGCACTGGCGACCAGCATCGTCTGCAGGTCGAGCAGCAGGCCGTCGCTGACGTCGAGCACGCCGCCGATGCCACGCTGCGTGGCCAGCCACGCACCTTCGGCGAGCGGCGCCCGGAAGCGCAGGTGATGGCCCGCGATCGAACCGCCGAGCGGGCCACTGACATGCAGGGTGTCGCCGATGCGCGCGTTGCTGCGCAGCAGCGGACGGCCAACCGCGCCTGGGGGAAGTGCGGCGGCAGGACCACCGAGACCAGCAGGTGGTCGGGACGCGCGCCCATCGCCGCCAGGTCGGCGAGGTTGCGCTGCACCGCCTTGTTGCCGACCAGTCGCATCGGCGCGGCCGCTGTGAAGTGCACCCCTTCGACCACCGGGTCGCAGCACAACACGCTGTCGCGGCGGGCGTTGCGCACCACTGCAGCGTCGTCGCCGATCCCGACCACGGTCGTCGGACCCGCCGGCAGGAACGATGCAAGTGCCGCTGTGAACCGACGTTCGAAGCGAGCCTGCAGGGTGCTGGTGGAGCTGGTGCGAGATCGGACCACGCTGCCAGTGTCGCGCTGGCCGCGCCTTTACGCCAGCCCCCGGATCCGCCGCGGTGCGGTCGCCGCAGGATCTGCCGGCGAGCGGCGAACACTCACGCAGTCTTCACGGAACGTTCACACGGCTGGCTTGGATGTTCCCTGCCGAGCTCCGGGATCGTCCTGGGCCGGCCAAGCTCAGGTACCGACATGACGACTACGTTCCTCCGCTGCGCCGCCACCCTGGTTGCTGGCGCCGCCCTCAGCCTCCCCGTCCTCGCCCAGAAGCCCGCCGACGCCACCGCCAAGGCAGCCAGCGTCAAGGTCGACGCCAACCTGCCGGCGTACGCACCCACCGCCGGTGTGTCGGGCAGCATCAAGAGTGTCGGCTCGGACACGATGAACAACACGATGACGCTGTGGGCCGAAGGCTTCGCGAAGCACTACCCCAACGTCAAGGTCGAGATCGAAGGCAAGGGCTCGGCGACCGCGCCGGCCGCGCTGATCGGTGGCACCTCGTCGTTCGGCCCGATGAGCCGGCCGATGAAGGAGTCCGAGATCGACGAGTTCGAGAAGAAGTTCGGCTACAAGCCGACCGGCATCGCGGCCGGCATCG
This sequence comes from Planctomycetota bacterium, assembly GCA_036724695.1. GTDB lineage: Bacteria > Planctomycetota > UBA1135 > UBA1135 > UBA2386 > JACKIC01. Next base: position 16,184 of record DAIMFJ010000042.1, read on the forward strand.
ACATGCTCGCCGTCTACGTGCACAAGGACAACCCGATCCAGTCGCTGACGCTGCAGCAGGTCGACGCGATCTTCAGCAAGACCCGCAAGGGTGGTGCCGACAAGGAAATCGTCACCTGGGGCGACCTCGGGCTGACCGGCGAATGGGCCAACCGCCCGATCAGCCTGTACGGCCGCAACTCGGCGTCGGGCACCTACGGCTACTTCAAGGAGCACGCGCTGTTCAAGGGCGACTTCAAGGACTCCGTCAAGGAGCAGCCGGGCAGCTCGGCGGTGGTGCAGGGTGTCGCCGGCGACGTCGCCGGCATCGGCTACTCGGGCATCGGCTACAAGACCGCCGACGTGCGCGCGGTGCCGCTCGCCAAGGACGGCAAGAGCAAGGTGATCGACGCCACGCCGGAGAACGCCTACACCGGCGAGTACCCGCTGGCCCGGCAACTCCTGATCTACGTCAACCACAAGCCCGGCTCGGCGATCGACCCGCTGCGCCGCGAGTTCCTCCGCTACATGATGAGCAAGGAAGGCCAGCTCGACGTGCTCAAGGACGGCTACTACCCGCTGCCGAGCCGGATGGTCAAGAAGCAGCTCGAGAAGGTCGGGCTGTGAGCCGCTGACGACCAGCCTGCCTGCGCTGCCTCCGGTTTGCCTCCGACGTCCGAGACCGACCTCTTCATGCCCACCTTCACTGGCCTGCAGCGCAGTCGGCGCACGACGCGCGCCGTGGCGATCGCCGATCGTGTGTCGCGCTGGACGATCACCGTCGGCGGGATTGCGACGATCCTCGCGGTCGCCACGGTGTGCCTGTTCCTGGTCTACGTGGTGCTGCCGCTGCTCGTCGGGGGCAGCGTCACCCCGGCTGGCAGCCAGCCGACACCAGCACCCGGCCGCATGCTGGCCGCCGGTGAGGACGAATATCGGCGGCTGGCCTGGACGTTGCGCGACGACGGGATGGTCAGGGCCCTGGTGACCGATTCCGGCCAGGTGTTGGCCAGCGAGCTCCTCTACGCACCGGCCGAGGTGACGACGGTACAGGTCCACGACCGCGACCTGTTGCTCGGCTACCGGAACGGCCAGGTCGAGCAGGTCAAGATCGGCGTCGCGAGCCAGGTGCTCGGGCTCGGCGACGCACCCGCGGTGACGCACCAGCTCGCGGTCGGCAGTACGGCGATCGAGGCCGGCAGCCTCTACGAACGCACGTCGAAGAGCACCGTGCGCCGGCAGCAACTCGAGGTGGCGCGCGACGCCAAGGTGGCGCTCGGCGAGTTTCCGGTGCTGCACGTGGACGGTGCCGACACCCCGAACGGCACGATGATCGCCGCGGTGACCAGCGATGGCACGCTGCACCTGAAGACGCGCAGCGAACGGATGAACATGGTGACCGAGGAGGTCACCGTGACGCTCGAAGGTGCCAGCGTGCGCCTGGCCGAGCTGGTGCCCAACCTCGTCGCGCAGGCCCCCGACCACGTGCTGCTGGCCGGTGCTGGCGACAACGTCTACTTGATCTGGAACAACGGCCGGCTCGTGCGGCTGGACACGCGCAGCATCGACACACCGCGGTTCGCCGAAGAGCTCTAGCTGCTGCCGGGTGGCGCGACCGTCACCAGTGTCGCGTTCCTGATCGGCAAGCAGACCCTGCTGGTCGGCGACGACCGCGGCGACGTCGGCCTGTGGTTCAAGACCAAGCCCCCGAACGCGACGCCGCACGACGGCGCCACGCTGGTGCGCGCGCGTTCCTTCGCGCCGGCCCAGCCGGCCGCAGTCGTCTCGCTGCACGCCTCGGTGCGTTCGCGGCTGTTCACCGTGTTGCGCGCCGACGGCACAGCACAGGTGCTGCACGGCACCAGCGAACGGCTGGTCGCCGGCATGCAGATCGCCGCCGACGACCGTCCGGCCCTGGTGCGCATGGCCGTCAAGGAGGATGGCGTGCTGGTGTTCGGCGAACGCGCGATGCATCGCTGGGACCTCCGGGCCGGGCATCCCGAGGTGACGCTCGCGTCGACGTTCCTGCCGGTCTGGTACGAGGGCTACAACGGCCCCGAACACGTCTGGCAGTCCACCAGTGGCTCGGACGACTTCGAGCCCAAGCTGGGTTTGTGGACGCTGATCTTCGGCACCCTGAAGGCGACCTTGTACTGCCTGCTGTTCGGGGTGCCGCTGGCGCTGCTGGCGGCGATCTACACCAGCGAGTTCCTGCACCCGCGGTGGAAGGCGCGCATCAAACCGTCGATCGAATTGATGGCGAGCCTGCCGAGCGTCGTGCTCGGCTTCCTGGCCGCGCTGGTGTTCGCGCCGGTCGTCGAAGCGCATTTGATGATGCTGCTGTTGCTGGTGCTGACGCTGCCGATCGCGTTCCTGATCGGCGCCAACCTCTGGCAGGCGTTGCCGCCGCGCTGGCGCACGCTCGGCGACCGCTTCCGCCTGCTCGGCGGGGTCGTCGCACTGCCGCTCGGTCTCTGCCTGGCGATGCTGCTGGCCCCGCTGGTCGAAGGCCTGTTGTTCGGCGGCGATCTGCGGGGCTGGTTGGTCACCGACGGCGATGGCCAGGCGGCGCGCGGTTCGGCGTACGGCGGTTGGCTGTTCGCGCTGCTGCCGCTGGCCGGGGTCGGCACCGCGTTGGCCGCCCCGATGCTGCCGTTCCTGCCGGCCCGAGGCCTGCCCCGGATCGGGGCTGGGACCGTGCTGGCGCTTGGTGCCGCTGCGGCGCTGGCCGGGCTGTGCACGGTCCTCGGCTTCGATCTGCGTGGCTCGTTGGTCGGCACCTTCGACCAGCGCAACTCGCTGGTGGTCGGCTTCGTGATGGGTTTCGCGGTGATCCCGATCGTCTACACGATCGCCGAGGACGCGTTGTCGAGCGTCCCGGCCCACTTGCGCGCCGCCTCGCTGGGTGCTGGCGCGACCCCCTGGCAGACCGCCGTGCGCATCGTGCTGCCGACGGCGCTGAGCGGGGTGTTCAGCGCGGTGATGATCGGCCTGGGCCGCGCCGTCGGCGAGACGATGATCGTGCTGATGGCGGCCGGCAACACGCCGGTCCTCGAACTGAACCTCTTCAACGGCTTCCGCACGCTGTCGGCGAACATCGCCACCGAGCTGCCGGAAGCCGTGCGCGACAGCACCCACTACCGCATGCTGTACCTGGCGGCGCTGGTGCTGTTCGTGATGACCTTCGCACTCAACACCGCCGCCGAGGTGATCCGGCAGCGCTTCCGCAAGAGGGCCTTCCAGCTGTGACCGCCACACCGACGCTGCCAGCTCCCACGCCGGCGCGCCGCCGCCCGGCGGCGCCGCCCGGTCAGTCGATCCGAGCCCGCGGCGAGCCGATGCTGTGGCTGTGCGGCGGCAGCCTGGCGCTCTGCCTGGTGATGGTGTTCGGGCTGTTGTTGCTGGTGTTCACGCAGGGCTTCGGCACGTTCTGGCCGACCCCGCTCGTGCAGCTCGAACTGGTCGACGGCACCGTGCGGCTCGGCGAAGTCACCCGCGCCAGCCGTTTCGAGGTACCCGCCGACCAGTTGGCCGCGCTGCCCGAGGCGACGCGGCAACGCGCCCAGGCACGGCTGCAGGACGGCTGGTCGGAACGGCGCCAGTTGCGCACCGGCAACTACGACCTGACCTTCGAGCACTTCCACTGGGTGCCGGAGTACCTGGTCGACCGCGAATCGCAACCCGAATGGGCGGTGCTGGTCGAGCGGCGCACCTGGGGCCGCTTCTACGGGACCCCGGTCGCCTTCAAGAGCGACGCCCAGGTGGTCGCCACCGAACCGGCTGCCGTGCTCGAACGCCTCTTCGCCGAGCTACCCGCCACCCACCAGCGCTTCGCGCAGGCCGCACACCTCCGCAAGCACGAGATCGGCCGGCTCAGCGATCGCGAGGAG
>DAIMFJ010000042.1:20061-22725 GCA_036724695.1 Planctomycetota bacterium
CATGCAGGTGCAGGATGCCGTGCACCACCATGTGGGCCCAGTGAGCCGCGGGCGCCTTGCGCTGCGCGCGGGCCTCGGCGGCGACCACCGGCGCGCAGATCACGAGGTCGCCGCGCGCGCCGTCGAGTTGCGGCACGGCACGGACTCGACCCGACACGTCGCCGCGCTCGCCGACCTCGAACGCCTGGTCGCCGACACGGCCGCGGAACGGGCCCGGATCGAAGCCGAGGTCCAGCAACTCGAATCCGAGAATCGCCGACGCAGCCTCGTGCTGCGCACCTCGACCGGGGCCGAGCACGAGCTGTCGCTCGATGCGATCGTGCGGCTCTACCCGGCCAACCGCCTGACGTTCGGCGACAAGCTGGCGATCTACCTCGATCGCTGGCACGAGTTCCTGTTCGACGACCCGCGCGAGTCGAACACCGAGGGTGGGGTCTGGCCGGCGATCTTCGGCACCGTGCTGATGACGCTGATCATGTCGCTGCTGGTGGTGCCGTTCGGCGTGTTGGCGGCCTTGTACATGCGCGAGTACGCCGAGGCCGGTCTGGTGATCAGCGCGGTGCGCATCGCGGTCAACAACCTCGCCGGCGTACCGAGCATCGTGTTCGGGGTGTTCGGCCTCGACTTCTTCTGCTACATCATCGGCGGCACGATCGACGACCTGTTCTACCCGGAACGGCAACCGGCGCCGACGTTCGGCAAAGGGGCGCTGATCTGGGCGTCGTTGACGCTGGCCCTGCTGACCCTGCCGGTGGTGATCGTCGCCACCGAGGAGGCCCTGGCCGCGGTGCCGAGCTCGATGCGCGAAGGCAGCTACGCGTGCGGCGCCAGCAAGTGGCAGACGATCCGGCGGATCGTGTTGCCGCGCGCGTTGCCCGGCATCATGACCGGTGCGATCCTGGCGATGGCACGCGGGGCCGGCGAGGTGGCGCCACTGATGCTGGTCGGCGCGGTCAAGTTGGCCCCCGAACTGCCGCTCGACGGCGAGTTCCCGTTCCTGCACCCGTCGCGCAGCTTCATGCACCTCGGCTTCCACGTCTTCGATCTCGGCTTCCAGAGCCAGAACAGCGAAGCCGCCAAACCGATGGTGTTCACGACCACGCTGTTGCTGATCGGCGTGATCACCACCCTCAACGTCACGGCGATCTGGCTGCGCTCCCACCTGCGCCGCCGCTTCGTCAGCAGCCAGTTCTGACCATGACCTCCCCGGCTCCCTTCGGACCACCACGCATGCAACCATCCGTTCCCGGTCCCCAACCCGCGGGCTCCGGCGCTGCCGGCCGCAGCGCCGTCGTCGGCGAGAAGACCACCGCGCCGCGCACCGGCGTCATGGAGGCGATCGCCCGCGGTGACAAGGTCACCTCGCGCATCCACGACGCGGTCGCCACCGAGGAGAAGGTCCTCGCCGTCGACAACTTCAGCCTGTTCTACGGCGCCAACAAGGCGCTGCACGACATCAACCTGGTGGTGCCGCGCGGCAAGGTCACCGCGCTGATCGGGCCGTCGGGCTGTGGTAAGTCGACGCTGTTGCGATCGGTCAACCGGCTCAACGACCTGATCGACGGCGTGCGCATCGCCGGCGACATGAAGTTGAACGGCGAGTCGATCTACGGACCGCGCGTCGACGTCATCGAGCTGCGCAAGCGCATGGGCATGGTGTTCCAGAAGTCGAACCCGTTCCCGATGTCGATCTACGAGAACGTCGTCTACCCGCTGCGCATCGACGGCGTGCGCGACCGTCTGCGAACGCAGCCTGCGCGGTGCGGCGATCTGGGACGAGGTCAAGGATCGCCTGCACACTTCGGCACTGGCGATGTCGGGCGGCCAGCAACAGCGCCTGTGCATCGCGCGAGCGATCGCCGCCGAACCCGAGGTGTTGTTGATGGACGAGCCCTGCTCGGCACTCGACCCGATCGCCACCGGCAAGATCGAGGACCTGATCTGGGAATTGAAGGGCACCTACTCGGTGATGATCGTCACCCACAACATGCACCAGGCGGCACGGTGCAGCGACTACACGGCGTTCTTCTACCTCGGTCGCCTGATCGAACACGGGCCCACCGACGCCATCTTCACCCGTCCGCTGACCGGCGAGACCGAGGACTACGTGTCCGGGCGGTTCGGCTAGTCGGCAGTCCCCGAGACCTTGGAATCCACCATGAAAACCCCCCTTCTCGGTTTGCTGTTCCTGTCGTTCGTCGCCTGCCAAGGCACGGCCCCGAGTGCCGGCGAGCCGGCCAAGGCCGTCGACGCGAGTGCCACCGTCGCCGCGCCGGTCCAGTACGCCGGCTTCACGACCATCGAGGTCGACGGCCGCTGGGTGGTGTTCCGCGACGAAGATCCCGAGCTTGCCGGCTACCGGAAGCACGGTGACCTGGTCAAGAGCGTGACCCGCGTCGGAGCCGGCCCGGGCGGCCGCACGCTGCGTGCCCCGGATGCGGAGACGATCGATGCGTTCGTGCTCAGTCGGCCCGGCTTCGTGACCCGCGTGCAGGACAACCGCATCTGGGTGTTCGCCGCCGGCTCCAAGGACTGGCAGGATTTCCTCGCGCACGGCGAGCCGGCCAAGAGCGTGACGCGCATCGGCGTCGGTCCCGACGGCCGCACGGTGAAGTCGTCGGACGCGGCGGTGCTCGACGCGTGGCTGGCGGCACTGTGACGCCC
>DAIMFJ010000043.1:0-5301 GCA_036724695.1 Planctomycetota bacterium
CGCGCTCGGCAGCAAGATCACCTTCGCGACGGCTGGCAAGGAGGAGTTCCTGCGCGACGCGAGCGGCAACGAGGTGGTGACCCGCATGGATCCCGAGAGCCTGCGCGCACTGGCGGCGGCGACCGGCGGCGAGTTCCTGCGCGCCGACGCGTTCGCGTTGCCGTTGCTCGAACTGCACGAGCAGCGCATCGTCGCCGCGCAGAAACGTTCGTTCGACAGCGAACAACAGCCGCGGCGCATCGCGCGCTACCAATGGGTGCTGTTGCCGTTGCTCTTGCTGCTCGTGTGGGACATCCTGACCGCTGGAGGACGACACCGATGAAGTGGCTCGTGTGGATCGGCGGCCTCTGCGCCGCGGTGCTGCCCGCCCAGGCGGATGCGAACGCGCCGGCGGCCCCGGCGACGGTGGGCCCGGCGCCGGCTGGCCCGGCGACGGTCGGCCAGGCGCGGCAGTGGTTCGACGAAGGGCGGTTCGACGCGGCGTTCTCGGCCTGGCGACAACTCGCGGCCGAGGCCAAGGACCAACCGGAGCGGCAGTACAACCTGGCGTTGGCCGCGTGGCGCGCTGGCGAACTCGACGCGGCCCGCGACGCGATCGAGCGGTACGCCGCCTTGGCGCGCACGCCGCGCACCGACCTGCACCGCGGTCTGCTCGGCGCGATCGCGTTCGACGAGGCCAAGGCCAAGGCCGCACTCGCCGACGCCGATCCGGCGCAAGCGCCGAAATCGTTGGCCGAAGCGCTGGCGAAGGCCACCGCGGCGCGCGAGCACTTCGTGCGCGGGGCCCTGGCCGGGGGCGGTGCGGAGCTGCGGCGCAACGCCGAGCGGGCGCTGCGGCTCGAGGAGGAACTGCAGAAGCGCATCGACGAGCTGCAGAACCAGGCGCAGGAGCAGCAACCGCAGCAACAGAACCAGGACCGATCGCCGCAGGACCAGGCCAAGGACGGCAAGTCGCAGGACCCGCAGTCGGGCGAAGCAGAGCCATCCGAACCACCCTCGGGTGAGCCACCGCCGGACGAATCCCAGGCCGGCAAACCGCAGTCCGGGGCGGGCGAGCAGGACCCGTCGAAGCCGGGTGAGACCACTCCCGATCCGTCGACGGGCGGCGAAGGCAAGGCGGGCGAACCGTCCGGCGAACCGCCGCCGCCTGCCGAACCGAAACCAGGGGAACCGTCGTCGACGCCCGAGGCGAGGCCATCCCAGGACGGCCAGGGGCAGACCCCACAGCCGGCTGCGGAACCCGATCCCAAGGGCGGCGACGCGACGCCTGGGGCGTCCGCGGGTGCCGACGCACCGCAGGTGCCGGGCGAAACACCCGCCGGCCGGTTGCTGAGCCAGGAACAGCAGAAGCGCCTGCTCGACATGTTGCAGCAACTCGAACGCCGCCAGCAGGCGCTGCAAGCGCGCTGGAAGGCGCAACGCCCGAAGGTGGAGAGGGACTGGTGAAGCCGCTGCCGATCGCCAGTCTGGTTGGCTTCACGCTGGCCCTGTTCGCCGCGCTCGCGCCTGCGCAGGAACGCCTCGAAGTCGACGGTCCGACGCCGGCGACGCTGCGGCTCGGCGACGTCGCCCGCGTGGTGTTGCGCATCGAAGGGCGCAGCGCCGATCCGCGCGAGTTCCGGCTCCCCGAGGTCCCCGGTCTCGAGCTGCAACTGTCGGCGCCGACCCGCAGCAGCCAGACCTTCTACGACGGCCGCACGCTGACCGAACGCGTCGGCGTGCAGTACACGCTGCTGCTGCGGCCACTGCGCGAGGGCAGCTTCGTGGTGCCGCCGTTCCCGATCCAGACCGGCACCCGTGAGCAATCGACCCCCGAACTGCGCCTCGAGGTGCGCAAGGACCTGCGCGGCGACGAACTCGGGTTCCTCGACGTGCAGGTCGAGCCGCGCCGCGTCTACGTGCACGAACCGGTGCGCATCCGCGTCGAGTTCGGCGTGCAGCAGGGGCTGCGCATCGTCGAGGACGTCTACCAGTTGCAGCACCGCTACCTCGACATCGAGGTGCAGGCACCGTGGCTCGACCAGTTCCCCGGCGGCGAGAAGATCGAAGCCCCGCCGCCGAGCGACCAGCGGCAGTTGGTGATCGTCAACCGCACGCTGAACTACGCGGTCGCCGACACCGTCGAGCGCGGAGGTGCGCCGTGGCGGCGCTTCGTCGTCGAACGTGCGTTCCTGCCGACCCGGCTGGGCAAGCTCGAGCTGTCGGCGCCGATGCTGCGCTACCACGTCGTCCTGCGCGAAGGCGCGCGCGACCTGTTCGCGGGCAACCGCGGCCGCCAGACCGACAACCTGTACAGCTACGGCAAACCGATCGAGATCGAGGTCCTGCCGATCCCCGAAGTCGGTCGCCCCGACCCGTACTACGGCGCGGTGGGGCGTTTTGCGCTCGACGCCACGGTCGATCGCAGCAGCGTGCAGGTCGGCCAGTCGGTGCAATTGACGCTGACCGTGCGCGGGCAGGGCAACCTCGAATTCCTGTCGTTGCCCGAACTCGACCGGCTGCCGGGTTTCCATCTGCTCGGCAAGAAGGAGACCGCTCGCAGCGCCGAGCACCTCGCGGTCACCTACGACCTGACGCCGCTCTCCGCGGACGTCACCGCGATCCCAGAGATCGCCTGGAACTACTTCGACACCACGCCCGGCGTCGAGAAGTTCGTCGCCGTCGCGACCGCCGCGATCCCGCTGCGGGTGGCGCCGCTGGCGAACGGCGCGACGCTGGCACCCCTGGCCGCGCCGGAGCCCAAGGTCGTCACCCCGGGCGTCGACGACATCTTCGACCTGCCCGCACTCGGCGGACCGCCGGCGCTGCGGCCGGACCTGCCGGCATGGGTGGGCTGGCTGGCCGTCGTCGGCCCAGCCCTCCTGCTGGCGATGCTGCGCATCCTCCTGCTGGCCAGCCAGCGGCGGCGCGGCGACGTCGCCGGCCAGCGGCGCCGTGGTGCGGCGCGCCGCGCCGGGCAGGTCCTGGCCGCTGGTGGCGACCCGGCCGAAGCTCTCGCCGGCTACCTGGCCGACCGCCTCGACACCACGGCGGCCGCCGTCGTGCGGCCCGACCTCGCGGCCGAACTGCAGCGGCGTGGCCTCGACGCGGAACTGGCCGTCGCGGTCGCGACCTGCCTCGACCAAGGCGTCGCCGCCCGGTTCGGCGGCGGTGCTCCGCCCGACCGTTCCACCGTGCAGGGCCTCGTCGCCCGCCTCGAACGCGCCGGCTGGGTGGTGCGGATGGGCACGGTGCTGCTGGCGCTGCTCGGCACGCTCACCGCGCAGGCGGTGCCGCCGCCCCTGGCCGCCAGCCCCGACCCCGCGGTCGCCGCCTACCGGGCCGGCGACTACGCGGGTGCCGAGATGCTGTTCACCGACCAGCTCGCCGCAACCGGCGACCAGCGGCTCTGGCGCGCCCGCGGCAACTGCCTGTTCCGGCTCGGTCGCCTGCCCGAAGCCCTGTGGGCCTACGAGCAGGCCCGCCTGGCGCTGCCGCGCGACGCCGAGCTGCTCGCCAACCTGCGGCTGGTCCGGCAACGGTTGGGAGTCGACGAAGCGGCGGTCGGCATCACCGCCGAACTGGTCGCGCTGCGCGAACGATTCACGGCCGGCGAACGCGCGGCCCTGGCGGCGCTGCTGGTCGGCATGGTCGCCGCCGCCTTGCTGTTCGGTTGGCGTCGCACCGGCTTGCGTTGGCTCGCCGGCCTGCTGGCCCTGCCCGCCGCGCTCGCCGCCGCCGAGGTGCTGTGGTGGGGGCCGGCCCGGCCGCCCGCCGCGATCGCGTTGCAGCAGTTCTCGCTCGTCGCCGAGCCGCGGGAAGGCCTGGCCGCCCTGGCCACCGTGCAACCCGGCGCCACCGTCCTGGTGCTCGGCGGCGGCGAAGGCACCTACCTGCGTCTGCAGGTCGGCGAGCGGGTCGGCTTCGCGCCGCGCGCCGCGTTCGCGCTGGTGCGCTGACTCCTCACGCCAGGACGACGCCAGCCGGAGGAGCCGCCGCGGTGCTCAATGGGTAGCGCTGGCCAGCTTCTGCAGGGCGGCCGCGAGCTCGGCGGGTGCGGTGCCGAGCCCGTCGTGCCGATGCACGATCTCGCCGTTGCCGTCGAGCAGACAGATGCGGTTGCTGTGCGAGTAGTCGCCGCCGTCGACCTTCGCGTAGCGCACCCCGAGCACCGCGGCGAGTTCGGCCACTGCCGCGGCATCGCCGTGCAACAGGGTCCACTGTGGTCCGGCCAGCCGGTGCCTGGCGGCGAACTCCGCCAACACCGGTGGGGTGTCGCGTTCGTGGTCCATCGACACCAGCACCACTCTGGCACTGGTCGGCGATCCGGCCAGCGTCAGCGTCTGTTGCACGTCCGCCACCAGGGCTGGGCAGGCGAAGCTGCAGTGCGTGAACACCAACGCGATCAGGACCGGTTGGCCGCGGAAGTCCGCGAGGGTGCGTGATTCGCCGGTCTGGGTGACGAACCGATGCTCGAGCAGATGCACCGAGTGGTCGGAAGGCGCACCCGTCGCGGCAGGCGGTGGATTCGTGCAGCACGAGGTCTCGCCGCCGCAAGCCGCGAGGCAAGCCAGCAGAAGACCGAGACCGGATCGGGATGCGGAGAGCAGGTTCATGTCAGGAGTCCTCCAGATCGGCAGCGCAGCGGAAGCCGAGATTGCGAGTGGTGTGGGCGCCGTCCAGCGCACCACGCATCGCGTAGCGCAAGAACGCCGCATAGTCGGCCGGTCGGGTGGCGTTGACCGCGCCCGCGCCGCAGAACATGCTGCGCTGCAGGTCGTTGGCGCTGCGGGCATCGCCGGTGCCCATCGCGGCGGCGAAGTCGTCGACCCATTCCCAAACCAAACCGTGCAGGTCGTGGAGACCGAGGCTGTTCGCCTGGCCGCTGCCGACCGTGTCGAACGTCGCCGGCGTCGGTTTGCCGTACCATGCGAGCACCGCGCTGGTCGGGTCGCGACCGTCGCCGAGTGGAGCGGCCGCGGCGCGTTCCCATTCGGCCAGGGTCGGCAGGCGGCGGCCGCGCCACCGCGCGTAGGCGCGAGCGGCGAACCACGACACGCCGGTCACCGGCCGGTCGGCGCCGGTCCCGCCGCAGTCGAGATCGCCGGCCCAGTCGCGCAGGTAACCACGGTCGGCGAACAGGGCCGCGATGCGGCTGCGCCGCCACCTCGGCTCGGCATGCACGAAGGCCAGGAACTGGGCGTTCGTCACCGGGTGGCGTTCCAGCGCGAAGGCCGCCACGGTGCTGTCCCGCTGGCTGTCGCGGCCTGGGAACAGGGCCGCGAAGGTGCCCGCCGGCACTTCGACCAGGGCCGTCGGCCC
>DAIMFJ010000043.1:5311-7744 GCA_036724695.1 Planctomycetota bacterium
CCGCTCGCTGTCCCTGGGCGGGCGGCCCTGTTTCGCCCCCTGGCCTCGCCGGTGCGAGCGAGGCCGCGACAGCGGTGAGCGGCGGTTGGCCATCGCAGGCGCCGAGGCCGATCAGGATCGACGACAGCGCACTGCGCATCGGCGTGGCACGGCAGCGAGGCATCGTGGGTCTCCAGGTGCGGGAACGGGTTCGAGCGACTTGCTCAGTGGCCGAGCGATGCCCGCACGGCGGTGACTTCCTTGCTGGTCACCATCGCGGCCTGGTTGCCCCAGGCGTTCATCACGTAGGTCAACACGTTGGCGGTGTCGTCGTCCGACAGCACCTGGGCTGGCATGATGCCGTTGTACTCGGTGCCGTTGACGACCACCTTGCCCTGCAGGCCCGCCAGCACGGTGCGGATCGCCCGGGCGCGATCGGCCATCAGGTAGTCGGACTTGGCGAGCGGCGGGAACGCCGGCGGCAAGCCGAGCCCGTTCTTCTGGTGGCAAGCGAAGCAGGTCGACTCGTAGATGCGTTGGCCCAGGTCGAAGCGCTCCTGGTGCGGGCGATCGGCCGGGATCTGCTGCGCGGCGAGGCCAGCAGGCCGAGGCACGTTCTGGATCGCACCACCTTCGGGGTGGTAGATGCCCTCCTGCTGCTTGCCGGTGAACACCGCCAGCTCGGCTTCACCGCCGACCGCCAACACCCCGAGGGCGCCCTTGTTGAAGGTGCGGAAGATCGAGTGGTCGACCAGGATGTAGTTGGCCGGCGTGTCGATCTTGAATTCGACAATCGTCGAGCCGCCGGCCGGCACCAGCGTGGTCTGCACGTTGTGGTTCTTGGTGTCGCCGCCCTCGGGCATCACGACGTCGAAGATCTCGCCGATCACGTGGAAGCTCGAAACCAGGTTCGGGCCGCCGTTGCCGACGTAGAGGCGAACCGTCTCGCCGACCTTGGCGGTGATCGCGTTGTCGCCGGCCAGGGCGCCGACCCGGCCGTTGAACAGCACGTAGTCGGGCTGTTCCTTGATCGCCTTCTCCATCGAGAACGGTTGGTATCCGGCCTGCCCGTAGGCACCTTCGGTGTAGAAGTCCCCCTGGCAGACGTAGTACTCGCGATCGACCTTCGGCAGGCCTTCGCGTGGTTCGACCAGGATCATGCCGTACATGCCGTTGGCGATGTGCATGCCGACTGGCGCGGTTGCGCAGTGGTACACGTACAGGCCGCGGTTGAGCGCGCGGAACGAGAATGTCGCCGAGTGGCCCGGGGCGACGAACGACGCGGCGGCACCGCCACCTTGGCCGGTCACGGCGTGCAGATCGATGTTGTGCGGCAGCTTGTTGTCGGGGTGGTTGGCGAGCGTGAACTCGACCAGGTCGCCTTCGCGGATCCGGATGAAGCTGCCTGGCACCGTGCCGCCGAAGGTCCAGAACGTGTAGTCGACGCCGTCGGCGATCGGCGCGGTGAACTCCTTGACCTCGAGCTGCACCTTGACCTTGGTGGCGTGTCTCCGGGTGATCGGCGGCGGCACGAGTGGCGGCGCGGTCAGTACTGCGACCTCTTCACCGACCAGGGGTTCTTGCAGCGCTGGCGGTGCTGGCGTCGGCTGCGGCGCCACCGCCGGTGCGGTGGTGGCGGATCGCGGGGCCGCGTGGGAATCGCCGCCGCCGCAGGCGGCGAGGGTGAGCAAGGGCAGCGAGCAGGCGAGCAGGTGGCTTCGTTTCATTGTGGATCTCAGGGTCGACAAAGCGTCTGAGCCAAGAACCGTGGCAGATCGGCTTCCTTGCTCCGCCCAGGTGCGTAGAGCAGGGGGGGGCGCAGGCCCCGCCGTGGGCGCGATCGCCGACGCGGAGCTTGCGAAACCCTGGCGGCGACGCACAATCCCGCCGTGATCCTCTCGCAGACTGCGATCTATTCGCTGCGGGCCCTGGCCGTTCTGAAGGCCCTCGAGCCTGGCGAGAGCTTGTCCGGGCCACTGCTGAGCGAACGCACCGGCGTGCCACGGGACTACCTGGCCAAGGTGATGCGCCAGTTGGTCCGTGCCGGCATCGTCACGGGCCAGCGCGGCAAGGGGGGTGGCTTCCGACTGGCGCGTGCGCCGAATCGCGTACGCCTGCTCGACGTCTTCGAGGCGGTCGACGACAAAGCCGGTCGCTGCGACGCCTACGCGGCGGAGGCCGAGATGATGCTCGACGAAGGCTCGCCGCCCGCGTCGGCCGCGCTGCCCCTCGATCAGGCGCGGCGCATCGCGGAGCGGCTGAGCTCGAACTACGAGATCGCGCGCGAGCGGATCGTGCGCGCGCGGCTGGAGCGGCTCGCCGGCGACGCCGAGCGCGCGAAGTCGGCCGCGCGCGAAGCGCTGGAAGCGGCGCGGGCGGAGCGGCTCGTGAGCTACGAGGTGCACGCGCTGGCGGAGCTCGCGGCGGCACATGCGCTCGCCGAAGATCGGCAGG
>DAIMFJ010000043.1:7754-10998 GCA_036724695.1 Planctomycetota bacterium
GGCCGCTGCGCGTTCGGGCTCGGTGCCTGCAACGAGAAGCAGCCATGCGTGCTGCACGGCGTCTGGAGCCGCTTCCAGGACAGCGTCGGCGGTTGGGCCAGCGACACGACCCTGGCCGACATCGGGCCCAGCGGCTGCTGACGCCGAGGGCCGTGGCGACGTCGCGGTGCGCACCGCCGCCGCCGCCCCACCTTCGTCCTCGGCGCCGGCCGTCTACGCACTTCGGCGAGGCAACGAACGCATCGGCCGTCGATTAGGACAATAGCGGATAACGAGGTCCAGAATAGGCTGGCCCGGTCCGTTGGAGTCCTTGCCGTGCTGTCCAAGTCCGCTGCCCGCAGGTTCTTCCTGGGTGGTACAGCCCTCTGTTTCGGGGCCTTCGTACTGCTCACGTTGGACACCCTGCGACGAATACCCGCCCAGACCAACCAGGCCGCCATGACCGAAGCCGTCGTGCGCGGCAAGCATCTGTGGGACACCAGCAACTGCATGGGGTGCCACACGCTGCTCGGGGAAGGTGCCTACTACGCACCGGAGCTGACGCGCGTCCACCAGCGTCGTGGCCCGGACTTCATCGCCGCGATGCTGCGCGATCCGGAGGCGATGTACCCCGGTCAGCGGCGCATGCAGAAGTACGACTTCAGCGAGACGGAGATCGCCGACCTGGTCGCGTTCCTGCAGTGGATCGGCACGATGGATCTCAACGGCTTCCCCGCCGAACCCGAACTCGGTCGCGTCGCGGTGCCCAATGCCGGCCCAGGAGCCGGACTGGCCGCCCAGGGCGACCGCCCGCAAGTGTTCAACCAGATGTGCATCGCCTGCCATCAGCTCGGTGGCCAGGGCGGCGTCGTCGGGCCGGCGCTCGACACCGTGGGTGACCGCCTGCAGCCCGACTTCCTGCAGAAGTGGCTGCGCGACCCGATGTCGGTCAAGCCCGACAGCAAGATGCCCAAACTCCCCCTGTCCGAGGCCACGATCACCGAACTCGTGGCGTTCCTTAGCAACCAGAAGGCGTCGAGGTGATCCCATGAGGTACGAATCGCAACGTGTCGCGTGGTGGTTCTTCGCCACCAGCATGCTGCTGCTGAGCCTGCAGATCGTCTACGGCTTCGTCATGGGCTTCGCGCACATGGGGCTCGACGGACTGCACGACGTGATCCCGTTCCACGTCGCCCGCGCCACCCACACCAACCTGCTCGTGGTCTGGCTGCTGTGCGGCTTCATGGGCTCGGCGTACTACATCGTGCCCGAGGAAGTCGGGCGCGAACTGTGGAGCGTCAAGCTCGCCTATTGGCAACTGGCGACCTTGGTGCTGGTCGGCGTCGTCGCGCTGGTCGGCTTCCACTTCCAGTGGTGGGAGGGCCGCAAGTTCCTCGAGATCCCGCGGCCGCTCGACTGGCTGGTGGTCGTCAACGTGCTGGCGTTCATCCTCAACCTGACGTTGACGATGTGGAAGAGCCCGCGCATCACCACCACCAGTTCGGTGCTGTTCTTCGGACTTCTGATGGCGGCCCTGCTGTACCTGCCGGGCATGATCCCGACCGACCACCAGACCCTCGACAGCTACTGGCGCTGGTGGGTCGTGCACCTGTGGGTCGAAGGCGTCTGGGAACTGATCATGGGCGGCATCCTCGCCTTCCTGCTGATCAAGTTGACCGGCGTCGATCGCGAGGTGATCGAGAAGTGGCTGTACGTGATCGTCGGTCTGACGTTCCTGTCCGGCATCCTCGGCACCGGCCACCACTACTACTACATCGGCACGCCGCGCTACTGGTTGATGATCGGAGGCCTGTTCAGCGCGTTGGAACCGCTGGCGTTCCTCGGCATGGCGATCTACGCGATCGCGATGGCCAAGAAGGGCGGACGTGCGCATCCCAACCGCAATGCGCTGGCGTGGACGATCGGTTGCTCGGTGATGGCATTCGTCGGGGCCGGGTTCCTCGGCTTCGCGCACACCCTGCCGCAGGTCAACATGTACACGCACGGCACGTTGGTGACCGCGATGCACGGTCACATGGCTTTCTGGGGGGCCTACGCGATGCTGGTGCTGGCGATCATCTCGTACGCGCTGCCGCACCTGACCGGGCGCAAGCTGTACGACACGCCGCTCGCGACGTTCGCGTTCTGGACCTCGAACATCGGCATGGTCGCGATGACGGTGGCGTTCGCGGTGGCCGGCGTCGCGCAGGTCTACCTGGAGCGGCGCATGGGCATGGACTTCCTGTTGGTGCAGGAGGAGATCGAGGTGCACTTCCTCGGCCTCGTGCTGGCGGCCACACTGTTCGCGGTCGGCATCGGTGCCTACATCGTTCAGTTCGTCAAGTACGGCATGCCGGTCGGCGAGGTGCGTGCGGCCGGTGGGCCCGAGACCGCCGACGGCGATGCGGTCGACGATCCCTCGCCCGGGGCCGCCGAGGTGATCGGGTGAGCGCCGTGGCCACCGCTCCTGCCATCCCGTTCTACCGTCCTGTCGGCCGCGAGTGCGAACTGTTGCGCGCGGCGGCCGCCGAGGGGCTGCCGGTGCTGCTCAAGGGGCCGACCGGCTGCGGCAAGACCCGGTTCGTCGAAGCGATGGCCGGCCAGCTCGGTCGCCCCCTGGTGACGGTGGCCTGCAACGAGGAGACCTCGGCCGTCGATCTGCTGGGTCGCCACCTGGTGGTCGGCGGCGACACCGTCTGGCAGGACGGGCCGGCGGTGCGCGCCGCCCGCACCGGTGCGCTGCTGTATCTCGACGAGATCGCCGAGGCGCGCGCCGACGTGCTGACCGTCGTGCACCCGCTGGCCGATCATCGTCGCCAGCTGCACCTCGACCGGCGCGACGAGGTGGTCGCCGCCGCCGCGGGCTTCCTGTTGGTGGCGTCGTTCAATCCCGGCTACCAGAGCGCCCTCAAGGAGCTCAAGCCGTCGACCCGCCAGCGGTTCGTGACGATCGCCTTCGATTGGCCGGCGGCGGCGATCGAGACTGAGATCGTCGCCGAGGAGACCGGTGTGACGCCGGCGGTCGCCAAGCGGCTGGTGGCGTTCGCGCACAAGGTGCGGGCCTTGCCCGAACTGGCCTTGGCCGAGACGGTGTCGACCCGGCTGCTGGTCGCCGCGGCGCGGTTGGTCGTCGCCGGGGTGCCGCCGCGGGTCGCCTGCGAAGCGGCGATCGTGCAGGCCCTCACCGACGACCGCGACACCGCCCAGGCCCTGGCCGACGCGGTGGCGCTGACCTTCTAGCCGCCATGGCCGTCGATGAAGCCCT
>DAIMFJ010000043.1:11008-19825 GCA_036724695.1 Planctomycetota bacterium
GGCGGGCTTTGATGCCTTGTTCGGCGGCCTGCACCGCTGGTGTAGGGGGCGCCGCTAACGGCGCCGCGCCGACACCGAGGTGGCGCTCGCGACGGCCGCAGGCCGCTGGCAGAAGCTGGCGACGCTGCTGAGCGGTCGCGACCTCACCTTGACGTTCGGCAGCGGTCCCGCGACGCTCAGGGCCAATTTCGTGTTGCCGCCACATCTGCCGCGCGTCGGGTCCGTGGACGACGCCACCGCCGTCGCGATGCTGCGGCTGGCGATCGCCGCGGCCGCCGAACACCTGCAACTCGACGCGCGCAGCAGCACGCTGGCGGCCGCGTGGCCGCGCCTGTGGGGGTGGCTCGACGCCCATTGGCCGGCGACCCGCACCCTGCAGCCGATCTGGCAGCGTTATGCCGGTGCGCAAGGGCTCGACGCCGCCGCGAGCCTCGCTCTGCTTGGCGAACTCCCGCAGCCGGCGGCCGCCATGCCGCCACGTGCAGCGGCGGACCAACCGCTGGCGCGCGACGCACTCCCCGACGGGACCGAACGCCAGAAACGAACCGCGGGTCGCACCGAGGTCGTCGAAGTCGAGGTCCGCGACGATGGCGCCAATCCGCTGGCGCACGTGTTCGAGAAGGTGCGCACGGCCGAAGAACTCACCGGCGGCAACCGCGCGATGGACGGCAGCGACGAGCTCGATGCACACCAGGAGGCGCTCGACGAGCTCGACCTGCGCCGCGTCGTGCGCAGCCGCCACCGCACCGCTTCGGTGTTCGCCGCCGACGTCGAGTTCGCGGCCACGGCAGCCGACCTGGTCGCGGGCGACGCCGGCCCCGCGTTGCGCGAGTACGACGAATGGGACGAACGGTCGCGGCGGTACCTGCCGCGCTGGTGCAAGGTGTACGCCGTGCCGGCCCAACCCGCTGCGAGCGAACGCACGGGCGCATGGCTGCAGGCGGTGCGCGCGCGCCATGGTGTGGTGATCCGCCAGCTGCGCGCCGAGTTCGCGCGCCTGGTTCGCGGGGCGACCTGGTTGCCTCGTCAGCCCACCGGCAGCGATCTGGACCTCGATGCGATCGTGCAGCGGCACGGTGACCTCGCCGCTGCGCGCCGCTCTGCCGCGTCGGTCGGCGAAGGCCGGCTGTACACCGCGCGTCGGCCCGCCCCGCGCGACGTCGCGGTGCTGGTCTTGCTCGACCGCAGCCTGTCGAGCGACTCGTGGGTGGCTGGCCGGCGCGTCCTCGACACCACCCGGGAAGCGGTTCTGGTGCTCGGCGAAGCCCTCGCCGGACTGCGCTTGCCGATGGCGGTCGGCGCCTTCTGCAGCCACACCCGCAACGATTGTCGCTTTGCGACGGTCGCCGAATTCGCCGGCGACTGGGCCGTCGCTCGCCATCGGCTGCTCGGCCTCGAACCCGACGGCTACACCCGTATCGGGCCGGCGATCCGCCATGCCACCAGCCTGTTGACCGCCCAGCCGGCCCAGCGGCGCCTGTTGTTGGTCTGCAGCGACTGCAAGCCGGTCGACTACGACCTCTACGAGGGCCGGCGCGGCATCGGCGACGTGCGTCAGGCGGTTCGCGAGGCACAGCGCGCCGGCGTCGCCACCCTGGCGCTGGCGGTCGAACGGAGCGTGCCGCCGCACCTGCCGCGCATGTTCGGGCCGCGCGGATTCCGGGTCCTCCGCGATGCGGCGCAGCTGGCGGCCGCCCTGGCGCGGTTGCACGAACGATTGCTGCGGCCCTGACGTACCCGGCGCTTTCCTGGGTTCGCCCGTGCCCGGTCAACCCAGCAGCCGCTTCATGCGCAGGCCGAGCAACAACAACAACCCGCCGATCACCAGGAACACGCCGGCGACCAGGTAGCGCAACAGCCACTCGTTCCACAGCAACAAGAGGCCGAAGAACAACACGCCGCCGCCGATCAGCATCAGCAGCATCGGCAGGGCAGGCGGCACGGTCGGCATGCCGGGCATGCCGCGGTTGAGGTTGAATTCCATCGGCGGGAGGGCTCCTTCAGCGGAGCGGTCGTTCGTAGATGCGGTAGCGGCGGAACGGTTGGAAACCGAGCGTTTCGAGCGGCCCGAGCATGGCGCGGTTGTCTTCCAGGATCCAGCTCGCCTCGCAGCTGTCCATGCCGTACTGGCGGCCGTTGGCGACCACGCTGTGGATCAGCAGCATCTCCAGGCCGAGGTTGCGCCATTCCGGCAGCACGCCGAGCGTCAGCACGCGCAGATGCCGCACGGTCTTCATCGCCTGCAGGAACTTCCACCAGCCGAGCGGCAGCAACCGGCCGTTGCAGGCCTTGGCGCCGACGTTGGTGTCGGGCAGTGCGGCGACGAAGCCGACCGGCTGGCCGCGCACCTCGGCGATGGTCAGGAACTCGGCCCGGCCGACGCTCTTCAGGTCGGTCGCATGGCGCAGGAACTCGTCCTTCGACATCGGCACGAAGCCCCAGTTGCGCTCCCAGATCCGGTGGTAGAGGTCCCACAGGATCGCCGCTTCCGGCGCGAAGCGGCGCAGGTTCATCGGCCGCAGTGTCGCTTCGGCGCGCTTCTGCAACCGTGCGGCGATGCGGCTCAACTTGTCGTAGTCGATGGTGTTCTGGTCGACGGTCCAGGCCAGCAGGTCCTTGGCCTTGCCGAGCCCGGCCGCCTGCAGCCAGTCGGCGTAGTGGCGCGGGTTGTGCGGCATCATCATGCACGGCGGGCCGGGCGGCCCGTCGAGCAGCAGCCCGCAGCGGTAGTTGGTCGACAGGTCGACGGGGCCGCGCAGCGCCTCGGCGCCGCGCGCCTGGCACCAGCTCGCGGCGTGTTCGACGAGGAAGCGCGCCGCGTCCTCGCTGTCGGCCTCGAAGTGGCCGAAGAAACCGACCCGGTCGCCGTGGAACTCGTCGTGCAGGCGGTCGCGGGACGTGCTCACGCGGCCCACCAGCCGGCCACCCTGGTACAGCGCGAACAAGCCGACGTCCGCGTGCGCGAAGAACGGGTTCTTGCGGCGGTCGACCTGCCACTTCTCGGCCAGCGTCACCGGCGGCACGTAGTCCGGATCGTCGCGGTAGAACTGCCGCTGCAGGTCGAGGAACGCGCCGGCGCGGTGGACTTCCTTGAGTTCGAACCCGGTTTCCCGGGGTGGTGCGGCAGCCATGGTGCGCGGTAACGTTAGGGCATGCGCTGCCCGCTCGCCACGCCCGTTCTCGCCGCCGCCACGTCGTTGCTGTTGGCTGCCTGCAGCAGCGGCCCGAGCGGGTTCGACGCCGGCCGGCTCGACGCCGAGCGGACGGCGAAGTTGCGCGCCTGCGAGACCGCCTACCGGGCCGAAGCGCCCGAATACCCGGCGTTGCGCGACGCCTTGCTGACCGATCCGGTGGCCGCCAACTGGCTGACGCGCATGTTCGTGCTCGACGTGCTGCGGGCGCGCGAAGGCCAGCCGCTCGACGAGGACGAGACCGACCTGCTGCGGGCCGCGGCCGGGATCGCCGACCCGCTCGAACGCCGGGCGATCGTCGAACTCGAAGCGCTCGGCCGGCTGGCCCTGCCGGTGGTGCTCGGCGACCTGCTGCGGCACAGCCAGCCGCAGCCGCGCGAACTCGGCATCGAGCTGGTCGGCCGCCTGGCGGCGACCGGAGCGGTGACGGCCCCCGACCTCGAACCGCTGGCCAGTTCGAGCAACCCCCGCGAGCGGCGGGTCGCCGCACGTTCCCTCGGCGCGATCGGCGGCGACGGAGCGGTGCAGACGCGGCTGATCGCGCTCGCGGGCGACGCCGAGTTCGCGGTCCGCGCCGACGCGATGCGCGGGCTGGGCCGCACCGGCGAAGGCGGCGCGGTGGTGCTGCGCGCGGCGCTGCAGCAGGACGCCGACCCGTTCGTGCGCCGCGCCGCGGTGCAAGCACTGGCGCGGCACCGTTCGCCGGCCACCGCGCAGGCGGTCGTCGACTACCTGCAACGCTGCCATCGCGACCGCGACACCGCCGGCGAACTGGCGGCGCAGAAGACCCTCGAAGCCCTGGCCGGCACGCGCGGCAAACGGTCGGTCGCCGATTGGCGCAGTTGGGCCCTGCAGCAGGGCAAGTGAGGCTCGACGCGGGCCCGGCGAAGCACTACACCGTCTGGCATGGCCGACGACTGGAAGATCCAACGCGACCGCAAGCTGTGCGAGAAGCCCGGCTGCCCGCTGCCGACCAGCAAAGCGTACATGGCGGTGCTGGAGTGGCCGGCGTGCGTGCGCCGCGACCTCTGCGACGCGTGCTTCCAGGACTACGAGCGCAAGTGCCAGGGCAGCGAGCCGCCGATCTTCTGGCGGGCGATGCGCAAGGCCAAGGACCACAAGGAGCCGGTCCTCGACCTCAACTCCCTGCGCATGCTGTTCGACCGGCTCGGTTCGGTCGACGACGACAAGGCCAGGTCGCTGCGCTACTTCTGCGCGCTGCTGCTGCTGCGCAAGCGGGTCCTGCGGATGGTCCAGCCGAAGACCGCCGAACAGGAACGCGCCGACCTGGTGGTCGTCGACCCCAAGCAGAAGGACAGCCCGCCGATCCTGTTGTTCGCGCCGAACCTCGACCTCGACAACCTCGGTGGCATGAAGGACGAGCTGTTGGCGGCGATGGGGGAAGGCGACGCGAGCGAGGGTGGTGGCGGGGATGCGGGTGGGGGCGACGGCGGGGAGGTCGGGGACGGCGAAGGCACGGCGGCGGGCTGATCTCCGCCGTCAGTTCTCCGCCATCAGTGCCAGCGTTGCTCGGCAACCGCCGACCACGGTAGCAGCTCCACCCCGCGTACGCTGGCGGTCTCGTTGCCACCGTGGACGACGACGCCGCGCGCGCGGTGGCCAGCGGCGGTGAAACTCGCATCGACAAACTGAAAATGGAATCTTCAATTTGTCAAAGCAATTGTAAAGCCATTTAGGATAACAGCTTGCGGTGACGGCGAGCCGCCCTCGGCGGCGCCTTCAGCGCCAGCTGATGTCCCAGACCATCTCGCCGTCGCCGGTCAGCGCGGTGCGCACCGGGATCAGCAGCACGGCGCGGCGGCCTTCGCGCGAGGCTTCGATGCCGCGGCCGGCCGGCAGCACGCCGGAGGTGACCACGTCGCCCGGGAGCGAGACCTCGAGGCGCAGGGTGTCGCCGATCTCGCGGGTCTTGCCGGTCGGATCGTAGATCTGCGCCATCGCCTTGCGCGCGGTCTCGTCGGGCACCAGTTCGGTGACCCAGCCGGCGTCGGGGCCGCGCTGGAGGAACACGCGCAGCGACGGTCGGTCGTCGGCGCCGGGGGTCGAGAAGCGCATGCCCTGGTTGGTGGCGCCGCCGAGCCCGAGTTCGTGGATCTTCGCGAACGTGCCCTGGCGACTGACCAGCGTCGCGGTGCCGTTCCAGGTCACGCCGGTGGCGCGCATCTCGGCGGCCTCGGCGCGACCGGCGACCAGCGCGCGGGTCGTCACCTTGCCCGAACCGTCCTTCTGCAGGTCGATGTGCACGCCGACCAGTTCGCCGCCCGAACAGGCGGCCAGCAGCGCAGCGCACAGCAGGGTCGCCGCGCGGCACGCGACGGCGGAGTGGGAACGGACGGCAACGGCGGCGATTCGGGTCATGGGCGACGGATTTTTTCAGGCGCTGCACCACTCCACACCACCCCACGCCGCACCACGAGGCAGTGGGGGGGTTGGGCGAGGGACGCTACCTGAGGGGTTGGAAAGGGATCTTGGGTGGTTTCTGGTGGGGAATCCAGGGTGTTTCGTGGTGTTGGAGGGTTGACAGTGGAGTTCCGTGGAGTATGGTTCCGCGTGGCTGGGAGCAGCAATCCCTGCCTCGCGCCTCATGGCGAACCTCCTCGGCAGCTCGGAACACGGCCTCGACGACAAGGGCAGACTCATCCTGCCCGGTCGCATCCTGGACAGCGTGGCCAAGGCCGACTGGGAGTTCGTCGT
This sequence comes from Planctomycetota bacterium, assembly GCA_036724695.1. Classification (GTDB taxonomy): domain Bacteria; phylum Planctomycetota; class UBA1135; order UBA1135; family UBA2386; genus JACKIC01. The sequence goes on from DAIMFJ010000043.1 coordinate 16,915, forward strand.
GACCGCTGGGCTGGACCGCTGCCTCCTCTTGCACACCAAGAAGGGTTTCCAAGAACTCGTCGATCGCATCGGTAGGGCCGTACCTGGCAGCCGCGCCCACCGCGCTCTGTGTCGACGTTTCCTCGGTCACTCCGAAGCGGTCGTGCCGGACGGCAATCGGCGAATCCGCATTCCCGACCCGCTGCTGAAGTACGCCGGGCTCGCCCCTGGCCAGCAAGTCACTCTGGTCGGTCTCGGTCAGGTCTGCGAGATCTGGTCGACCGAGCAGCTCGGAACGTCGCTGGCCGAGGCGGGCGCCGACGAAGAATCGCTCTTTGCAAGTTTGATCGAACCAACCAAACCATTGGCGTCCGTCGGCGGTCCGTGACCGACCTCGGCGCCGATCGCTCGGGCATCCTCGGTCAGGATGTCCCATTCGTGGCTGCAGCTGGGTGGTCAAGGGATGCGGTCCATGAACGGTGAGGGCGAACGCAACGGCGGTGACGACGCGGGAATTAGGCAGCCCGTGCACGTACCCGTGCTGTTGCGCGAAGTGCAAGAGGTCCTGGCTCTCGAACCAGGGCAGGTGGTCGTCGATGGTACGGTCGGAGCGGGTGGTCATGCGAGGGCATTCGTCCTGGCCATCGCTCCGGGCGGCACGTTGGTGGGGTTCGATCGGGACAGCGAGATCCTGGCCTCGGCGCAGGCCGTCCTGGCGCAAGCCGTGGCGGATGCCAAGGCGGCCGGCGCAGAGGTCGGGGTCTCGCTGCACCACTCTTCGTACACGAACATGCACGCGACGCTGGTCGCCAACGGTCACGGTGCCTGCGACCGCGTGCTGCTCGATCTAGGTGTCAGCTCTCTCCAACTGGATCGCCCGGAGCGGGGGTTTTCGTTCATGGCCGACGGGCCACTCGACATGCGCATGGACAGCTCTTCGGGGCCGACGGCAGCGGAATGGCTGCGCACGGTCGACGAAACCGAGCTGGCCGACACCCTGTTCCAGCTCGGCGACGAGCGGTTCAGCCGGCGCATCGCCCGCGCGCTCGTCGCGGCGCGCCGGCGCACGCCGCTGCTGCGCACCCGCCAGCTCGCCGAACTGATCGCCCAGGCGATGCCGGCGCCGGCGCGGCGCGGCCGCATCCACCCGGCGACGCGTTCGTTCCAGGCGATCCGCATGGCCGTCAACGACGAGGTCGGCCAGATCGAGCGTGGCCTCGCGGCCGCCTGGCAGAGCCTCAAGGTCGGCGGCCGGTTGGCGGTGATCTCGTTCCACTCGGTCGAGGATCGGCTGGTCAAGCAGTTCCTGCGCGCGCACGCCGAGCTGGTGACCAGGAAGCCCATCGAGGCCGGGCTGGCCGTACAGCGCGAGAACCCGCGCGCCCGCAGCGCCAAGCTGCGTTGTGGCATCAAGAGGGAGGACGCAGCATGAAGTGGATCCTGGCCGGACTGTCGTTCGCGTGCGCGATCGGCCTGGCGATCGGCACGGCGGCCCTGCGCGCCGAGAACGTGCGGTTGCGCCGCGCGATCGAGGTGCAGTACCGCGACGTGCAGGATCGGATCGTCGAGGTCCGCCGACTGCAGAAGGAGGCCCTCGAGTTCGCGACTCCCGAGCGCCTCGCCGAGGCGCACTGGCGACTCCTGACCGGCGAAGTGGCGCGCCGGCGGGAGCAGCTGCAGTGAACGGTGGCGAACTGCTGCGGGTGCGGCTCTGCTTCGGCGCGCTCGGCGCCATCCCGGTGTTCCTGGCCGGTTGGCTGGGGTACGTCCAGGTCGCGCAGGCCGGCGAACTCGGCCGCGGCGGCACCGCCCCACTGCGCCTGTCGCCCGAGGCCGCCGACCGCCAGTCCGTGCGCACCGAGTCGGTGCCGGCACCGCGCGGCACGATCGTCGACCGCCGCAGCCGGCCGCTGGCGATGGACCGCGAGGTCTACGAGGTGCGCGCGCGCATCACCGTGCCCAAGCGCGGCCGGCAGCCGGTCGCCGTCGGGTACCTGCGCGAGTACCTCGACCGCGTCGCCGGGGCGTTCGCGATGGCGCTGGCCAGCGATCCGGGGCTGGCCGACCGCGACGGCACCCGGAGCGGCCACGACGAGCAACTGCGCACGCGGCTGCACCGCGACTTCCGCACCGCCACGCTGCCGGCGACCGGCGACGTGCCGGACCGGTTCGCGCTGGTGCGCGACGTCGCGATCGCGCGCGACGTCGACACCCTCGAGGTCATCGCGGCGCTGCGGGCCCTCGACGTCGACCCGGCCCTCGGCGACTGGCTCCAGGTGCACCTGATCCGCACCCAGTCGCGCCACTACAACGAGCACGAGTACACCTACGGACTGGTCGGCCAGCACTACACCCGCACGGTCGCCGGCCCGCAGGGACCCGAGGCGGTCGCCGCCGCCAACGGGCTCGAGAGCCTGGCGGCGCTCGAGCCGCTCGGCGAGTTCGTGCGCCGGTTCCGGCGCGACGGCGACGGCCACGCCTACTTCGTCGCCCCGCTCGCCGACCCGCTCAAGCCGGCGGTGCTGCACACGACGATCGATCTCGACCTGCAGCGTCTGGCGGCGCGCGAACTGGCCGCCGAGGCCGATCGCGCCGCCGAAGGGGGCCGCAAGCAGCCGCTGTGGGCGGCGATGGTGCTGGTCGAGATCGACACCGGCGACGTGCTGGCGGCAGCCCAGTGGCACCGCGACGCCAAAACCGAGATCGGCCTGGCGAGCACGCCGTACCAGAGCCTCTACGAGCCCGGCTCGATCGTCAAACCGCTGGTCGCCGCGTATTCGCTCGAGCTCGGGCGGATCGACTGGAACCACGTCTACGATTGCCGGCCGGGCGGCCGCGACTACCGGGCGCTGATCGGCCACCTCGGGCGGGCCAAGCCGGTGGTCGACGACCACCTGTGCGGCGACCTGACGCCGCACGACATCCTGGTCAA
>DAIMFJ010000043.1:19835-21908 GCA_036724695.1 Planctomycetota bacterium
CCTCGGCCTGCAGATCGAGCGCGACGAGTGGCGCGAGTACATGCGCTACTTCGGCTTCGGCGAGTCGCTCGACCTGCCGCTGCCGAACGAACCGGGGATGAGCAAGGCGGATCACCCCAAGCACTCGTTCCGCGGCTCGTTCGATCCGAAGACGCCGGTGCGGCGGTTCCTGCGCGACAGCGCGATCTCGTTCAGCTTCGGCTACGAGTTCCAGGTCACCGCGCTGCAGATGGCGCGCGCCTACCTGCGGCTGTACCGCGGCGACCAGTCGCAGCTGCGGCTGGTGCGCGGCGTCGAGATCGGCGGCGACTGGATCGCGGCGCCGGCGACGATCGGCGGGCGGCGCCTGCGGCCCGAGGTGGTGCACCGGATCCAGAACGCGATGATCGACGTCGTGCGCGACGATCCAGCGGCCACCGGCCGCATGTTGCACCAGCGCATGCGCAAGGAGCTCGGCATCGATCTGCACGGCGTGGTCGCCGGCAAGACCGGGACGGCGGTCAGCACCGTCTACCTCGGCAAGCAAGGCACGCAGCGCGTCCGCAACGCCAGCTTCGTCGGGGTGCTCCCGGCCGAGGCCCCGAAGTGGTTGGCGGTGTGCGTGTTGCAGCGGGACGACGAGGCGAAGTTCTACGGCGGCACGTTCGCCGCCCCGCCTGTGGTGCGGTTGCTGTTGCGAGCCGATCAGCTCACACGGTACCGTGCTCCCGGCCAGGACTCGCAGGGCGTCGCAGCGGACTCTTCTCTGTCTCCTGGTGACTCAGGCTGGAGCCGGGGGGCTCCAGAGACATCGGTCGTAGGGCGTTGATGACGGAACTGGCTTTTCCATCCGGCCTGCCAGCAGGTCAGGGTTACGTGCGTTTGCGCGAGCTGCGCGACTGCTTGCAGCCGCGCGAGGCGTTGCGTTGGCGCGATCTGGGCGTCGACGGACTGGCGTTCCATTCCCCGGACGTGCGGCCCGGCAACCTGTTCTTCGCGATCCGGGGCACCCGCAACGACGGCACGATCTTCGCGCAGCAGGCGGTCGCCCGCGGCGCGGTGGCGATCGTCGCCGAGGAGCCGTTGCCGCTGCCGGTACCGGTGCTGGTGGTCGCCAACGCCCGCGCCGCACTCGCCGACGCGGCCTGCCACTACTACCGCAACCCGTCGCACGCGGTGTCGGTGGTGGGGGTCACCGGCACCAACGGGAAGACCACGACCGCGCACCTGATCCGCACCTGCCTGCAGGCCGATCGGCGCCAGGTCGGCCTGCTCGGCACGATCGCCTACGAGTTCGGCGGCCGGCGCATCCCGGCGACCAACACGACGCCCGATCCGGTGCGTCTGCACGGTTACCTGCGCGAGATGGCCGACCGCTACGCCAGTGCCTGCGTGATGGAGGTGTCCAGCCACAGCCTCGAGCAAGAGCGCGTGCGCGGCGTGCGCTTCGCGTCGGCGGTGTTCACCAACCTGACGCAGGACCACCTCGACTACCACGGCACGATGGCGAACTACCGGGCCGCCAAGGCGCGCCTGTTCGCGATGCTCGGCAGCGGCGCGACGGCGGTGATCAACCGCGACGACCCGGCCGCCGACCACATGGCCGAGGTGCTCGGCAAGGGCGTGCGCACGCTCTGGTACGGCTTCCACGAGGCCGCCGACGTGCGCGCCGAGGACGTCGAGTACGGCCCGGACGGCACCCGCTTCCGGATGGTGATGCCGCACGGCGCGGTCGAGATGTTCCTGCGCCTGGTCGGGCAGCACAACGTGCACAACGCGCTCGGCGCGGCGGCCGCGGCGCTGTCGCTCGGTGCCAGCGAACTGACGGTGGCGTCGGCGCTCGAGGACGCGCGGGCCGTGCCGGGACGGCTCGAGCACGTCGAGGCGCCGACCGGCCGCAACCGCGGGCCGCGGGTGTTCGTCGACTACGCGCACACCCCCGATGCTCTCGACAAGGTCTGCCGCACGCTCGCCGAGGTCTGCGAGGGCCGGCTGCACGTCGTGTTCGGCTGCGGCGGCGACCGCGACCGGACCAAGCGCGCGCCGATGGCCGCGGCGGTCGGCAAGCACGCGCATGCGGCGTACCTGACCAGC
>DAIMFJ010000043.1:21918-22455 GCA_036724695.1 Planctomycetota bacterium
CCGCGCAGCGAGGAGCCCGAGGCGATCCTCGACGAGATCGAGCCGGGGTTCGCCGGTTCGCAGTGCCAGACGCAACGGCTGGTCGACCGCGCCGAGGCGATCCGCTGTGCGGTGGGGGCGGCGGCTGCCGAGGACACCGTGCTGGTCGCCGGCAAGGGCCACGAGACCTACCAGATCTTCAAGGACAGCGTGGTGCCGTTCGACGATCGGCTCGAGGCGGCGCGCGCCCTGGCGGCACGGGAGGCGGGATGGTTGCACCGATGAAGCGGCGCGCCACCGCCAGCGCGACGGGGGCTGGCGGCGGTCGGACGGGCGAACGGCGCGGCGCGGCGGCGGTGCTGACCCCAACGGCGGGCGCGCGGGCGACGCGCGGCGAGGCGCTGCAGCGCGGCGCCGTCTGCACGACGGTGGCCACCGACACGCGCGGCGACTGCCGCGGCAAACTGTTCGTCGCGCTGCGCGGCGACCGGCACGACGCCCACGACCACCTGGCCGCGGCCCTGGCGACCGGGGCCGGCGGGCTGCTGGTCGAACGGG
>DAIMFJ010000044.1:0-13629 GCA_036724695.1 Planctomycetota bacterium
CGCGACCACCGGACCCGCTGCCCGCAAGGCCTGCACCGCCGCCGCGGGGTCGCGATGCAGAGCGACGATCCCGGGCACCTGCACCGCGGCCGCAAGGCGCACCCGCAGGGCCGCGCGCAGTTCCGGCCGTTCGCCCGCCAGTGCCGCCGCCATCGCCGGCCCAGCCGCGGCGAACAACGGGCCTGGCCGATCCAGGCGCAAGGTGGGTTCGGCGTCGGTCGATGGCATCGTTGCGCAGCTTGCCGGATGGCTGGGCCCGGCGCCAGCCCGGGGCTGGTGCCCTGGGAGCCGGCGGTAGGCTGCGACTCCGCCGCGATCGCCCCCCGTCACCGCAGCCGCAACTCGTGGCCGTCGCTGGCGGCGAACCAGCCGTTCGCGGCCGCCGGATCCAGCGCCACGGCCTGCAACTGCACGCTGAGCCCCAGGAACCCCGCGGGCGCCGTCCACAGCCAATTCGCCCCGTTCGGCCCGAGCGCCACCGGCCCGTGGGCGACGATCGGCTGCAGCATGTGCAGGCCGGCGAACACCGGATGCACGACCGCCGCGCCGGTCGCGCGCACTCCGGCCAGCAACGCCGCGACCTGGCCGAAACGCGCCGGATCGTCGCTCGTGTACCGCACCCAGGCTCCTTGCGCGCCGGCGATCGCCTGGACGTCGAGGCGCGGGCCGTGGCTCGGCGGCGCCGCGACGCCGGTGGCCAGGAGCAGCCCTTCGTCGGTGCCAGGATAGACCGCTTCTTCGCGCGGTGCCGGCGCGGCCAGCAGCTGCACCTCGACTGCGCTCAGCTGACGCGGGTACAGCCGGAGGTCGGCGAGGGAGCCGAGGAGGAACGTGCCCGAACCGAGGTCGCTGCGCGCCCCGAGCACCAGGTCGCCGGTCGGGTCGATGCTGTCGCCCAGGTACAGCGCCGCCGTCGTCGCCATCCCGTCGACGAAGACCCGCGCCAACCCGTCGGCCGGTGCCACCAGCGCGTAGTGATGCCATTGCCCGTCGCGCAGGTCGGTCGTCACGTCGAGCGCATCGAGCGTGGTCAGGTCGTTGCCGTAGATCAGCGCCGTGCGCAACGTGCCAGTGCCCTGGTCGAAATAGATGCCGAGCCGATGGCTCGCCGCCAGGCCGCCGTGACTCACCAGATACCGAAACCCCGACCCGCTGGTGTGACTCGTCTGGAACCAGAACGCCACCGTGAAGGCACTGGCGGGCGCATACGGCAGATCGGCGATGCGCACGCGGTCGTCGAGCCCGTCGAAGCGCAGCGCGCCGGCGGTGCCAGGCGGTCCCGCCACCACCGTCGCCGCGGCCCCGCTCGGGAGCAGCGTGCCATGCCGTCCCTGGCCCGAGACGTCGGGCGTCGCGCCATTGGCGATCGTCGCCAGCGGCAGCCACAACGCCGCCCCTTCGCCACGTTCGTCGTCGCGGAGCACTACCTCGGCGCGGCTCTGCGCACCGATGTCTGGACCACCGACCAACGCCACTTCGAGTACCTCGTCGCCTTCGTCGAGACCGTCGTCCAAGGCCCGGATCGGCAGCCGCAGCTCGCTCTGGCCGATCGCCAGCGTGTGCACGACGCCCGGCGAGACGTAGTCGACGCCAACGGTCGCCGAACCGCCCAGCCGCAACAACACGATGCGCGCCATCGACAGGTCGCCGGAACGGCGGATCACCAGTTCGGCGGTCCCGCCGGTTTCGCTGGCGACCCGGTCGCGCGCCGTCAACGTGAGCCGGGTGCCGCTCGCCAGGCTGGTGCCGCGCAGCGCTGCGAAGAACAGGTCGAGCCAACCGCCGACCCGCGCCGCGAACGGACCGCGCACCACCATCGAACTGCGCACCGACCACGGTGCCTCGATCTGCACGCCGTCGATCGTGCCCCCCTGCTTGGAGCCGTAGTTCGCGACGTTGAAGCCGCCGTCGAAGTAGTTGCCGCCATTGGGGTGTGGATTCACCGGACTGGGCACGCTGTTCCAGCCACCGGCCTGCAGATGCCCGCCGAGGCTCGTCGGCCCGCGCAGCAGCCCCGGAAACCAGACCCCAGGCAAGCTGCCAGCACTGCGGATCGTGCTGCGCACCACGTAGGTCGGGCTGGCCAGCGTGCTGTCGGACAATGCCAACTCGGCGCTGGTCAGGTCGTAACCGAGTTCGATCCAGCCCTCGGGATGGCCGTGGCCGTGCAGGTCGAAGTAGAACCCGAACCCCCATTGGTTCTGCACGGTCGCGCGCGCGTCGACGATCGCCTGGTGGAACGCCTGGTACGCGGCGATCGCCTGCGCGTTGCCCTGCGCGCCTTCGACGACGTCGCGGTTGACGTCGACCTTGTCGCGGTGCAGGTGGCACAACACCAGATGCGGCCGCAGCGCAAAGCGCTGTTCGAGGTGCGCGGCGAACTCGCGCGCCAGTTCGAGCGTGCGGGTGTCCTTCGCGAACGTGCCGTAGGTACGGTCCGGGATCCAGCCCGGCTGCAGCGAGCCGCCGTGGCCCGCCGAGATCACGATCGGCGCATTGCCGACCACGTACTCGACGAAGCGGTCCTGGCTCCAACGCGTGTCGCCCGGCGCCACCTGTTGCGCAAGGACGGCGGTCGACGACGCGACGGCGACCAGCGTGCGCAGGATGGCGTTGCCCATGCCCTCAGCGTCCTCGCGCGCCGGCTGGCGTCAAGCCCCGGCCGCGCGCGCCGCGGCGCGTTCGTCAATGCGGCAGGTAGCAGACCGTGTTGGTGACCATCAGCGTGACGAAGATCGGACACATCACCAGAGGTCCGAGGTGCACCCGACCGGTCATCGCGAAGAACTCGCGGTGGAACCACGGCAACACGAACATCATCGGCGCGATCGCGAACAGCATGTTCACGTACAGCCAACCGTCGGTCCACAGCACCTCGCCGTGCCAGGCGAGCCAACCGTATTGGGCGGCGAGGATCAGCAACAGCCCGAGCGAATTGGCGAACATCGCCAGCAGCCGGCTGCGCCACTCGGGCACGCCGGCGTGGCGCATGCCGCAGCAGGCGCGCAGCGAGTTCTGCACGAAGAACGGCAGGAAGGCCGGCGCGTACATCAGGACGAGCGGCAGGATCCGCGCGTCGAAGCTGCGGCCGCCGAGGAACGCCAGCCGCAGGTCGACGTGCCAGAACCAGTACAGGAACGCCAGTTGCGCCTGGAACAGCCCGTAGAGCACCCCGGCGAGCAGCAGCGTGCGCCACCAGGGACCGGCTCCGAGCCGCCAGCCGGCGACCGGTCCCGACACGCCGTGCAGGCGCCGGCCGAGCCAGAACAAGAGGAAGCCCACCGCCCCGTTCAGCAGCGCCCACAGCATCACCGCATTGTTCATGCGCTGCGGGAAGAACCACGTCGGTTCGCGGTTGGCCGCCTCGGGAAACCACTGCTGCGACCATTCGCTGGCCGGGATGTAGGTCAAGCACGCGATCGTCGCACCGGCGACCAGCAGCAGCCAGAAGGTCCGCCCGCGCGCCGCGCGCGGCAGCGGCGGGGGCACCGGCTGCACCAACGGCCTGAACAACGCCACGCCACCGAGGAGGACCCGCGCCAGCAACGGCAAGGCGGCGAACGCCGCCAGCAGGCAGAGGAACGTCAGCAGTTCCTTCCACCACCAGGTCTGGTCGTCCGGCGCCAGGCCATGGGCGAGGCCGAGCACGTGGTCGAAGTAGGCGAGCTGGTTGGCCATCGCCTCCTGGCTGTACGGCTGCAGCGGGTGCAGATCGGCTTCATTGTGCACGATGCGGGCGCCGCGCGTCGCGACGTCGCCATACCATTGGCCGATCGCCACCTCGTCGACCGGCACGAAGTCGGCGCCACTCGCGGTGTTGACCACCCGCAGGGCCTCCGGGGCGCGGCGCAGGTCGCCGTGGCCGAGTTCGTTGCGGTAGGCGCCTTCGTCGTAGAGCGCATAGCTGACGCCGACGTTCGACCGCACGTCGCGCAGGTTCTTGTCGGTGAAACACAGCAGATAGCCCGACACGAACACCGAGTGCAGGACCCCCGGTCGCTCGCTGCGCCGCACCTGCCGACCGTAGCGCGCGGCCGCCAGCAGCACGGCATTGCCGCCGGCCGAGTGGCCGGTCGCGACCAGGCGCGTCTTGTCGACGTAGTCGAGCAGGTCGGTACCGGCGACGAAGTCGAGCACCGCGAACAACCCATAGCCCTCGTCGGTGGCGGCGCGGCGGCTCCCCGAGGCGCTCGAATTGCCCTGCGCATACGGATCGATCACCAGGGCCACGACGCCGCGCCGCGCCAATTCGATGGCGACGTTCTGCAGGGCCTCCTTGCTGCGCTGGAAACCCGGCACGACGACGCACAAGGGCGCTGGCTGCGCCTTGGTCGCCGTGCGCGGCCGGAACAGGTCGGCCGCCAACCATTGCCCACCCTGCGTGGGGAGCCGCAAGGCGACGACCTGCACACGCCCCCAATCCGTCTGCACGCCGCGGGCCAGACCAGCCCCGACCAGCCAGACGAACAGCCACGCCAGCAGCCAGGCTCCCGAGCGCCGCGGCCGCGTGCCGGCCGCGACGACGGCTGGCGGTTCCGGTTCGGCAGGTGCTCGGCGAGGGCTCTCGGGCATCGGCGCACGATACGCGCAAGTTGGCGCTTGACCTCGACCTGCGCCGTACGGGCGACCGCATGCCATTGTAACAAACTTGCCCACCCACCAGCGGGACACCGCCGCTTCCGGTAAGTCCATACGACCTTAACTGCGCAGGACACCTTGAACCGTACCCACCTCGCCGCGCTCGCCGCCGCCGTCGCCCTCGCGGCTGGCACCTCGGCCCAGAGCCTTTCCACCCTGTTCATCAGCAACGCCGGTTCGTCGAGCTTCCACCCACTGCCCTCGGTGGCCTTCGACGTCACGGTCACCAACCCGGCCGGCCTGTCGCTCGCCGCGATCCAGGTCAACACGCCATACGTCGGCATCCAGGCCACGCTCGAGGTCTACACCACCGACCTCGGCCAGGCCTACCTCGGCAACCTGCAGAACCCGCTGCCCGGGACCTGGAAGCTGCGCGCCAAGGGCAGCTTCGCGACGGGCGGCTCGGACACGCCGGTGATGGTGACGCTCGACAAGCCGGTGCACCTCGAAGCGGGCGCGATGGGCATGCTGCTCGTGCATCGCGGTTGCGGCATCCGCTACACCAACCCGGGCACGGGCCCGACGCCGCTGGTCTACAGCAACGCCGACCTGACGCTGAGCATGGGCTCGGCCCAGTCGACGGCCCTGGTCAGCAACCCGAACACGCCGCGCATCGCCAACATCGGCATGTTCTACACGCCGGCCGCCGACCTGGTCGACTTCACCGCCGACACGACCGCGGGCGCGACGCCGCTGACCGTCAACTTCCAGCAACGCGCGGCGATCACCTCGGGCACGGCGCTGGCCTACGAGTGGGACTTCGACAACGACAACGTCGTCGACGCGGTCGGCCCGACGGCATCCTGGGTCTACACGTCCTGCGGCACCTACTCGCCGCGCCTGCGCGTCGTCAGCACCGCCGGCAACTTCGACTACGTCTGGACCGACCTGATCACCGCCGACCCGCTGCAGGCAAACTTCACCGCCAGTGCGCAATCGGTGCAGCCGCAGACCGCCGTGCAGTTCACCGACACCAGCGTCGGCGCCAGCGGCTGGCTGTGGGACTTCGACGACGACGGTGTCGTCGACAGTACGCTGCAGAACCCGTCGTTCACGTTCGGGGCCGGTAGTTACAACGTCCAGCTGACCGTCACCAACGGCTGCGGCATCGCCAGCAAGACGATGCGCATCGACGCGGTCACCGACACCTGGTCGCTGCCGTACAACGCCAGCACCAACCTGATCGCCAAGCAAGCCCTGGCGTTCTTCGACCTCGGCATCACCGCCAACGACGCGCTGATCCTGACCGGCCTCGACGTCAACACGATCGTGCACATCGGCCAACCGTGCCCGGTCAAGGTCTGGCTGACCGACTCGACCGCCGCCGGCAAGCAGAACAACCAGGCGCTGTGGCGCGAGGTGGCGAGCGGCAACGGCATCTCGGCGGCCGGCAACGCGCCGACCCGCATCGAGCTCGACCGGCCGATCCTGCTGCTGCCAGGCCGCAGCTACGGCATGGCGGTCCACTACCTCGATGCGCAGGCGCACTACGTGAACCCGCTGGTGCCGGTCACCTCCGGCCCGGACTTCGTGTTCACGCCGATCGGCGTCACGACGGCGACCAACCCGTTCTCGCTGACCAACACGACGCGCCAGTTCGTCGGTGGCTTCCACTACACCAAGGCCAGTGCCTGGCCGGTCGGCTCGATCACGACGTTCGCGCAGGGTTGCGCCGGCACGCTCGGGGTGCCGACGCTGCAGCCGGCCGGCACTTCGCGGCCGAAGCTGGGTACGACCTTCACGGTCGACCTGGACAACACCGCGCTCGGTGGCGCCTTCGTGCTGTTCGGCTTCAGCAACCAGTTCTCGGGCTTCGGCCAGCTGCCGCTCGACCTGGGCTTCTTCGGTGCGCCGGGCTGCAGCGCCTTCGTCAGCGCCGACACGTCGACGTTCGCGTTCTCGGGCCAGCCGCTGGTGCAGGTCGTCGCGTCGCTGCCGAACGCGCCGGCCCTGGCCGGCATCCGCTACTACATGCAGGCGCTGTCGGTCGACCCGACCGTCAACGCACTCGGCGGCGTGATGTCCGACGCGCTGGTCCTGTGCACGGGCGTCTACTGATGCCAGCAGGGCTCGCCCTGGTGCCCTGGTTGTGGCTGCACCGCGGCCGGCAGCTGCTGGCCGCGACGCTGCTGCTGGGGCTGGCCGCCCTGCCGGCGCAGGGATCGGCCTCGCAGGGACCGGCCTCGCAGGGACCGGCCTCGCTGGGACCGGCCTCGCTGGGGCCGGCAACCGCCGTCAGCGCGGTCGACGCGGCGCACGACGACGAGGCCGGCGAAGAATGCTCGGTCGGCGTCGCGCACGGCAAGGCGACCGTCGACGGCCGCCCGCTGCTGTGGAAGAACCGCGACGCGCAGAAGCGCGACAACGTCGTCACCGCGTTCGACGACGGCCGCTTCCCGTACGTCGCCATCTGCGATGCCGGCAGCAAGACCGCCGTCTGGGGCGGCGCCAACGCGGCCGGGTTCTGCATCATGAACTCGGTGTCGCGCGACCTGCCGCAAGGCAGCAAGCAGGGCCCCGGCAACGGCGGCTTCATGAAGCTGGCGTTGATGCGCTGCGCCACCGTCGACGAGTTCGCGGCGTTGCTCGAGGAGACCAACAGCAGCGGCCGCACCACGCGGGCCAACTTCGGCGTCATCGACGCCCACGGCGGCGCGGCGTTCTTCGAGACGTCGCACCGCGAGTACCACCGGTTCGACGCCAAGGCCGCCGAGAACGGCATCCTGGTGCGCACCAACTTCGCGACCACCGCCAACGGCAAAGGCGGCCGCGAACGGTTCGCGCGCGCTTCGGCCCTGTGCCAGGCGATCCCGCGCGGCAAGCTCGACCACACGTTCCTGTTGCAGCAGTTCTGCCGCGACCTGCAGGCCCCGAAATCGGCCGAAGACGGCGGCGACGACCGCCAGGACGTGCGCGAGACCCTGCACCGCCAGACCACCGTCGCGGCGATGGTGTTCCACGGCTGCAAACCCGGCGAGGACCCCGGCACCACGACGATGTGGGCGGTGGTCGGCCAACCGCTGTTCGCACCCGCCGTGCCGTGTTTCCCGGCCGTCGGCAAGGTGTCGGTGCTGCTGGCCGGCGATCCGAAGAGCCGGTTGTGCAACCTGGCGCTCGAGCTGCAGGGGGCGTTCTACGACCTGCCCCAGCCGGTGGCGCCCGATGCGGAACCCCTCGAGGCCGACGTCGCCGGCGCGATCCGCTGGCTGCGCCGCACCGGCCTCGACGAGGTCCGCCGCGCGGTGCTGGCCGCCGAGCAGGCGCAGTTCGCAGCCGCCGGCGACGAACTCGAGCGCTGGCGCGGTCGCGAGAAGTTGACCGAAGAAGCCAAGGCCGCCCTGTACCTGCTGCACGAACGTTCGGCCCGCGCCGCCGAAGCCCTGCTCGGCAAGCTGGTCGCCGACGCCACCGCGACCGCGCGCTGAGCCAGGCGACCCGGACCGTGCCGGCAGCCCGCCGGCACGGTATCCTCGGGCCATGCTGCAGAACCGCTTCGCGATCGTGTTCGCCCTGCTTGCCGTCGGCCTCGTCGCGCAAGGTACCGGCACCGGCAAGACCGACCCGAGCAAGGCCGGCGGCAAACCAACCAGCAAGGCGAAGGCCAACCAGAAGGCCCCTGCCGACGCGGCACCCAAGAGCAAGAAGCCAGCCAAGGACGACCCGGTGACCGCCAAGGACCCGGTGGTCGTCGCGATCGACAAGTTCGCCAAGCAGAAGGTCAGCACCAAGCGGGCCGACTGGAAGACCGCGCTGCCCGCCCCGCCGACGGTCGAGTTCGCGCCAGGCGCGGAGTACTTCTGGCACGTCGAGACGACCGAGGGCCTGCTGGTCGTCAAGCTGTTCACCGACACGGCCCCCAAGCACTGCACCAGCGTCTTGTACCTGGCGCGAATCGGCTTCTACGACGGCCTGCAGTTCCCGCGCATCGTCAAGGGCTTCATGGCCCAGGGTGGCAGCCCGCTGAACTCGACCGCCGGCAATGCCGGCTACACGCTCGACGGCGAGTTCGACAAACCCCGCCAGCACGACGTGCCCGGGTTGCTCAGCGCCGCGAATTCGGGTGCCCCGAACACCGACGGCTCGCAGTTCTTCCTGACCTTCGCGCCGACCCCGCACCTCGACGGCAAGCACACGGTGCACGGCCAGGTGGTCGACGGCGCGAAGGTCCTGGCCGCGCTCGAGGCGTGCGGCGTCGAGCGCGACGGCGACAAGCTGCCGAAGACGCCGGCGATCGTCGCCAGCTGGGTGCGCGTGGTCCACAAGCCGAAGTGAGCGTCGCGGCGCCCGCCCTCGCACTCACTTCGCGCCGTCGATCCAGCGCGCCTTCATCGCCTTCAGGTTCTCGTCGCCGGGATTCAGCTCGATCGCCCGATCCATCGCCGCGAACGCCTCCTTGCGCTGGTTGGCGACCACCAGCACCGCCGCGTGCAGGTACAGCGCATTGGCCAGCCAGACCTTGTCGGGATTCTGCTGGTGGCGTTTCTCGACCTCGGCGAGGGCCTTGGCACTGACCTCGATGGCGCGCTTGAGGATCGTCTTGTTGATCTTGTCGAGTTCCTCGTGGGCGCCGTACACCTTGCCGGCGACGTTCTGCCCCCAATCGAGCACGAACTCGGCCGGGATCACCTTCCAGGCCTTCTCGGCCGCCGACACCGCCTCCTTGAGATTGTCCTTCTTCCACTCGGCCGCGGCCAGCCGGTCGTAGGCGAGGAACTGCACGCGCTTGTGCTTGACCTTGCCGGCGAACAGGCGCAGCGGCTTGGTGTCGAGGTCGGCCGGCGCCACCCCCGGCCGGAACACCTCGTCGGTGACCGCCAGCAGTGCCGCCTCGGCCGCCGCTTCGCTCTTGCCCTGGGGATCGCTGGCGACGATCGCGTCGAGCACCGCCTTGCCGCGCACCAGGTCGCCGGAGCGCCGCAGCTTGTAGTGCAGCTCGAGGCCGAGGGCGAGGTCGGCGGGTTTGGCCGCGAACGCCTGTTCGAGCGCGGCGATCGTCTTCTCGCCCTTGGCGATGCGCTGCAGTTCGACCAGGAAGTCCTGCACCGGCAGGTAGCCGACCACGACGTCGACGACCTTGCCGGCCGGATCCACGAACAGCACCGTCGGCACCTTCTGCACGCCGTACTTCTCGAGCAGCACCTTGGTGGCGCCGGCGTCCTCGGCCCCCATGCACACGTAGTCGGCGACCGCGGCCTGCACCTTGGCGTCCGCGAACGTGCCGCCGAACATCGAACTGCAGTAGCCGTCGTCCTTGCGCCAGCAGTACAGGAGCACCATGCCCCCCTTGGCATCCTTGGCGGCCGCCAGGGCTTCGTCGAACGACTTCTGCCACCAGGTCAGACCTTGGGCAGGCAGCGCGCCGAGCAGCGCACCGGACAGGGCAGCAGCCAGGAGGCAGGAGCGAAGGAACGGCATGGTCCGGGAATCATGCCCGACCGGAGCGTCACGGTGAAGCGCCGCGCGCCGGCCTGCGCTACGGTGCCACTATGCTGAAACCCGCACTGGTTCTGCTCTGCGCCTGCCTGCCCGGTTGCGTCGCTGCGATCGGCAACACCGGCTATCAGGATTCGCGCTACGAAGCGATCCACAAGCCCCTGCTCGTCGAACGCGTCGCCGCGGCCCAGCGCATCGTCGAGCTGCGCACCGCCAGCCTCGAGCAGGTGCGCGCCCTCCAGCAGGAGGGCAAGGCCACGGCGAGCGACGCCTGGCAGGCGGAGATCCTGCTGGAGGAGGCCAAGCTGGTGCTGCTCGACTGCCGCGCCGCCCTGCAGTCGGCGGAGAGCCGCAAGAAGGACTGAACGCGCCCCGGGCGCCGCGCGTCACCGCACCGCGCGCCGCTTCCAGACCAGGTCGATCAGGTCGCCGGTCGGCAGTTTCTGGCGCATCCGCAGGTCCTTGCCGTCGTAGTCGAGGCCCATCGCGTCGCGTTGCCCGGCCGCGTCGACGAGGTCGAGCATGACCACCTGGCCCTTGCGGTGCCAGGTCCCGGTGGCCTGTTTGCCGACCCCCATCGACATCTGCAGCCGGGCGTTGCCATCCGCAGCCAATTCGAGCTCGCCCGTGGTCCGTTTCAGCACGGCCTGCACGAGATCGGGCAACGGTTTGTCGACCTGCTTCTGCATGCCGTCGATCAGCGACTGGGGATCCAGCTCGTAGGTGCCGGCCACGTTCGGCCCCCCACACGCGAGCAGGCACAAGGACAACCACGACCAGCAGGAAAGGCGCCGCATCCCCCTACGATGCCCGCTGGCAGCCGCCGTGCAAGCGAGGATGACGCCGCGCGCTACGATCGGGGCATGACCCGGCCTCCAGCATTCCTCGGGTTCACCGTCTGGCTGATCCTCGGCACACCTGCCGCCGCAGCCGCCGACCAGCCGCCCCAGCGTCCGGAACGGCACGCGCGCATCGAAGGCCGCGTGCTCGACGGCCACGACCTGCCGGTCGCCGGTGCGACGATCGAGGTGCGCACCGCGGGCCGGACCCTGGCGCGCACCTGGAGCGATGCGCTCGGCGTGTTCGTGGTCGGCAACCTGCCACCGCACCTGCTGACCGTGCACGCGCACACGGCGGCGCCCAGCGTCGGCGCGACCAGCGTCGACCTCGTCCAGGGCGGCGGCGAATTCGCCAACCTGCAGATGGTGCCGGCCAGGGTGGTACAAGGCCACGTGCGCGACGACGCCGGCCTGCCGATCGCCGGGGCCTGGATCCTGGCCTCGCCGAAGGCCTACGGCCCGCTCGCCCAGGCGACCTGCAGCGTGCAGAGCGCCGCCGACGGTAGCTACCGGCTGCCGCACGTCGCGGTCGGCGGCTGCCACCTGCGCGCCTGGGGGCCAGGTTGCGATGCGGCGGCGACGACCGTCGACGGCACCGCCCCCAGCACCGTCGACTTCGTGCTCGCGCGCGGCGAGGGCATCGCGCTGGTCGCCGAACTCGAAGGTGCCGACGCGGCGACCCTGGCGAGCGCCGAGTGCACCGTCTTCGCCTACGCGGGCGACCTGCCGGTACCGCTGCCGCCGCCGCTGGCGCGACCGGTCCGACAAGGCGCGCGCTGGCTGGTGCCCGGCTGGATCGACGGCGACGCGATCGCCGTCGCCCTGACGACCGCCCGCGGGCCGAGCTGGCCCCAGGAAGCCTGGCGCAACGGCGGCACCGGCTCGCACCGGTTCTTGTTCCGCACCACCGGCGCCGGCCTGCTGCACGGTCGCATCGACGGCAACCGCGGTCGCCGCCTGCCGCTCCTGCTGCAACCGGTCGGGGTCGGCATCGTCCGCGAGTCGCAGCGCGTGCGGGTCGTCACCAACCGCGACGGCACGTTCGTGGCCGTCAATCCCGCCGCTGGCGCGCGCCAGATCGCCGTGCGCAGCCTGACCAGCGACCAAGTCCTCGCCAGCGACGACGAAGGTTCGGCCTGGGCCTGCCGGCCCGCCGCGCAGGCCGACGAATGGCGGATCGCCGCGTCGCCGGGCCACCAGGTCCGGCTGCGGGTCGTCGACGAACGGAACCTGCCGGTCGCCGGTGCCCGCGTCGAGCTGTACGCCGCCACCCCGCAGTGGCTCGCGCACACCGGCAGCGGCCACAGCAACCTGGACGGCCAGGTGCGCATCGAAGCCCTGACGACCGCGAACGTCGTCGCCTGGCAGGCCCACGTCACGTCGGTCGCCGGCTGGGCGACGGTGCGGGTCGAGCCGGAGGTCGGCGACACCACCGACGTCGGCGACGTGCCCCTGGCGGCCGGCGCCACGGTGACCGGCACGCTGCACGACGCCAACGCGGCGCAGCCGTTCGGCATGGTGGCGCTGCACCAGCGGATCGGCCGCGACGCGCCGTTCGTGCGGCTGGTGGTCGCCGACCACCAGGGGCGGTTCACGCTGCGCGGCCTCTGGCCCGGCACGTTCCACACCCTCGACGAGGTCGGCAACCGCCTCGACACGCTGCCGCAACCCACAGGCGCCGTCACCGTGCGGTGGCAGGGCTCGCGGTGACGGTGGCATGGCACGGGGGACCACCCATCCCGAGTCCGTGCATGCCACAGTCCGGGCACGGGCAGACCGCTCAGGCTCACCTCACGAAATCCGAGAGCGATGCCGCCCACTGGCTGGCTGGCAGCACCTGCACACCTTCGTCGACCAGCGCATGCTCGCCGAGGTAGACGACCACGGCATGGCGAATCGCCCCCTGCTGCAGCAACTCGCGCAACACGGCGCCATGTTCGCTCCGCCAGCGCTGCGTGGCTTTGACCTCGATGCCGACGCTGTATTCGGCCCCGGTCCAGACGAAATCGACCTCGCGGCCGCTGCCAGTCCGATACCAACTGATGTCGCCACCACATCCGGCCAGTTGCACATGGGCGCGGAGTTCGTGCAGTACCCACGTTTCGAGAAGCGCGCCCTTGTCGCTGTCTTGCAAGGGAGCTCGCAGTCGATTGGCGACCGCACGAACCACGCCCGGATCGAACAAATAGAACTTGGCCGCGCCGGCTTCACGGACCTTGAGACGAGGCTGCCATGCCGGCACCCAGGATCCAATCAAGGTGTCGACCAGTACTTCGAAGTACCTGCTCACGGTGACCCGGTTCACCTGGGCCTCGCTGGCGACGTTGGTGAAATTGACGGCCTGGCCGTTGAGGATCGCAGCCACCCTCAGGAAGCGCGAGAATCCGGCCAGGTCCTTGGTCAGCGCTTCTTGCTGGATCTCCTGACGAAGGTAGTTCGCGGCATAGGCATCGAGGATGTCCGCGGCGAGGTCCGGCTGAGATCGCACACCGGGCAGCATGCCGATCCGCAGGACATCCTCGAGAGGGGTGTCGAAGCCAGCTTCCGCCAGCGTCAGCGGGAAGAAGGATCGGTTCACGACCCTGCCGGCCAGCATGTTGGCTTCGATCCGGCGCAGCTTGCGCGCACTCGAACCGCTCAGCGCGAAGCGATAGCGACGGCCGTGTGTAGCGATCAGCGAGTGCACCTCGTCGAGCAGGGCCGGCACCTTCTGCACCTC
>DAIMFJ010000044.1:13639-21272 GCA_036724695.1 Planctomycetota bacterium
CGGCCGGCAAGGCTGCCACTTCGCGGCGGAAGTTGCCCGGGTCGTGAAGGTACTTCAGGTAGTGCTCGTTGGTGACGAGGTCGAACCACCGGGCCGCGGGCAGCACCTGACGCAACCACGTGGTCTTGCCCGTGGCGCGTGGGCCGAACAGGAAGAACGACGCCTTCGGCAACGTGAGGCTTCGCGTATACATGGTGTTCATTCTGCACGACATTTTGAACACTGTCTAGACAGAAATCCCAAGCGCTTGTGGATACGCCACTTATGCATCCATCAAGCGGAGTTGGAAGCCGCGGATCAGGCCGATCCGGCGACTCAGGCCCGCCGTCGCAACCAAGTACCCCACGCCCAACAGCGAAGCGCCCGCTCACCCCACCGCGCGCCGCTTGCGCCGCCGCAGCCACTTCGGCCACAGCCACATCGCGTAGCCCGACACCCCCAGGTACAGCAGCGCCAGCGCCACCAGCGGCATCAGCCAGCCGTGCACGAACGCACCGAAGTACGAGCCGTCGTGCAGTTGTTCGAGCCAATCGCTGCGCCGCGGCTGCGGACCGCTGGTGCGCAAGGTCGTCGCACAGACCTGCACCTCGAGATGGTCGTGCACGCTGACCACCTTGTGCACACGCTTGTCGGGCCGGAAGTCGATCCGCGCGATGTCGGCCTCGCTGCGGAACTCCGGCAACCCGAGCGCAAACACCGCCGCGTAGACCTCGGGCAGCGGCCGCAACGCTTCGACCGGCCCAGGCGCGCCGGCGACCGTCGGCGGCTGCAGCCACGCGTAGTCCTTCTTGACCAGCAACAGGAGCCCGGTGCCGGCGGTCAGCAGCAGCACGAAGCCCGCGGCGGCGCCGATCCAGCGGTGCAGGAGCCAGAGCCAGCGAAACCAGGGCATGCGGCCAGGATGCCGCCTCGTGGACCGCCGCGCCAGCGTTCGCGGGCGGCGGCGCAGCCGCTATGGTGCCCGGATGCGCCGCCGCGCCGTCGCCTTGCTGATGCTCGCCGCCGTGCTGCCGTTCGTCGGGGCCTTGAGCGGTGGCTACGTCTACGACGACGTGCCGCTGATCGAGCGCAGCGGGCCGGTACAGAACCTGGCCTGGTGGTCGCTCTGGACCGAGCCCTTGTTCGGTACCCAGACCCCCTACTGGCGGCCGCTGACCTCGCTGACCCTGGCGATCGGGAACGCACTGGGCGGCGCTGCCGGCGTGCATGCGTTGGCGCTGCTGCTGCATGCGGTCAACACCGCGCTCGTGTTCGACTGGCTGCAGCGGCGCTACGGCGAAGCGCTGCGCGCCAGCCTGGCCGCCCTGGTGTTCGCGTGGCATCCGGTGCAGACCGAAGCCGTGGCGTGGTGTGCAGCGATCAACGACCCGCTGTGGGCCTGCTTCGCGTTGCTGGCGCTGCGCGCCGCGGACCGCGCGCCGACCGCGAACCGGCGGCAAGGCTGGCCGATCGGCGGTTGGTTCCTTGCGGCCTTGCTGGCCAAGGAGAACGCCCTGGCGATCGCGCCGCTGTTGTTGCTCGCCCGGCCGGGCGGTGATCGCACGGCGAGCCGGCGCCACACCGCAGTCGCCGTGCTGGCCGCGATCGCGGCCTGGTGGCTGCTGCGCACCTTGGTGTTCGGCTCGTTCGACGGCGGGTTCGGGCGCGTTCCCACGCCGCCGCCGCCGGATTGGAGCGACACCCTGGCCCCAGCCCGTTTGCTGCTTGCGCACCTGGCGCTGTGGGGCGCACCGGTCGGGCTGACGCCGTTCCGCGACTTCGTCGCCGGTCCACTGGGCACCGAACTGCTCGCGGTGAGCGTGGTGGCTGTGCTGCTGGTCGGCTGTTGGTGCTGCCGTAACCGCGTCGCCGCCCCGATCCGCACCTTCGTGCTGCTCGCCATCGTGCCGCTGCTGCCCAACGTGCTGTTGTGGCGAACCGTCGGCAGCAGCCCGATCGGCGAACGCTACCTGTACCTCGCGACCCTTGGCTTCACCTCTCTGCTCGGCTGGTATGCGCGCGGCCGCGGCCGTTGGCTGTTCGCGCTGCTGTTGCCCGCGGCGGGGTGGCTCTCGTACACGCAGACAGCCGTTTGGCGCAGCGAGACGAGCCTCGTCCGGCACAGCCTCCGCAGCTCCGCAAGCGCCCGCGGTCCACATGCTCGCCGGCCACGTCGCGCTGCAGCGCGCCCAGGCCGGCGAACCAGCCGCCCTGGCGGCTGCCGAACAGCACTTCGCCTTCGCAGCGCGGGTCGCAGCCGACCGCGGGGACGGCATGCGGCGCGTGCTCGGCGAGGCCTTGCTCGGCGAGGCGTGGTGCTTGACCCTTCGGCACCCGGGCAGCGACCGCAGCGCAGCGCAGACCCGCATCGACGCGTTCGGCCGGGCGCTGGCTGCCGACGCCGACAATGCCGCCGCCTGGATCGGCCTTGGGGTCGCACACGGCATGGCCGGTAATCCGACCAGCTCCGAGGAGGCGATCCGGCGCGGACTCGCGCTCGACGACCGGAACGCCGACGGCTGGTGCAACCTGGGGTTCCTGCTGTTGCAACAAAGCCGCCCGCAGGAAGCCGGCACGGCCCTGCGGCGGGCCCTGGACTGCGATCCGGGCCATGCGCGGGCCGCCGAGCTGCTGAACCAGACGAAACGCTGAGAATCGCCGGCCGCCGGCTAGCATGCCGCGATGCCTGATGCGAAGTCGTCGTCTTTGGCCAAGGCGGTCGTGATCGCCGCGGTGCTCAGCCTGTTGGTGACCGTGGTGCGGCTGGTCGGCCAGTTGCAGGGCTGGGGTGGATCGCTGTTCAACAAGGAGCCGGGAGGCGGCGGCTCGCTGCTCGGCATCACCTGGCTGGTGATGCCGTTCGGCTTCTGGTTCGGCCGCCGGCTGGCGAAGGGCGGCTCGCGGCCGGCTTCACTGGGCAAGTCGGCGTTGTTCTTGCTGCTCGGCATCGGGCTCGTCGTCGGCGTGTTCGCCTACGGCATCCAGGCCGTCCCGGATTGGCAGGAGCGGGTCCTGGTGCTCGGCGTCGGTACTTCGATCGCCGGCCTGTGCGTCCTGCTGGCGTGGCCACGTGCCTGGCTCGTGCTGGTCGCCTACGGCCTCCTGGCCCGCCTGCCGGTCGTGCTGGTGCAGTACCTGGCCGTGCAGAACGACTGGGACACCCACTTCGCCAAGGGCCCGCCCGACGCGCCGCCCGAACTGGCGCTGACGCTGCTGACCGTCGCCCAGCTGTCGTTCTGGCCACTCGCGTTCACGCCGCTGGTCGGCGGACTGTTCGCGCTGCTCGGCGCGCGCACCGTGCGCAGCTGAGAGGCCGGAGAGCCGACGGAGAATTGTGTACCCTTGGTGGCTGGGCGGATGGCCCAGCCCACACCGAGCTCGGCGTTTCTGCCACCGGCACGGAATCGGCTATGGCATGGCCTGCAAGCGATCGCGGACGTTGCGAACGAATTCGAGCAGATCCGGGAGGCGTTGCGTCAAGATGCTCCGCACGACCTCGGGGTCGACCTGGAGGTAGCGATGCACGACGATGTTGCGAAACGCAACGATCCGACGCCAACCTTCGACCTGCGAAGCGCCGAGCCACCCGTCGACTGCCAGCTTCGAGAACAGCTCCCGGTTCGTCGATGGCTCGCCCAGGTGTCGACCCGCCACCACCATCGCGGCGACGTCGATCGCCGACTGCACCGCCGTCTGCAACGTGTGCAGGACGAATCCGTACTGAACAGGGTCCGTGACCAGCTCCGCCGGCCGCGCCCGGGCCTGCAGCAGGTCCACCGACTCGACGATGTGCACGAGGTGCTTCTCGATCAGCGCCTTGTCCATCAGACACTCCCCAGGACCGTGCGCCGATACATCTCGAGGATCGGCAGCAGATCGAAGTACTCGTTACGCGCCGCCAACTGGAACTCGACCCGGGCACGCGGATCCCGTTCTGCCAGCAGAACGCCGTCGCGCAGCACCCGGTATACGAGGTCGGCGGGAGCGTCGTCGAGCACGACCAGATCCACTTCCCGGCGCAGCACATCCTCGATCTGCCCGCGCAGACGTTCGACGAACTCCAGGTCGACGGGGCCGCCACCCCGTCGATGGCACAGGATGCCGACGTCGACGTCACTGCCAGGACCAGCCTCGTCGCGGGCGAGGCTGCCGAACAACCATGCGGCCACGACCCGCGGCTCGGCCCCGAGCAGCTGCTGCAGGTCGGCTAGGATGCGGCTCCGGTCCATTCGACGTACCGTAGTCGAAGCCGCACCGATTGGCGAGGGTAGGCAGCCAGGGGCCCTACCCGAGCGGACCTCGCCGGCGCGAACCCAGCCTGAGCGAACCCAGCCTGAGCGAACCCAGCCCAGGCGAACTTCGCCGCCGTCAGCGCGGTGCTGGTTCGAGCTGTCCGCGGCGCGCCGCCAGCGCGTCCTTCAGCAGCTCGTGCATCTCGCCGGTCGCGCCGGCGTCGAACGCCGCGAAGATCGCCCGCCGCATGCGCGGCTCCCAGAAGCGCTGCAGGTGGCTGGCGACGCCGTCGATCGCCGCCTGCCGGTCGGGTTCGCCGGCGAAGAACTGGGCGATCTGGTTGCCCATCTTGACGAGTTTCTGCGCGTCCATGTCACTGCTTGCCGGGGACCGGCGCTGCGTTCGGCAACAGGGCGTCCTGTTCGGCCTCGAACAAAGCGAAGCGCTGCTGCCACTCGGACTTCGCCGCCCCCACCTTGACCACCTGCACGGCGGTGACCTTGTACTCGGGACAGTTGGTCGCCCAGTCGCTGTTCTCGGTCGTCACCACGTTGGCGCCGGACTCCGGATGGTGGAACGTCGTGTAGACGACGCCGGGCTGCATGCGGTCGGTGAGCACCGCGCGCAGCGCGGTCTCGCCCTGGCGGCTCGCCAACGTGACCTGGTCGCCGTCCTGGATGCCGCGCTGTTCGGCGTCGTGCGGGTGGATCTCGAGCACGTCGGCGGCGTGCCAGACGACGTTCTGGGTGCGGCGCGTCTGCGCGCCGACGTTGTACTGCGACAGGATGCGTCCGGTGGTCAGCAGCAGCGGGAACTTGCGCGACGTGCGCTCGGGCGTCGGCACGTACTGCGTGACGACGAACCGGCCCTTGCCGCGCACGAACTGCTGTTCGTGCATGATCGGCGTGCCTTCGGGAGCCTCGTCGTTGCACGGCCACTGCACGCTGCCGAGCCGGTCCAGCTTGTCGTAGTCGACGCCGCGGAACGTCGGCGTCAGCTCGGCGATCTCCGCCATGATCTGCCGCGGATGGTCGTAGTGCATCGGGTAGCCGAGCTTCTGCGCCAAGGCCATCGTGACTTCCCAGTCGGCCATGCCGGCCAGCGGCGGCATCACCTTGCGGACCCGGTTGATGCGCCGTTCGGCATTGGTGAACGTGCCGTCCTTCTCGAGGAACGAACTGCCCGGCAGCAGCACGTGTGCGTACTTGGCGGTCTCGTTGCGGAAGATGTCCTGCACGATCAGCATCTCGAGCGACTCGAGCGCCTTCTGCACGTGCTGCGTGTCGGGATCCGACTGCGCGATGTCCTCGCCCTGCACGTACAAGGCCTTGAACGAGCCGTCGATCGCGGCGTCGAACATGTTCGGGATGCGCAGGCCCGGCTCGGCGTCGATCGTGACCCCCCACTTCGCCCCGAACAGGGCCCGCACGCTGGCGTCGCCGACGTGCCGGTAGCCGGGCAGTTCGTGCGGGAACGACCCCATGTCGCACGAGCCCTGCACGTTGTTCTGGCCGCGCAGCGGATTGACGCCAACCCCCTTGCGGCCGATGTTGCCGGTGACCATCGCCAGGTTGGCGATCGCCATCACCGTCGTGCTGCCCTGGCTGTGCTCGGTGACGCCGAGGCCGTAGTAGATCGCCCCGTTGGGGGCTTTGGCGAACAGCCGCGCCGCGCCGCGGATCTGCGCGGCCGGCACGCCGGTCGCCGCTTCGAGCGCTTCGGGCGAGTTCTCCGGCCTGGCGATGAAGGTGCGCCACTTCTGGTACTCGGCGACGTCGCAGCGCGCCGCCACGTAGTCCTCCTTGGCGAGTCCTTCGGTGACGACGACGTGGGCCAGCGCGTTCAGCACCGCGACGTTGGTACCGGGCAGCAGCTGCAGGTGGTACTCGGCGGCGACGTGCGGCGCGTCGACCAGGTCGATGCGGCGCGGGTCGATGACGATCAGCCCGGCCCCACCGTCGGGTTGGTCGTCGCGCAGCCGCTGCTTGAGCCGCGACGCGAACACCGGGTGGCCGTCGGTCGGGTTGGCGCCGATCACGATCACGCAATCGGTGTGCTCGACGCTGTCGAAGTCCTGCGTGCCGGCCGATTCGCCGAGCGTGGTCTTGAGCCCGTAGCCGGTCGGCGAATGGCAGACCCGCGCGCAGGTGTCGACGTTGTTGTTGCCGAACGCGGCGCGGACCAGCTTCTGCACCAGGTAGGTCTCTTCGTTGGTGCAGCGCGAACTGGTGATGCCGCCGACCGCGCCGACGCCGTACTTCTGCTGCACCTTGCGGATGCCGTTCGCGGCGAACGTCAAGGCCTCGTCCCAGCTCACCTCGCGCCACGGATCGCTGATGCGTTCGCGGATCAGCGGCTTCTTGACGCGGTCGGGGTGCGTCGCATAGCCCCACGCGAAGCGCCCCTTGACGCACGAGTGGCCGTGGTTGGCCTTGCCGTCCTTGTGCGGCACCATGCGCACTACCTCGCTGCCCTTCATCTCGGCGCGGAAGCTGCAGCCGACGCCGCAGTAGGCGCAGGTGGTGACCACCGCGTGGTCCGGCTGGCCCTGCTCGGCGATCGACTTCTCCATCAGCGTCGCCGTCGGACAGGCCTGCACGCAGGCCCCGCACGACACGCACTCGCTGTCGAGGAAGTTGGTCGGCCCGCTGGCGATCTTGCTGTCGAAGCCGCGCCCCTGCACGGTCAGCGCGAAGGTGCCCTGCACCTCGTCGCAGGCACTTGCTCGGATCGAACGAGAAGTACGGGTTGCTGGTGTCCTTGGTCGCCGTCAGGTGGTTGTCGCCGTCGTAGCCGTAGCGCACCTCGCGCAGCCCCACGACACCGGCCATGTCCTGCAGTTCGCAGTTGCCGTTCGCCGGGCAGGTCAGGCAGTCGAGCGGGTGGTCGCTGATGTACAGCTCCATGACGCCGCGCCGCAGGTCGGCGAGCTTCTTGCTCTGCGTCTTGACCTTCATGCCCGGCTCGCACGGGGTCGTGCACGATGCCGGGTAGCCCTTGCGACCTTCGACCTCGACGACACACAGCCGGCAACTGCCGAACGCGTCCAGCGAATCGGTCGCGCAGAGCTTGGGGATCTTGACGCCGGCTTCGGCGGCCGCCCGCAGCACCGACGTGCCGGCTGGCACGGTGACCGGCTTGCCGTCGATGTCCACGACCACCGCGGACTGGCTGTGGCTCGGCGGCGTGCCGAGGTCGAGGACCTTGTTCGAGTACATGGCGCTTCCTGTCCACCAGGGTACGTGGGCGCGCCAAGGCCCTCAAGCCCACGCCGGGACAAGTGGTTGCGCCGGTCCGGCCAGCCGCCGAAGCTACCGGCGATGGCGATCCTGCCGCCCACTCCCGAGAATCTCGCCACGGCGGTGCGCGCCTTGCGCTCAGGCCAGTTGGTCGGCATGCCGACCGAGACGGTCTACGGCAT
>DAIMFJ010000044.1:21409-22205 GCA_036724695.1 Planctomycetota bacterium
GCCAAACGGCGGCCGTCGGACAACCCGTTGATCGTGCACCTGGCCGATGCCGGGCAGCTGGCCGAGGTCGCCCGGGCGGTGCCACCGGCAGCCAGCGCCCTCGCCGCTGCGTTCTGGCCCGGCCCGCTGACGCTGGTCCTGAAGAAGCAGCCGCACGTGCTCGACGCCGTCACCGCTGGCCTCGACAGCGTCGCGGTCCGGGTGCCCGACCACGCCGTGGCCCGCGCCCTGCTGGCGGCGGTCGGGGCCCCGCTGTCGGCGCCGAGCGCCAACACCTTCATGCACCTGTCGCCGACCACCGCGCAGGACATCGAGCCCGAACTGCTGCGCGAACTGGCCTGCGTGCTCGACGGCGGGCCGTGCCGGGTCGGCCTGGAATCGACCGTCGTCGATTGCACCGGCGAGTTCGCCACGGTGCTGCGGCCGGGTGGCATCCCGCGCGCCGAACTGTCGGCCGCGCTCGGCCGCGAACTGCCGCTCGCCGCGGCGGTCGCACGTGGGCCGCGCAACGCTCCAGGCCTGTACGCCAGGCACTATGCGCCGCGCACCCGGCTCGAACTGGTCGACGCCTTGGCTGCCGACGACGTCGGATTGACGATCGGGCATGCCGCCGGGCCGCGCCAGATCGCGATGCCGCGCGACCCGCTCGCCTACGGCGCCTCGCTGTACCGCGTGCTGCACGCGCTCGATGCACTCGGCGCGGCGGTGCTCCGGGTCGAACGACCGCCGACCGACGCGGCGAGGGAAGCGGTCTGGGACCGCCTACGCAAAGCGGCGCCGCCGGCCAGAGGCCGGC
>DAIMFJ010000045.1:0-22093 GCA_036724695.1 Planctomycetota bacterium
GGGAGTTTCAGAGATCCTGGCGATACGGAGATGTGCCCCTGGGCGCTACGTCCTCGGGCCGGTCTGGACTGCGCCGATGGGCGGAACCGGGCGTTGCGGAGTTTTTGCCCGGGCCGTTTCGTTGGGCGCCCCTTGGCGGCGACGGAGGCTGTCGCGAAGCCGTCCGAAGTCCGCCGCGCGCCATTTGTTGCGTGTGGCGACCGGGGCGGCTAAGGGTGGCCGCCCGTTTTCGTCCAGCCCCGACCTCCGGCGGTGCCTGCACTGCCCGGTTGCCGGGGCGCTGCATTCCGGAACCCGCTTCGAACCCCTCTGCCAGAGTCATGACCGAACGCGAATCCATGATCGAGGCGATCGACCTGTGCAAGCACTACGGGTCCTTCGCCGCCGTCGACCACCTGTCGTTCACGATCCGCCGCGGCGAAGTCGTCGCCTTCCTCGGCCCGAACGGGGCCGGCAAGTCGACGCTGATGAAGGTGCTGACGGGGTATCTCGCGCCCACCTCGGGCACCGCGCGGCTGTGCGGCGTCGACGTCGTGCAGGACCGCGTGCGCGCGGCCGAGAAGCTCGGCTACCTGCCCGAGAACGGTCCGCTGTACCCGGAGATGACGCCGCGCGAACTGCTGACGTTCTTCGGTCAGGCGCGCGGCATGAGCGCTTCGCGGATCGCCGAGCGACTCGAGTTCGTGACCGCGGAGTGCGATCTCGCCGAGCTGCTCGACAAACCGATCGGCACCTGCAGCAAGGGCCAGAAGCAGCGCACCGGCATGGCCAACGCGCTGTTCCACGATCCGGAGGTGCTGATCCTCGACGAGCCGACCACCGGCCTCGACCCCAACCAGATCCGGCACGTGCGCGAGCTGGTCAAGAAACTCGGCCAGACGCGCACGATCCTGCTGTCGACGCACCTCTTCCAGGAGGTCGAGGCGATGGCCGGGCGCGTGCTGCTGGTCAACGACGGGCGGCTGGCCTTCGACGGCACGCCGGCCGAGTTCAAGGCGCGCGGCCAGGGCCGCATGGACGAAGCCTTCCACGCCTTGACCACCCACAAGTGAGACGACGACCATGAACAAGAACATCGTTCTCGCCGTCGCCAAGCGCGACCTGCGCAGTTGGTTCGGCAATCCGGCCGGTTATGTCTTCATCCTGTTGTTCGTGGCCGCTGCGACCGTCGCGATGATGTGGTCGCCGGCGTTCTTCACGAACAACCTCGCCAATCTCGACACGCTCAACGCCTGGTTCCCGGCGCTGGCGATCCTGTTCATCGGCGCGTCGACGATGAACCTGTGGACCAGCGAGCGCGTGCAGGGCACGCAGGAGCTCCTGTTCACCTTGCCGGGGCGCGACTTCGACCTGCAGTTGGGCAAGTTCCTGAGCGCCGTCGCCGTGTACACGATCGCGCTCGCGTTCACGCTGGTGCTGCCGATCACACTGTTCTTCCTCGGCAATCCCGACTTCGGCCAGCTGCTCGCCAACTACGTCGGCTTCTGGTTGTTCGGCGTGATGATCGTCAGCTCGTCGATGATCGGCGGCCTGTTGTCGCAGAACGCCACCGTCGCCTTCATCCTGTCGGTGCTGATCTCGTCGGGCACGGCCTTCCTCCAACTGCTGCTCGGCGACTTCGGTGGCGGTGCCTGGGCCGTGAATGGTCCGTACGGGCAGTTCGGCGAGTTCGCACGCGGCATGCTGCCGCTGTCCGGGTTCGTGATCTTCCTCGGCTTGACGGCAGCGTACTTCTTCTTCGGCCTGGCGCTGCTGTCGCGGCGCCACTGGCGCAGCGCCGATCAGGGCGCGCATGCCGTGGTGCGCTTCTTCGGTGGCTACGTGATGGCGTTGTCGGCGACGATCATCGCCGTGCAGATGCTGCCCCGCCTCGATGCCACCGTCGAAGGCATCCACTCGCTCGGCGACGAGAGCAAGAAGCTGTTGTCGGGACTCGACAGCAAGAAGCCGGTGTTCATCACCGCCTACGTCAGCGAAGACGTCCCCGAGCAGATCGTGCAGCAGCGCCGCCTGCTGCTCAACCTGATCGACCAGTTCGACGCGATCGGTGGGGCGGCGGTCGAGAAGCGCATCGTGCTGCCCAAGCCGTTCTCGCAGGAGGCGCGCGACGCGGAGAAGAACTTCGGCATCCGCCCGCGCATGGTCACCTCGCAGACGGCCGGCGGCGGCATCTCCGACCAGCAGGTGTTCCTCGGTTTCGTCGTGCAGTGTGGCACCGACGAGGTCGTGACCCCGTTCGTCGAGCCGGCGGTACCGCTCGAGTACGAACTGACGCGCAGCATCCGCGTGGTCAGCAACGCCAGCCGCAAGAAGGTCGGCCTGCTGAAGACCGACGTCGAACTCGGCGGCGGTTTCGACTTCCAGACCTTCCAGCAGAAGCCGCGCTGGCAGATCGCCGACGAACTGGAGACGCAGTACAAGATCGAGAACGTCGACGCCGACAAGGACTACCCCGAAGGCCTCGACTGCCTGATCGTGCCGCAGGCGAGTTCGCTGGTCCAAGAGCAGATGGACCGCCTGCAGGCGTGGATCCTGGCCGGCAACCCGACGCTGCTGCTCGAGGATCCAGCTCCTCTGGACGCCTGGGGCACCGCTGCCGACGACCAGAAGGGCGGCTCGCGCAACATGATGATGGGCGGCGGTGGGCCGCAGAAGGGCGATTTCACGCGCTTCCTGGCCAGCTTCGGTCTCGAAGCGCCGCGTGGCGAGATCGTCTGGGACACCTCGAGCCGTACCTTCCCGGGTGGCCGCCTCGAGCCGGAGTTCCTGTTCGTGCGCGGCAACGGCGTCGCCGCGCAACACACCGTCACCAGCGGCCTGCAGAACCTGGTCGCCCTGATGGCGGGCCACGTGCGGGAGACCGGCAAGGACGGCTTCACGTTCGACCGGTTGCTGGTGTCGCCCAAGCCCGCCGTCAGCGGTGGGCCCAACGGCATCGTGCCGAAGTTGGAGATGTTCCAGTTCAACCCGTTCGGTGGCGGGCCGCAGATCAACCCGTACCGCAAGCGCGAACGTCGCGACGAGGACCTCGTGCTGGCCGGCCGCGTGCGCGGCAAGGCCGCCGAGGGCCAGCAGCGCGGCGTCGACGTCGTCTACGTCGCCGACCTCGACATGTTCGGCAACCAGTTCTTCCAGATCCGCCGCAGCCTCGCCGATCCGAACCTGCGCTTCGACAACGTCACGTTCGTGCTGAACTGCATCGACTCGCTGGTGGGCGACGAGAGCCTGATCGAACTGCGCAAGCGCCGGCCGGTGCTGCGCAAGCTGACCCGCGTCGAGGACGCGCAGCGTGCGTTCGAGGAGAAGTGGCTGACCACCAAGGACGACGCCGAGAAGGCCGCCAAGGACGAACTCGACAAGGCCCAGGCGCGCCTCGACGAGGCGGTCGCCAAGATCCGCAACGACGCGACGCTCGACGACCAGGCCAAGGAGGTCAAGATCGTGCAGGTGCAGCAGGCGGAGAGCCGCCGGCTCGAACTCGCCAAGGCGCGCATCGAGGACGAGAAGCGCATGACCATCGAGATCGCCGCGCACGACCGCGACCAGGCCCGGGCGGGGGTCCAGGAAGGCTACCGTCTGCTCACGTTGTTGCTCGCCGCGCTGCCGCCCCTGGCGCTCGGCGTCCTGACGTTCTTGCGCAAGAGTGCGCGCGCGGCGGCCATCGTGCCCGCGAGCCGCAAGGTTGGAGGTGTCAAGTGAACGAGTTCGCCAAGACGGGCGCCATCGCCGGTGGCGCGGTTCTGCTCGCGGTCGTCGCCTCGATGATGGGGCCGACGGCCGTCTCGCCCGAGCGTTTCAACGACGAGGGCCAGCCGTTCTTCCCGCAGTTGACGGACGCCGACGCGGTCGTCGACCTCGAGGTGACGGAGTTCCGCGAGGCCAGCAGCGAAGCGCGCAAGTTCAAGGTCGCGCGCGACGCCAAGGGCGTCTGGACGATCCCCTCGCACGGCAACTACCCGGCCGACGCCAAGGACCGCATGGGCAAGGCGGCGGCCCTGTTCCTCGGGTTGACCAAGGAACGGGTGGTCGGCGACGATCTCGACCGCCACGCCGCGTTCGGCGTCGTCGACCCGCTCGCCGACAGTGCCGGCCCGGTCGGCCGCGGCAAGCGCGTGACGATGAAGGACAGTGCCGGCAACGTGCTCGCCGACCTGATCCTCGGCAAGGCGATCGAGGGCAAGATGGACACCTACTACGTGCGGGTGCCCGACAAGAAGCGCGTCTACGCCTGCAAGCTGACCGGTGAGGTGTCGACCAACTTCGCCGACTGGATCGAGACCGATCTGCTCAAGGCGCAGTCCTGGGACATCCAGAAGGTCACCTTCGACAACTACTCGGTCGACGAGCAGAAGGGCGAGGTGGTGCCTGGCGACAAGTACGTGCTGACCAAGGACACCGCCGGCAAGTGGCTGTTCGACGGCCTCGATCCCAGCAAGGAAGAGGCCAACGAGGAGAAGATGCGCGAGATCGGCGACACCCTCGGTCAGCTGAAGATCGTCGGCGTGCGCAGCAAGCCCGAAGGCATCACCGCGTCGCTGGAGACCGCCAGCGGCTTCGATCGGCAGATCCTGATGCAGATGCTGATCCAGAAGGGCTTCTTCCCGGGCCGCGGCGGCAAGCTGTACAGCAACGAAGGCGACCTGTTGTTCGAGACCAAGAAGGGCGTGCGCTACACGCTGCGCTTCGGCGAACTGGTGTTCGGCGAGGGCGACGCGGTCACCTCGGGGGCCGAGACGCCCAAGGCCGCCGACCCGAAGTCGAACGAGACCGGCCCGCAGCCGGTCGCCGCGAACAACCGCTACCTGATGGTCGCGGCCGAGTTCGACGAGAACCTGCTGCAGAAGCCCAAGGGCATGCGCCTGCCGCAGGACCAGCTCGACAAGCGCACGGCGGCGCGCACGACGATCGCCACGATCGTCACCGCGGTCGACGCCTACCGCGCCAAGCACGAGCAGAAGCTGCCCGAGTCGCTCGCCAAGCTGACCGAGAAGCCGGCCGAAGGCGAGGCCCTGCTGGCCAAGCTCGAGGCCGACCCGTGGGGTGGCGAGTACACGCTCGAAGCGCAGGGCGAAGGCTTCGTGATCGTCAGCTACGGTGCCGACAAGGCGGCCGGCGGTGAAGCCGACAACGCCGACGTGCGCAGCGACCGCTTCTCGCTCGAGGACGAGCTGGCCGCCGCCGCCAACGAGTGGAAGGAGTACGACCGCAAGGTCGAGGAAGGCCGCAAGGAGGCCGACAAGCTGACCAAACGCTTCGGTCCGTGGTACTACGTGATCGACCAGGCGTTGTTCGGCAAGCTCAAGCCCAAGCGCGCCGACCTGGTCAAGCCGAAGAGCGAAGACGCCCCGAAGGCGCCCGAAGACGGCAAGTAGCCGCTACACTGCTGCGCGGGTGGTCGGTGGTCGTGTGATCGCCGCCGCCCGTGCGGAACGTCCGATCCGAGGAGCATCCATGTCGAGACCCGTTCTCGCCGCGCTGTTGCTCTTGTGCCTGCCGTCGTGGTCGTTCGCCCAGCAGGGCGAGCAACCCAAGGCGCAGGTGCAAGACCCCGAAGCGGCCTATCAAGAGTTGGCGCGCGGCCTGCAGAAGGCCATCGAGGAGTGGCGCGCCGACGCCAAGAAGAAGGCCGAGCAGGCCCAGAAGTCCGGCGCGCCGATGGTCGCGATGAGCATGCGGCCACCGACCGCCGAGTTCGTCGCCAAGGCCCAGCAGCTGGCGGCGCAGTTCGCCGGGCAGGATGCGGCGATCCCGTTCCTGACGTTCGTCTGCAAGAACGCCACCAGCGAACGCGATGCGGTCAAGCAGGCGCTGCAGACGCTGACCAAGGACCACAGCGAGAGCCCGCAGATCGTCGCGGTGCTGCCGTTCCTGGAGATGGCGGCAGTGCGCTTCAACGCGTTCGCCGACGTGCGCAAGCTGCTCGACGAAGTGGTCGTCGGCACGGCCCTGGTCGACGTCAAGGCGCAGGCGCTGATCGCGCGCGGCACGTTGCGGCTGATGACCGCGGCCAACGACGAGGACCGGGCTGCCGCCAAGGCCGACCTCAAGGCGGTCGCCGAGCTCACCGAGAACGCGGACCTGCTCGGCGAGGCCGCGGGGGTCCTGTTCGAGCTCGAGAACCTGCAGGTCGGTTGCAAGGCCCCTGACATCGTCGCCAAGGACACCGAAGGCGTCGAGTTCAAGCTCAGCGACTACCGGGGCAAGGTGATCCTGCTCGACTTCTGGGGATTCTGGTGAGGCCCTTGCCGGGCCATGATCCCGCACGAGCGGTCGCTCGTGGAGACGTACAAGAATCGCCCGTTCGCGCTGCTCGGCGTCAACAGTGACGGCACCGACACCGAAGAAGGCCTCGCCAACTACAAGAAGCAGAAGGCCGAGCTCGGCGTCACCTGGCGCAGTTTCCGCAACGAGAGCACCGACCCGCCGATCTCCGACGTCTGGCGCGTGCAAGGTTGGCCGACCCTCTACTTCATCGACCACGAAGGCGTGATCCGTCACAAGGACGTGAGCGACGACGCGGAGATGGAGAAGGTGCTCGAGGAGATGATCGAGAAGGCCGAAGCCGCGGCGAAGAAGTAGCCGCGGCGGGACGGCTCTGGCCAAGCCCCTGAGGGGCTCAGGCTGGGTCATGAATTACGCTAGAGCGTCATTCGTCCTACTGAAGCTCTACTGATCGTAGTGCCGGTTAGTAGTTTCTTAGTACTTGGGTCCATCGCGAAGCACCACTTGTTCTCCCGGCCGGCCGCCGACGTCGAGGAACTGGTTCGCCTGCGCTACGCGCCTCGACCTGGGCGGCGCTCGGGGCGCTCGCGGCGGAAAAAGTGGTGGGCAGAGCCAGGGTTGAACTGGCGACCCCAGCATTTTCAGTGCTGTGCTCTACCAACTGAGCTATCTGCCCGCACTTACCGAAGTTCGGTCCGCAGTTCGGCACTCTTGCGAGCACCGCGCCGGCGGCTGGGGCCACCGGACTGGGGCGGACAAACTAGCGACCAGCGGGCTGGACTGCAAGCAGCAGCAGCGAAAGTCCGGGCGTGGTTCCGTTCCTGCAGCCGCCAGCCCCGCGGCAACCCGCGTCACAGCCCGGCGATGGCGACGACGTGTTCCTGCTTGCTGACCACGGCGCCGTCCTTGCCTTCGACCGTGACGACGAACGCGGCGGCCTTGCGGACCGGCAACTTGGGGTCGATCGGCACGACGGTACTGCCGGTGCCAGCGCGGATGTCGAACAGGCCACCGTCGACCGGGGCGCTGCCCGGCCGCTCGCCGTCGACGATCCACAGCTGGAACCGTTGCTCGGGGCCGAGCGGCGGCAGGCCTTCGAACGTCAGGTAGCCCGCCTGTTCGGCGGGGCTCCAGACGACGTCGCCGCGCACCTGGCCGGCCAGGGGGCTTGGGCCGGCCTTCCAGGCCAGTTGCTGCACATCGGCCTTCGTCAGCAGCGCCGTGCGGGCTTCGACCGGGTTGGTGCCTTGGCGCTCGCCGCCCAGTGCCAGCCACAGCAGCGCCGCGGCGGCGAGACCGGCCAGGAAGCCGAACCAGGCCCCCGAGCGTGGCGCACGCGTCGCCGAGGTCAAGAACGGCTGCGGCATGGGCCGGTTCGCCTGGCTCGGCGTCTGGCGGGGGCTGGCCGCCGGTGCGCCAGCGTAGGCCGAGCCGGCGGAACCTGCGCCAGCCGCGGCATTGCGTTCGGCACAGAACCGCAGCGCCGCCGCGGCGAGCCGGTTGGCGACCGCTGCGGGCGGCGCTTCCGGGGCCGCGAACGCGGCGGCGGCCAAGGCCGCGGCACGTTCGAAGGCGCGCAGATCGCCATTCGTCGGGTCCTTGCCATTGCGCGCCGCCGACAGCTCGGGCGGCAGCGACTGCTCGGTTTCGTGCCCGAACGCGATCGCGTCGAGCATGGCCTCGAGTTTGGGGTCGAGTTCGTGGTTCACGACGCACCTCCCTGCGGCTTGCCGCTGGTGGCGGCTGCCCCGGTCTCCGGGTCGACGCCGAGCATCTCGCGCAGCCGCATCAGCCCGCGCCGCGCGTGGCTCTTGACGGTGCCGAGCGGGATGCCGATCGTCGCCGCGATCTCCTGGTGGGTGCGGCCGTGGCCGAGCGCCAGGTCGAGGACCTCGCGTTGTTCGGGGCGCAGTTGCGCCAGTGCGGCCTGGGCGCGCTGCACTTCGTCGTGCAGTTCGACCCGGTCGGTGGTGGCCGGCGCGGCGATCGTGCCAGCGTCCTCCAGCAGGTCGAGGTTGGGCCGGCGGCCCTGCCGCCGGGCGCGGTCGATCAGCCGCCGCCGCGCGATCGTCATCAAGAACGTCACCTCGCTGCCGGCCGTGGCGTCGTAGCGCTCGGCGCTGCGCCAGACCTCGACGAAGATGTCCTGCGTCGCGTCCTCGGCGTCCTCCGCCGAACGGCAGAAGCGCCGCGCGAGGCCCCACACCATGTTCGTGTAGCGCGCCAGGAACTTGTCGACTGCGGCGGGGTCGCCGGCAGCGATCTTGGGCAGCAAGGGATCCGTCATGCGGTGGGCGGAGGCTGAGCGCATTACACGACCTTTCTCGTGGGACCGCAAGGACGGCGCGGAGCTCATGGTGTGGGGCAGTGCGGCCACTGCGCGGGGCGCCCGGGTTCAGTTCTGGGCAGGCAGGATCACCGCGTCGACGACGTGGATCACGCCGTTGCCGGCGACCACGTCGGCTGCGACGACCTTGGCGCCACCGACGCTGAGCGTCTTCTTGGCCTTGTCGAACGACAGGGCCAGCTTGGTGCCGCCGATCGTCGTCGCCTGGTCGAGCGTGATCGCGGTCTCGGCGCGCACGTCACCGGCGACCACGTGGTGCTTCAGGATCGCGACCAGCTTCGCCTTGTTCTCGGGCTTCAGCAGGCTGTCGATGGTGTCCTTGCCGAGCTTGGCGAACGCCTCGTCGGTCGGCGCGAAGACCGTGAACGGACCCTTGCCGGACAAGGTGTCGGCGAGGCCGGCGGCCTTCACCGCGGCGACCAGCGTGTGGAATTGGCCGGCGCCCACGGCGATCTCGACGATCGTCTGCTCGGCGGTCGACTTCTTGGCGCTGGCGTCGGCTTGCGCGGTGGCGAACTGGACGAGCGACAGGGACAGGACGGGCAACAGGAGGAACTTGTTCATGGCAGTGCTGCGTTGTGGGCTCGCCCGGTCGGGCGAGCTGGGGGTGGGGGTTGGGATCGGCGAACTCGTGGCGGCGCGGGGTTCGCGGCGGTTGCCGCGGCGGATGCAAAGGCCGCGAAATCGCCGAATGCGCCGCGAATTCGCGCTTCCGGCGC
This sequence comes from Planctomycetota bacterium, assembly GCA_036724695.1. Lineage (GTDB taxonomy): Bacteria > Planctomycetota > UBA1135 > UBA1135 > UBA2386 > JACKIC01. The sequence goes on from DAIMFJ010000045.1 coordinate 9,289, forward strand.
GATTTGCTGCATCCGCGACCCGGTCGCCGGCGAATCCGCCCGACAGGCCGCGGCACGGGACGCCTGTTGAGCTCCCCCCCGGCCGCTTGCTAGAACGCTGTCCTGTGAGCTCGCCGCACCAATTCGCCGCCAACCTGCTGCGCCAGTCGGTGCGCGCCTATGCCGCCGCCGTCGTCGACGCGCTGACGCAGCAGCGCCCCGACCTGCTCGCCGGTGGCCTGCCGCCGACGTTCGCGCGGCCGGTCGACGACACCGAGGTGCGGCTGCTGCACCTCGCCGAAGCGGTGGCGTTCGACCGCGTCGAGCTGCTGCTGCGCAGCGTCGAATGGTACAAGGTCGCGTTCGCGCACCGCGACGTGCCCGCCGACTACCTCGACGCCAACCTCGCGGCGATCGGCAGCGTGCTGCAGCGCGAACTGCCGCCCGCCGCCGCAGCCGTGGCGGTGCGCCACGTCGAACTGGCGCGCGCTGGCCTCGCCGCGGCCCCGGCCGAGCTGCCGAGCGTGCTGTCGTTGCAGGCGCCGCACGGCGAGCTGGCGGCGCGTTTCCTGCTCGCCGTGCTCGAGGGCCGCGGCGAACACGCGGTCGGCATGGTGCGCAGCGCCGTGCAGGCCGGGCTCGGCATCGCCGAACTGCACGACCACGTGCTGACGCCGGTGCAGCGCGAACTCGGCCGCATGTGGCTGATGGCCGAAGTGCCGATCGCCGACGAACACTACGGCAGCGGCCTGGTCGATCGGGTGCTGTGGTCGCTGTACGACCACCTGCCGCCGCCGCCGGCCGATGCGCCGGTGGTGCTGACGATGGGGGTCGGCGGCAACCTGCACGACTTCGGGCTGCGCATGGTCGCGCAGCGGCTGCAGCTCGCCGGCTACCGCGTGCACCACCTCGGCAGCAACATGCCGCTCGGCGACCTCGAGTGGGCGCTGCAGGACCGCCAGGTCGACGTGATCGCGATCTCGGCGACGATGGTGCTGCACCTGTCGACCCTGGCGGCGACGATCGCCGACATCCGGCGCATCGACCAGCAGCGCATCGACCAGAAGGGGGGCGCGGCCCGGCGCACGCCGGTCCTGGTCGGCGGCGAGGTGTTCGGCCGCGTCGACGGCCTCGGTGTGGCCGTCGGAGCCGATGCGGCCGCCGGTTCGGCCGAAGCCGCCGTGCAGGCCGTGCAGACGCTGCTGACGCGGCCTTGACGGCCGCGCCGGCCGCCTCAGGCCGGTTTGCGCAGCCGGTAGTGCGACACGAACCACTCGTTGCCGCCGCGGTAGCCCCACAGTTCGGCGCAGGCCATGAAGAACACCCGCCAGAGGTTCTCCATCGCCGGACCGCGTTCGCCGTAGGTGGCCGCCAACAGCGGTCGCAGCGCCTCGCGATGCGTGTCGAAGTTGCGCAACCACGCCTCGGCGGTCTTCTCGTAGTGGGTGCCGTTGACGCGCCAGTGGCTCTCGACGCGCAGGTGGTCCTGGCAGTACAGCAGCTGCGCGTCGGCCGGCATCTGGCCACCGGTGAAGAAGTAGCGCGCCATCCAGTCGTCGCCGCGCTGGTCCTCGAACGGGTAGCCGGTGCTGCGGTGCGTGAACACGTGCACGAACATCTTGCCGCCTGGCAGCAGCCAGTCGGCGCAGTTCTGCAGCAGCCGGCGCCAGTTGCGGGTGTGCTCCATCATCTCGACGCTGACGATTCGGTCGAACGCCCCCGGCGCGGCGAACGTGTTGATGTCGCAGGTGACGATCTCGACGTTGGCGAGGCCGGCCGCCGCGGCGCGTTCGAGGATGCTCTGCCGCTGGCTGTGCGAGTTGCTGACGCCGACGACGCGGCAGTTCGGGTAGTGCTGCGCGATCCACAGCGACAGCGAGCCCCAGCCGCAGCCCATGTCGAGCACGCGCATGCCGTCCTGCAGCTCGGCGCGGCGGCACGACAGGTCGAGCATCGCCGCTTCGGCGTCGTCGAGCGAGCGCGTGTCCGGGCCCCACAGACCCGAGCTGTACTTGCGGTGGCGGCCGAGCACCTTGGCGTAGAACTCGGCCGGCACTTCGTAGTGCTGCTCGTTGGCGGCGCGCGTGTCGATCGCGATCGGGCTCTGGTCGCAGACCGCCAGCCAGGCGGCGAGCCGCGCGGCGGACTGTTCGGCGTCGTGGGCCTGTTCTTGCACGAGGCGCTCGCGCAGCAGGCGGCGGATGCCGCGGCGGATCACCCAGTCGGGCAGCACGCCGCGTTCGAGCCAACGGTCGAGATGGTGTTCGGTCATGGTCGTCGGGTCGCCCGCGGGAACCACGGGAAGAAGGTGTTGGTCTCCTGCTGGTAGCGGCGGAAGTCGTCGCCGCGCGAGCGCAGCGCCTGCTGCTCGGCGAACGGCACGCCGCTGACGAAGCGCACCAGCAACAGCATCAGGGCTGGTTGCAGGAGCGCCCACGCGCCGGCCGCCGGCCAGGCGACCAGGGCGATGCCGCACCACGACAACCACTCGCAGAAGTAGTTCGGGTGGCGGCTGTAGCGCCACAGCCCGCGCCGGCACGCGGTGCCCTTGGCCGCCGGGTCGCGGCGGTGCGCGGCCAGTTGGCGGTCGGCCAGGTACTCCAGGGCCTGGCAGACCACGAACAGCGCGAGGCCGGCCCAGGTGGTTGCGGAGAATCCGGCGGAATGTTCGGCCAGCGCCGCAAAGGGCAGCGCAAACACAAACGCCGCAAGGGCTTGCAGCTGGTAGAACCACGCGAAGTGCAGGCCGGCGCGCGGTCCGTAGTGCTCGCGCATGGCGCGGTAGCGGCCGTCTTCGCGGCCGGCGTGGCCGCGCACGCGATCGAAGTACAGGTGCCAGGACAGCCGCCCGCTCCACACCAGGGCCAGTCCGCCGGCCAATGCGCGCTGGCCGGGATCGCCGCTGCCGAGCGCCGCCCAGGCGGCACCGAGCACGCCGATCGCCACACTCCACGCCAGGTCGACCGAGGTGGCGTCGTGGGTGCGCAGCTGGCGGGCCCACAACAGGGCGAACGCCACGGCAAGCAGCAGCCAGGCGAGCGGCAGCGGCAGTGCATTGTGTTCCCAGCCGTGCGGCATGGCGCATCGTTCGTATTGGTGCGTAGTTTGGATGCAAGCCCTTGCATCCGAAGGCCCGGTCGGGGCGAATGCGTCGGTGACCCCTTCTGCCGTTCGCCTGCCGCCCGCACCGTTGGAACCTGCTGCCCCGATGGAAGTTGCCCCAGTGGGCGTGGAACTTGCCCCCACGGCCGGCGCGGCGCCGGCGGCGACCCGCGAACGGCGCCGCATCGACTGGCTGCGGATCTGGCCGTTCCTGCTGCTGCAGGCGTCGTGCCTGCTGGTGTTCGTGGTCGGCTGGAGCCCGGTCGCGCTGCTGGTCTGTGCGCTGCTCTACGCGGTGCGCATGTTCGGCATCACGGCGTTCTACCACCGCTACTTCTCGCACCGGTCGTACGAGGTCGGGCGCGTCGTGCAGTTCGTCGGCGCGGTGCTCGGCGCGGCGGCGACGCAGCGGGGGCCGCTGTGGTGGGCCGCGCACCACCGCCACCACCACCGCGCCTCGGACACCGACGACGACGTGCATTCGCCGCACGCGCACGGCTTCGCGTGGTCGCACATCGGTTGGATCGCCGACCGGCGCAACTACGCGACCGACCTCAGTGCCGTCCCGGACCTCGCGAAGTTCCCCGAACTGCGCTGGCTCGACCGCCACGACCTGGTGGTGCCGATGACGCTGCTCGCGAGCCTGTTCGGGCTCGGCTACGGGCTGCAGGCGTGGTGGCCCGAACTCGGCACTTCGCCGCTGCAGATGGCGGTCTGGGGCTTTGGCGTGTCGACCACGCTGCTGTTCCACGCCACGGCGTGCATCAACAGCCTGTGCCACGTGTTCGGTCGCAAGGTCTGGCCGACCAAGGACGAGAGCAAGAACTCGCTGCTGCTGGCGCTGATCACGTTCGGCGAGGGCTGGCACAACAACCACCACTGGTGCCCGGGCACGGTGCGCCAGGGGTTCCGCTGGTGGCAGGTCGACCTGTCCTGGTACGTACTGGTGGTGATGTCGTGGTGTGGCCTGGCCAAATTGCGTCCGTTGCCGGAGCGCGTGCGAATTCCCCGCCGTGCCTCCTGAGTCCGCGCTGCCCGTGAATCGCGCCGAGCGTTCCCTCGGCCCTGGTCGCCGCCGGATCGCGGTGGTCGGTACCGGCGTCGCCGGCCTGCTCGCCGCCGAACGGCTGGCGACGCGCCACGACGTGGTCGTCTACGAGAAGGAAGCGCGGCTCGGCGGCCACACGCACACCGTCGACGTCGCCGCGGTGGCCGCCGCGGCCGCGCTGCCGGTCGACACCGGCTTCATCGTCTGCAACGACCGCACCTACCCGGGCTTCCTGGCGCTGATGCAGCGGCTGGGTGTGCCGCTGCGGCCGTCGGAGATGAGTTTCTCGGTGCGCTGCGAACGCACCGGCCTCGAGTACAACGGCCGCAACCTGCGCACGATCTTCGCGCAGAAGCGCAACCTCCTGCGGCCGTCGTTCCTGGGCATGCTGCGCGACATCCTGCGCTTCCACAAGGTCGCGCACGAGTACCAGGGCAGCGACCTCGGGCTCGGCGACGTGCTGCGGCGCGGGCGCTTCGGGCGGGCGTTCGCCGAGCACTACCTGGTGCCGATGATGGCGGCGATCTGGTCGGCGGAGCCGGACCGGCTGCTGGCGATGCCGGCGCGCTTCTTCGTGTCGTTCTTCCACAACCACGGCATGTTGACGGTCGACGACCGGCCGCAATGGATGACCGTGGTCGGCGGCTCGCGCAGCTACCTCGAACCGCTGGCGCGCAGTTTCCGCGATCGCATCCGCATTGGCGATCCGGTGGTGGCGGTGCGGCGGCTGGCGGGCGGCGGTGACGCGGGCGGTGGGCCCGCCGGCGGCGTCGAGGTGACGACGCAGGGCGGCAGCCGCGAACGTTTCGACGGCGTCGTGCTCGCCGCGCACAGCGACGAATCGCTGGCGCTCCTGACCGACGCCGACCCGCACGAACGCGGCGTGCTCGGTGCGATCCCGTACCAGGCCAACGACGTCGTGCTGCACACCGACGCCAGCCTGCTGCCGCGCCGACGGCTGGCGTGGGCGGCGTGGAACTACCACCTGCCGGCCGAACGGCAGCAGCGCGCGACGGTGACCTACTGCATGAACATCCTGCAGGGCTTCCCACTCGGGCCGGGCCAGCCGATCTACAACGTCACGCTCAACCACACCGACGCGATCGACCCGCAGCGCATCCTGCGGCGCTTCGTGTACCACCACCCGGTGTTCGACGGCGCTGGGGTCGCCGCCCAGCAGCGGGTGCCGGAATTGTTCGGGCACCGGCGCGTCTGGTTGTGCGGGGCGTGGTGCGGGTTCGGCTTCCACGAGGACGCAGTGCAGTCGGCGTTGCGCGTCGCCGCCGACTTCGGCATCGGTCCGGGCAGCCCGGCCGGGTCGGGGCCGTGACGGTCGCGGCGGGTGGCTCGGCTGGTGCCTCGGCGAGTGCCATGGCTGGCGCGGTGCCGGAGCTGCGCAGCTGCGTCTACGTCGGCACGGTCCGGCACCGGCGATTCGACGCGGTCGACCACGCGTTCACGGCCAGGACGGCGATGTGGTACCTCGACCTGGACGAACTGGACCAGGCGTTCCGCGGCCGCTGGCTGTGCTCGGCGCGGCGGCCGGCGCTGCATTGGTTTCGCCGCGCCGACTACTTCGGCGATCCGCAGGTGCCGCTCGCCGACGCGGTGCGCGACGCGGTGGCTGCCGAGCTCGGCCACCGGCCGAACGGGGCGGTGCGGGTGCTGACCACGCCGCGCTCGTTCGGGCTCGCCTTCAACCCGGTGACGTTCTACTACTGCTTCGACCGCCAGGACCGGCTCGAGGCGGTGCTGGCGCAGATCACCAACACCCCGTGGGGCGAACGGCACCACTACGTCGTCGGCCGCCACGACGGTCCCGAGCGACTCCGGAAGGAATTCCCCAAGTCCTTTCACGTCAGCCCTTTCCAGCCGATGGAGCAGCGCTACGAATGGCTGTTCACGGAGCCCGGCGAGACGCTGGCGGTGCACATGGAGAACACCCGCGGCGCGGCTGTCGGCGGCGAAAAAGTGTTCGACGCGACGCTCGCGGTGCATCGGCGGCCCTGGAACGGGCGAACCCTTGCCGCCACGCTGCTGCGCCACCCGTGGCCCAGCGCCAAGGTGTTGCTGGCGATCTACTGGCACGCCCTGCGGCTGTGGTGCAAGCGCGCACCGTTCTTCGACCATCCCTAGCCCTCCTGCATGTCCGGATCGATCCTGATCGCCTCGCCGACCGAGGTCCTGGCCGCCCCGCGCCGCACGCACCTGACGTTCGTCGAGCGTTCGGCACGGCGGCGCATCGTCGCGGCGCTGGCGCGGCTGCGCAGCGGCGCGATCGTGCTGCACGACAGCCAGGGCGAACGGGTGCTGGGCGACCCGAAGGGGCCGCTCGGCGCGCTCCCGCTCGAGGTGCTGTCGCCGGCGTTCTGGACCGCGGTGGCGTTCGGCGGCGACGTCGGCGCCGGTGAGGCGTTCGTGGCCGGTCAGTGGCGGACCACCGACCTGGTGCCGCTGCTGCAACTGTTGACCCGCGATCGCGACGTGCTGCTGGCGATCGACGGTTCGTGGTCGTCGCTGCCGACCCGGCTGGTGCGCGCGGTCGGCCACTGGCTGCGCGACAACACGGTCGCCGGCAGCCGGCAGAACATCCACGACCACTACGACCTCGGCGACGAGTTGTTCGCGCAGTTCCTCGATCCGACGATGACCTATTCGGCGGCCTACTACGCGCACGCCGGGCAGTCGCTGGAGGAGGCGCAGCGCGAGAAGTTGCGGCGGCTGTGCCGGTTGGTCGACCTGCAGCCGGGCGATCGCCTGCTCGAGATCGGCACCGGCTGGGGCAGCCTGGCGATGACCGCGGCCGGCGAGTTCGGCGCGCAGGTCACCACGACGACGATCTCGAAGAACCAGTTCCGCATTGCGAGCGAACGGGTGCGCGCCGCCGGCCTCGCCGACCGCGTCACGTTGCTCGAACGCGACTATCGGGCGCTGGACGGCACGTTCGACAAACTGCTGTCGTGCGAGATGATCGAGGCGGTCGGCGCGCGGCATCTGCCGACCTACCTGCGCACCTGTGCCCTGCGGCTCGCGCCCGGCGGCCAGCTCGGCCTGCAGGCGATCACCATCCAAGACCAGCACTACGGCTCGGCGCTGCGCTGCGTCGACTATATCAAGAAGCACGTCTTCCCGGGCAGCTTCATCCCCTCGGTGACGGCGATCGTCGATGCGGCGACCCGGCACACCGACCTGCGCCTGGAGTTCTGCGAGGACTTCGGGCCGCACTACGCGACGACGCTGGCCGAATGGCGGCGGCGGCTGCTCGCCGATCCGGCACCGTTCGTGCAGCGCGACCCGAGCGGGGCGTTGGTGCGGGCCTGGGACTACTACTTCGCGTACTGCGAGGCGGGGTTCCGCGAGCGCCACATCGGCGTCTGCCACCTGCGCTTCGCGCGCGGCTGAGATCGGGCCGTTGCTGGCCCGGCAGCCGGCTCAGGCTTGCAGGGCCTGGCGGGCTGCGGCGATGTCGATGGCGATCTGCGCTCGCAATGCGGCAGCGTCCGCGAAGCGCTGCTCGCCGCGCAGGAACTGCCGGAACGTCACCTCGAGCTCGCGGCCGTACAGGTCGCCGGTGAAGCCGAGCAGGTGCACTTCGAGGCGACTCTGGCCGTCGCCGCCGGCAAACGTCGGCCGCTGGCCGAGGTTGGCGACCGCCGGCCAGGTGACGCCGTCGACGATCGCCTCGACCGCGTAGACGCCCGGCGGCGGCAGCACGGCGGCTTGCGGCTCGACGTTGGCGGTCGGGAAGCCGAGGGTGCGGCCGCGGGCGTCGCCATGCACGACCGTGCCGAGCGCGCCGGGCGGTCGGCCGAGGTAGCGCTGCGCCTGCGCGAGGTCGCCGGCGGCGATTGCCGCGCGGATCGCGGTCGACGAGACCGGTTGGCCGTCGACTTCGAAGCGCGGGCCGGTGGCGACGCGGAAGCCGAACTCCGCGCCGAGTTCGGCGAAACGGGCTGGCGTGCCTTCGCGGCCGCGGCCGAGCGCCGAGTCGTAGCCGAGCAGCAAACCTTTGGTGCGAAGGCACTTGTGGAGTATTGTCTCGGCGAACTCGCGGGCGGAGAGGTTGCGCAGGCGCGGTTCGAAGGTCAGCAGCACCAGCCGCAGCACGCCGGCGCGCCGCAGCAGCCGCAGCCGGTGCGGCACGCTGACCAGGAGCGGTGGGGCCTGGCCGTGCAGGACCTGGTCGGGGTGGTTCGCGAACGTCACCACGGTCGGCATGCACGACAGCTCCGACGCCATCTCGAGCAGCTGTTGCAGCAGCCGCTGGTGGCCGAGGTGCACGCCGTCGAAGACGCCGACCGCGACGGCCGAATGGCCGCCGAGCGCTTCGCCGTAGGTGCCGGCCAGGTCCAGGGCCAGCAGGGCGTCGAGGCCGTCGAGGAGCCGCACGGTGGTGGGCCGTGGCTCAGCCCTGGGCCCGGTACCGGTCCTCGAGCTCCTGCAGCCTGGCCTTGACGCGCAGCTTCTCGGCCGCGGTCAACCGGTCGGTGAAGACGATGCCCTCGAGGTGGTCGAGTTCGTGCTGGATGATGCGGGCCAGCCAGCCGCTGGTCGCCAGCTGCTGCTCCTTGCCGTCGAGGTCCTGGTAGGTGATCGTCAGGTCCACCCAGCGTTCGACCTCGGCGTGGATGCCCGGGAACGACAGGCAGCCCTCTTCCTCGAACTCGCGGCCCTTCTTCCTGGTGATCCGGGGGTTGCAGAGGGTCATTTCGCCCGACCGATCGTCCCGGCTGCCGCTGGGGTTGAGGACCAGCAGCTTCCATTCGATCCCGACCTGGGGGGCCGCCAGGCCGACTCCGCCCTCCTCGTACATCGCCTCCATCATCCGGGCGCTGAGGGCCCGCAGTTCGGGGCCGAACTCGGTGACGGGTTGGCCGCCGCGGCGGAGGATCGGGTGGGGGTAGATGAGAACTTCCATGGGCGGGGGTGCCGGGCGTTGCCAGCCGGCGCTGGGCCGAGTAGATTCTTCGCCCCTTTCGTCGCCGTCAAGGTCCGATGCAGGGACTGGCTCCGCCCGCTGCGGCTGCCCGTTCCGGCCGGTTCGTAGGACGGTGGCCCCCCCGACACCAGCATGGACCTCAGCAAGCACCTCGAGAACGCCGCCGAAGCCGTCAAGCGACGCAACTTCGCGTTGGCGGTCAAGATCTACTCGCAGGTGCTGCAGATCCAGCCCGACTACGGCGACGCGCGCGCGGGGTTGCGCAAGGCGCTGTTCGCGAAGGTCGCGCAGAAGCCGGCCAGCAAGTTGACGGCGGTGCTCGGCGGCGGCTTGCCGTTGCTGATCGGCTCGGTGTGCGGGTTGTTCGGCCAGGCCGCCGCGGCGGCGCGCAACTACGAGCGCTACCTCGCCCTCGATCCGCTCAACGAAGGCGTCAACCTCAAGCTCGGCCGCGCGCTGCAGAAGGCCGGCATGAACCGTTCGGCGCTGGCGGTGTTCGCCGCGCTGGCCGAAGCGCAGCCGCGCTGCCTCGAAGCCTGCCGTTCGGCCGGTGCGCTGTTCTACCAGCAGGGCAAGGTCCAGGATGCCCTGGCGATGTACGAGCAAGCGCTGAAGGTCGACCCGCGCGACCAGGAAGCGCTGAAGGCGCGCAAGGACCTCGCCGCCGAAGGGGCACTGCGCAGCTCGGGCATCGAGAAGGCGCAGAGCTCCCGCGAGCTGATCAAGGACAAGGAACTGCATCGCCAGCTCGAACGCCAGGAGCGACTGCAGCTGTCGCCCGAGGAGATCGAGCAGGAGCTCGCCGAGCTCGAACCGAAGCTGGCCGATGCCACCGGCGACAAGAAGCTGCTGCGTCGCGTCGCGAAGCTGCGCGAGATGGCCAAGGATCTGGCCGGCGCGCTCGACCTCGTCGAGCGGCTGCTGCAACTCGACAGTGGCGACGCCGAACTGCAGGAACTGGCCGGCGACCTGCGCATCCGTCTGCAGGAGCAGATGGTCGAGAAGGCCAAGAAGCGCGGCGACGACGCTGCAGTGCAGCGCGCGCGCGCGGCGCTGCGCGATCTGCGCGCCGGCGAGGCGCGCCGCCGCGTCGAGCGCAACCCGTCGGATCTGGCGGCCCGCTTCGACCTCGGCGCCAGCCTGCTCGAAGCCGGGCAGACCGACGCGGCGATCGCCGAGCTGCAGCAGGCCGTCAAGGACCCGCGCAAGAAGAACGAGGCGCTGTTCCTGCTCGGCCGCGCGTTCCTCGCCAAGCAGCTGCCCGAAGTGGCGCTCGGCCAGTTCGACAAGGCGCTGCAGGCGGCCGGCGGTGCCGGCGGCGGCACCATCGCCAAGGACATCCTCTACGAGATGGGTGCGATCTGCACCGATCTCGGCCAGCGCGACGTCGCGCTGCAGCACTTCACCCGCATTCTCGAACAGGACATCGGTTTCCGCGACGTCGCCCAGCGCGTCGCGGCGCTGAAGTCCTGAGCGACGATACCCTCCCTTCCGACCGTACCAACTGCCTCGATAGATCAAGATGGCTCACAGCAAGCAAGCCCTGAAGCGCGCCCGCCAGAGCGAGCGCAACCGCCTCGCCAACAAGGCGAAGCTCTCCCGTCTGAAGAGCGCGATGAAGCGCCTCTCCACCGTCGTCGCCGCCGGCGACAAGGGCAAGGCCGCGGCGCTCGTGCCGTCGCTCTGCAAGGTGATCGACAAGGCCGCGCAGACCCACGTGATCCACAAGAACACGGCGGCTCGTCGCAAGAGCCTGGTCATGCGCACCGTCGGCGGCATGAAGTGATTCGCCGGCTGGCCGACCGCCGCCCGACGCGGGCGCTGCGGTCTGGCCGCCTGCCACGGCGCACGAGAGCGGTCCCGCGGCGCGCGCTGGCGCGCCACGCGGGTTCTGCCGACTAGCTCTGCAGCAGCTGCAGTGCTGCTTGCGGCTGCGTGTTGGCCTGCGCCAGGATCGAGATCGCCGCCTGCTGCAGGATGCCGTTCCGCGTCAGCGCGGAGGTCTCCAGCGCCACGTCGACGTCGCGGATGCGCGATTCGGCGGCGCTGAGGTTCTCGGACTGGATCTGCAGGTTGGCGATCGTCGTCGTCAAGCGGTTCTGGGCCGCACCGAACTGGCCGCGCACCCGGCTGACCGCGTTGATCGCGCTGTCGAGCTGGGCCACCGCCAAGGTCGGCAGGCCGGTCGCCCCGATGTCGAGCGTCGACAACCCGAGCGTCGACGCCAGCGTGTCCGACGTGCTGAGCTGGATCGTGTCGATGCCGGTCGTCGTGCCGGTGCCGACCTGGAAGGTGATCGTCGACCCGGTGCCGTCGAGCAGGCTGACGCCGTTGAACGTCGTCGACTGCGCGATGCGGTCGATCTCGTTGACGAGGTCGGCGAACTCCTGGTGCAGCGTGGTGCGGTCGGCGGCGCTGACCGTGCCGTTGCTGGCCTGGATCGCCAGTTCACGCATGCGGATCAGGATCGAGCTGACTTCGTTCAGCGCACCTTCGCCGGTCTGCGTCAGCGAGATGCCGTCCTGCGCGTTGCGGATCGCCTGGTTGGTCGAACGCACCTGGGCGCGGAAGCGCTCGGAGATCGCCAGACCAGCGGCGTCGTCCGACGCGGTGGAGATGCGCAAACCCGTGGACAGGCGACGGAAGTTCGCCTGCAGCCGCTCGGTCATCACCGACAGCGAGCGCTGCGCGTTCAGGGATGCGATGTTCGAATTGACCCGAAGGCCCATCTGTCCTCCTCGATTCCTTTGCCTGACCCGGGTGAAAGCCCGGAGTCGTGTCGGGGGACTCATCGGCTGCCGCTTGAGTCCTTCTTCAGGAAATCTTGCAAAGGGACAGCTGCCGGCGGTCCTGCCGATGCCATCGGCGGCTGCCGCGGGCGGTCGCCGGGCTGGTTGTCGAACGCTCCCCCCGGCTGTCGAAGAACACGACGAAGTCCGTCTCCCGGCGAGACTTGCGACGGTCCCGGAAACGAGCGCGGCCCGCGTTCCTCGGTGAGGAACGGGGGCCGCGGGAATGGCTCGGGGGGCGGTGCGAACCGCCACCCGGAAAGCTCACTTCTTCTCTTCGACGCGGACCAGCTTGCTGTACCGGTAGTACGCCTCGAGCGTCAGCGTCAGGATCGCGGTGCTGTAGACGCGGCCGCCGTCCTCACCCCAGGCGCCGATCGGGTCCCACGAACCGTACAGGTTCTTCTTGGCCGGGTCGCGGTGCTGGGTCTTGATCAGCGCGGCGTCGAGCTTCTTCTGCCACTCGGTCCAGTGGCGACCGCCGTACTGGAACAGCGCGTAGGTCGCGTAGTACCAGTAGTAGTGGTCGATCGTGCCGGCCTTCTCGTCCCAGAGCGGCGGCTTGGCGAGGATGCGGTCGGCGGCGGCCTTCATGACCGGCTTCTCCTTGGGGTCCTGACCCATGAAGAAGCGGCAGAACAGGCCGACGGCGGTCATCGACTCGCCCTTCTCGACCGGGAAGCGCGTGCCGTGGTCGCCGGGCTTGCGGGAGCTCAGTTCGCCCTGCTTGCTGTAGCCGTGCAGACCGGTCGGATCCGAGACCTGGTCGAGCCAGACCGCGGACATCTCGAGGGCGGTCTTGTTGATGTCGAGGCCGAAGAACTTGCCCGACTCGTACGCCATGATGCACCTGCCGGTGACCGAGGTGTCGTTGTCGTTGTCGCGCGGCGGGTAGCGCCACACCGCGTACGGGTTGCGGGGCGACTCGAGGTAGGTGATGCCCTTCTG
>DAIMFJ010000046.1:0-114 GCA_036724695.1 Planctomycetota bacterium
TGCGCCGGCCCGTTGCCCTGCTTCGCCGGCGTCAAGAACCGGCAGCCGGGCGGACAAATCGCCCCCGGCCCTGGATCGTCCCGCGGCGCCCTCAGGCGCCGCCTCCCGCCCGGC
>DAIMFJ010000046.1:214-21941 GCA_036724695.1 Planctomycetota bacterium
GTGCGCCGGCCCGTTGCCCTGCTTCGCCGGCGTCAAGAACCGGCAGCCGGGCGGAAGATCGGCACCGGCAGCCGGGCGGAAGATCGCCCCCCGGCCCAGGAACGGCGAGCGGCGCCCTCTGGCGCCGCCTCCCCGCCCGGCGTGCGCCGGCCCGTTGCCCTGCTTCGCCGGCGTCAAGAACCGGCAGCCGGGCGGACCAATCGGCTCTAGGCGCCTGGCGCCTAGAGCTTGATGAGATCGCGCACCTTGCGCAGCGTCGCGAACTCGACGCGCAGGTCGAGCGCTTCCTTGTACTCCTCGCTCTCGGTGACCTTGTCGAAGCCGTCGCCGGCTTCGTTGACCGGGTCATCGCCCAGGATCACCGTGTCGACGCCCGGGCCCATCTTGGTGACGACCTTGTTGCCGAGGCGCTTGAGCAGGTCGGTCAGTTCCGGCTTGTTGTACGGCGCCGAGAAGCGACCCATCAGGAAGATCGTGCGCGAGACGCGCGGCGTGTACAGGTCGTTGAACAGCAGGTCGCCTTCGCGGACCGCATCGCCGATCGGATCGACGACGGCCGACAGCGCCACTTCGGCGCGCTCTTCCTCGACGCGGGTGACCGTGCCGTAGGCCTTGATCGAGTCGCTGTTCGGGTTCTTGATCCGGAAGATCGTGCCCGGCTGCAGCATGTCCTTCTTGCCAAGGTTGACGAACGCGGTCGGGATGCCGCTGCGCGCGACGATCACCTTGCCGTCGGCCGAGTCGATCGGGTTGCGCATCGCATCGCGCGCGACCAGTGCCGAGTTCTGCATCTGGTGCTTGCGGATCTGGCTGGTCAGCTCCTTCTCGCGGGTCGCGGCGTTCTCCTTCTCGGTCGACAGCTCGTCCGACTTGTCCTTCAAGTTCTGCTGCAGCTGGCCGATCAGGCGCGTGCGGTCGTTCTTCTCGGTCTCGAACGTGGCGATCGTCTGCTCGAGCTTCTGCGCGAACTCGCGAGCCTTCGCCGACGCTTCCGTGGTGGCCGCCTGGAACTTGCGGTCGAGCTCGGCGCGGTCGGCCATCGCCTTGTCGCGCGCGACCTCGGCTTCGCCGGCGCGCTGTTGCAGCGCCGAGATGCGCTGCACCATCGAGCCGAACACGTTCTCCAGGCCGGTCGACTTGGAGACGCCAGCCGCCGTGCAGGCGTCGTCGATCAGCTTCTGCAGGTCGGCCGGGTTCACGAGCAGGGCGTGCTCGAGGGTCGCGCCGCCGTAGTCCGACGTCGAACGACCGGCGTACTTGCCGGGCTTGCCGACCACGCGGCCGAGGTCCTCGAGGTAGTGCTCGACCAGGAACTTCTGCTTGTCGGCGGCCGTCGACCTGGCCAACGCCGCATCGCGTTCGCGGATCATCTCACCGTTCTCCGTCACCTTGATCCAGGCGAACCCCAACGCTCCCAGGAACATCACCAGGAGGATCAGGAAGAACATGACAGGGACGTGCGCTGCGCCGCTCTGACGATTGTGCATTGGAACCGGCTCCGATGGGGTCTGTTCGGGGGTCACGCCGCGCGGGGCGGCGGTGAGGGAGAGTGTCTCGGACTGGGATGTCGTCGGACTGGGTGGCTGTCGTCCGCGCCCGCCCGAGGGCACGGGCGGTGGACACCCCCTGGGAAGGGAGCATCCGGGAGGAGGCGCGGAACGGCGATCTTAGAAAGGTGGGGCGCCCCGGGTCAAGCCGGCGCCTGCCTTCGACTTGCCCGAAACCGCGCGGTCGCCGACCATGCCCACGTGCCGCCCCCCACCCAGGAAGCCGCCCCGTTCCGGCCGACGCCCCCCGTGGTGGTCGGCCTGGTCGGCGGCGTCGCCGCCGGGAAATCGGCGGTCGCGGGGTGCTTCCTGAGCCATGGACTGGCGGTCGTCGACGCCGACGCGATCGCCCGAGAGACCAGCGCCGAGCCGGCGGTCCTGGCCGAGCTGCAGCGCGAATTCGGCGCCGGCATCGTCCGCGACGGGGCCCTGGACCGGGCGGCGATGGCGCAGCGGGTGTTCGCCGACCCGGCGACGCGCGGGCGGCTGGAGGCGATCTTGCACCCGCGGATCCGGGCCCGGATCCTGGCCGAACTGGCCGCGGCGCGTGCCGCCGGGCAGTCGGTGCTGCTCGACGCGCCGCTGCTGCTCGAAGGCGGGCTGGTGGCCTGGTGCGACCACGTGGTGTTCGTCGCGGCACCCGCGGCGGTGCGGGCTGCCCGGGCGGCAGCGCGCGGCTGGGCACCCGGCGAGCTGGAGCGGCGCGAGGCGGCGCAGGCCCCGCTCGGCGAGAAGCTGGCGCGGGCCGCGCATACGATCGACAACGGCGGTAGCCTCGCCGACACCGCCCGGCAGGTCGCCGAGTACCTGGCCACGTTGGCCAGCCGATGAGCATGCGCAACCCCGCCGATCCGTTCTCGACCGACCTGCCGCCCGAGCCGGACGAGGAGTTCGCCGGCGACGAGGAATCCCTGCTGGCCGCCCGCCGGGAGGCCGCCGCCGACCTCGACGACCTGCAGCGGCTGACCGCGCACGACCTGTTGGGCCACGCCGGCACGCTCGGCCTCGAGCTGCTGCCCAACCTGACGCGCGGCGAACTGGTGCACGCGATCCTGACCCACCGGCTGGCGCGGCACGGGCTGGGTTGGACGCAGGGCATCCTCGACGTGGTCGCCGACGGGTTCGGGTTCCTGCGCTCGGCGCAGCACGACTTCGAACCAGGCCCGCACGACGTCTACGTCTCGCCGAGCCAGATCCGGCGGCTGAACCTCAAACCCGGCCACACGATCGAAGGGCCGGTGCGGCCGCCGCGGCGCGGCGAGAAGTTCTTCGCGCTGCTGCACGTCGACCGCATCGACGGCGGCGACGTGGCGGCCCTGCGGCGGCGGGTGCCGTTCGCGGCGCGCACGCCGCTGTTGCCGGACGAACGGCTGCACCTCGACGGACCGCACGGCAACCGCACGCTGCGCGCGATCGACCTGTTGGCGCCGTGGGGCAAGGGGCAGAGGGTGCTGATCGCCGCACCGCCGGGCTCGGGGCGCACCCGGCTGCTGGCCGACACGGCGACCGCCCTGCTCGCCAACCACCCGGACCTGCACGTCGCCCTGTGCCTGCTCGACGAGCGGCCCGAGGAGATGACGGCGATCCGGCGCGCGCTCGGCGGCCACGAACGTGCCGACGTGGTGGCGTCGACGTTCGACCAGCCGTCGGCGCGGCACGTGGCGATCGCCGAGCTGGCGCTGGCGCGCTGCCAGCGCCTGGTCGAAGCCGGGCGCGACGTGGTGCTGGCGCTGGACTCGCTGACCGCGCTGACGCGCGCCTACCACCTCGAACTCGGGTATTCAGGCCGCTTGCTCTGCGCCGGCCTCGACGCGGCGGCGGTGGTGCGACCGAAGAAACTGTTCGGCGCGGCCCGCAAATGCGAGGAAGGTGGCTCGCTGACGATCCTGGCGACCGTGCTGACCGGCACCGGCTCGCGCGTCGACCAGGCGATCGCCGAGGAGTTCTGCAACCGCGGCAACGCCGAGGTGACGTTCGACCCGGAGTTGGCGCAGCGGCACGTCGACCTGCCGCTCGACGCACTGCGCACGACGACGCGGCGCGAGGACCTGCTGCTCGACCGCCCGGCGATCGAGGGGCTGCAGCGGCTGCGGGAACGGCTCGGCGGCATGCCGGTCGGAGCGCGCACGGCGCACCTGGAGGAGCTGCTGGCGCGGTTCGGATGCAACCGGGACGTGCTGGCGGCGCTGTAGGGGCAGGCGGCGGGGCGGGGCGGAAGTGGGGCAACGCCGCCGCGCGAGGCCACCCCGGAGAGATCGCGCAGTGCTATCGTGTGCTGCGGGTTCGTACGCACGAGCGGCGCTGGCGATCCGCGCTGGCGAACTGCAGGCCGCCGAACAGCTCGACCGCCGAGCCAACGACCATCGGCCGACGCATGCGTGCCGGGTTCGTCATTGCGGCATCACATCGCACACCCGCAACAAGCTGAACCGTCGCTCGATCCTGAACCTGCCAGGAATCCGCGCACGCAGCGCAGCCTCGAGCTCTGCCTGGCTGAGCGACTGCTGCCGGGTGAGCAACTGCAAGGCGTCGTCGTGGGCCTTGATCCTGGCGGCCCGCACCGCCAGGTCCAGTTGGTTGAACCGCCGACATTCCTCGTCCTCTGCAGCAGCCAAGGCCTCCAGGTAGGCTGTCCAGGCCGCATCCAAGCGCGGGAACTCGCTTCGGGGAATGCAGAAGCGGACATCACACGCTTCCTTGGGCTCTCGCCGATGGAAGGCCAGCATGGCAAAGCTCAAGCACCCATCCGGGAGCTTCGGCACCGAGGAGTACGCGGGGAGAATTACGTACTCGCCCCGCTCCAGCATCACGGCGGCCGCACGCGTCTTCTCCTCAGCGGCCACCTCCAGAAGGAACTTCGCGTAGTCCGCCAGGTCGCCGGTAGCCTCGACGCGCTCTTGCGCAGCGAGCAGGGCCCGGTTCACTGGATCGGGAGCCAACCGCTTCCGTGCGCGCTCAAGGTCCAGAGCGGAGAGCACGCCGCGGGAGTCGATCGGCGGCTCCGGATCCGGGTGTGTAGCGGCGGTCGCCACCCTCTGGCCGAGCACTTCGTGTCGTTCTGGAGCCACCGATTCGACGTCCCATCCAGACAACGTGCTGTCGGGAAGCTCCGGAGCAGCCATGGGGTCGACCGGGTCCACGGGTGGCACCGCGGCACGGTCCAACCGATCGACAAGGAATGCAGCGGTGAGGAATGCGCCGCCGACCAGAAGCAGGATCACCACGCGGGATGGGCGTACCATGACCGCTTCATCGTCTTACCAGAGCCGTGAAGCTGCCAGGTCGAAGCCCACGGGATCGCCAAGAATCGTCCTATTGAGAATGGCCTGGCGAAGCCGTCGCGGCCGCCACTCGATTGGACACACGCACAGCTGCTCCACTACTCGAGAACCGTTCGAAGGACCTCTGCCGGAGCTCGTTGCGGGGCCACCAATGCCTGCAAATCGCCTGCCCGAATTCGAAACTCCCCGAATGGACCTCGCTTGCTCGAGATCAGACCACGGGCATCGCTCGTCAAGACGTCATCTCCCCACACGGCGGATGATATCTCTATACGTCGATTCGCGAGAGGCACACCTTGCGCATCGACGAGTAATCTGGAGATCTCGTAGGCCCGAACATCCACGACATATCCAGCAGATGCAGGAACCTGCATGGTGCCATACAGCCAACGCTCCGTCGGACCGTTGCCTTCCCCACGCAGCCAGACATAGCTCCCAGCCGGAACCTCCACTTGCGCCGCACCCGCTGCATCGGTCTCCACGATGTATCCATCAACCTCGTGTATCGAAGACCCAAATGGTGCCAGCAAGTACTTCCTGCCACCGGCCGGATTGCCGTCCTCCTGGACAAACAAGACCGAGAGAACGGGACTCCAAGCACCGAGATCCACCCGCGCCGCCGCCTCGCGACCCTCGACCAGCTGGACTTCCGCGACGGTCGTAGCCGACCACCCCGATCTCTTGTTGCCGACCCGCACCTTCGCCGTTCCCTCTGGCAGCCCGCCGATCTCCAGGACACCACGTCGCACATTCGGGCAGGCAGACATCCGTTGCGACGGATACCATTCCCCAGCGACCTCGACGGCCAAATGGAAATCACGCCAGTACGCGTCGGATCCGCCAGGGACACCGACATCGACCTGCAGTCGACAACCGCGGGTGAGAACGAGAGTCACGGGAACCCCGCGGCCGAAATGGCGGCCAGGAATCTTCGTCCGCACGAAACCTGGACAATTGGCCTGCACACAAAAGTACCTTGCTTCCAGATTTGCACCAGCCCATCGGGCGATTCCGAGCTCGTTGCTCTCGACCCGCCATTCGGACTTGTCGACACCGAGCCGTGGTCGTGGTAGCACCGACTGCGGTCGCTGGACCAGATCTCCCGCAGCGGCTACTTCGAAGACAGTCAAGCGCACGCCTGGGACCGGCCGTCCGTCGCGATCCACACAGGTGATGGAGACCTCTTGCAAGGGGACGAGATCGAGCACCACATCGACGGAAACCGCGCTCTTGGGGACCATGACGCGCCGTGCGACACCCGCCCACCTGTCGTCGGGAGGCACTGCAACGAACTCGTACTCGCCCGGCCAGACCTTGACGACACGCACACCCGACTCGTCACTTGAGCAAGCTACCAAGCGTCCAACGTGCGGATCATCGGTTCCGACCATGAAAGTGGACGATCGAGCCACGGACTCAGGCGCCCCTACGACCCGAAGGGCGACCGCAGTCAGGGTCGGTCGCGTCAGTACGATTCCTACCTGAGGAACGCTCACATCGAGCGCGCAATAGCGCACCAGACCATCGCGCGTCATCACCCCCAGGTCGACACGGTCTACACCGGGCAGATCGAGAAAGAAGTCGCCTCCAGCTGCGATGTGCACGCCTCCAGAGAAAGCCACTTCTTGTCGCCCGGCCAGGCGCCATACGACAGACGCCACATCTTCACGCGCCAGGTCGTCCCCGATCACCTTGCCGCTGAGCACTGCTGATGCCGGGGCGACTACCACGTCGAGCCCGTTCTTCGGCGCTCGCACGCGCACGACGCCCTCGCCGACACCACTGCCATGGCACTCGAAAAGGTGCTCACCGTAGGGAACTCCAGGAATCACGAAGTGGCCATCCGGTCCCGCCAATCCCTCCCACAACGCACCATCGACATCCGTGAAGACCTTCCTGTGTGGCCGCACGACAACGCGCGTTCCTGGCGCCGGCAACCCTGAGGCAAACCTCACGACACCCGAGACCTCTCCGGTCTCGAGCAGAAGGACCTTGCCGACGCTGAAGCTGTCGCCTTGCGGCGCATCGCACCGAACGACAGCAATCTTGCCGCCATCGCCGATCAGCAGGAAGCAGTCGCCGGCCACCCCGTTCGGTACGGCCACCTCGATTCTCCTCCGCACTCGGTCGAGCTCACTCCCGCCGGCGAACATCCGAACGGCGGAATCGGCAATCCCTTCGAACCACCGAGCCGTCACCAGGCGAGCACCAACCACCTCGTCGCCCAGATCCACCGTGGCAACTCGATTCCGGTGTGATGTTGGTGCTTCAACAGGCGCGCGATCCGGCGGACGGGAGACGAGTTCTCCACCACCTTCACTGTCGACGGTGCCCGCCTGGCCCTGAACTCCTACCGTGGAGCCCTGGGCGGTAACGCCCCGGAGGTTGTCCGACCTGCCGCACCATACCGCCACACCAAGGCTGGCGAGCAGGGTCGCGGCGAGCAACCAGGAGGCAAGGAGTCGCAACCGACTTCCAAAGGGACCACCCACGGACTTAAGTCGGTTGATCACTCGACATCTCCCACTAGTGACATTGTCAGGCCGAAGAATAGGGGCATCCCGGTGACGGGAAAATCAAGAAGACTACGTCGCGGCTTGAAGCTGGAATTTCGGCAAGCAGCATCCTCATCTCCCCCCCTCTTGCAGACGCATACCGCGACACATGCGCCAGAAATGTTGCACAGGGCACCACAAGCAAACTGGGAAACTTCTGCGATCCACACCCGAACACTCTGCCCATATTTCCATTCAAAACACGTGGCGCCCGCGTTAAAAGCATAATACTCAGGGCGCGACAAAAGCTTGCAACTCACCTGAGCCATACGAAGTGGGGCATGCCCACCCACATAGACTAAAGACATTTGCTGCATCCGATCTGGTATTGCAGCGTGGCGGCAAAAGGATTAGGTGGCACCCCCGTAGACCCGGAAAACGTTATCGTATAGGTTATACCGGAATTGCACGGCTTATCCACGTCATATGATATGACGCCCACGGGTGGCGGTATGCCCGGCGGAATAACTCGAGGGGCCGGAAACCCATTTGGCGACTGCTGGTAAGTCAGAGAATATCCAGTGCTATTCACGATCGAGACCTCGATCTGTGCCGAGCAGTTTCGAATCGCGCAATCCACAGGAGGGGAACACTGCCCCTCAACCAGCGACCCAGGCACAACCGAACCAGAAACCACGACCTGCGTGATAGGCACGCTACTCGACGTTGGACTGGCAGACGAAGGGATATGCGGACTGCAATGCGGGCACCCAGGCTCTTCGCCGCCCAGCTGAGGCATCTGCAATTCGTTAAGGCTGCAAGTCATCACAAGCGAGGAAAAACGAACGCGACCCTCTGCCTCCACAATCGAATGGGGGGTCGGCACGCGAACCCCCATATCGACACCCACCAACATAGAAACAAGCGAGACAAAGCAACTCAGCACCATGGCAACCTCCAAATCTGTAGCTTACTTCATAAATTCGACGAGCATTTTACTGGTCGCCGAAACAACCTCTTCGCAGGCAGCGCGAGAGGACATTACAACTTCTAGACATTTATCTGACACCCCCACAGACGACGCAACGGGTTCAAGACCCATATATACGCAATGCGCATATCCGCAATGCAGCGCCTCATCTTTAGCCAACTCCAAGGCGACAGCTGAGCAGGCTTCCAGGTGCAGCTCGATGTACATCTGGCGACTGAGGGAGAACGCACGGCAGAACGCCTCTTGGACATCGGGCGCAGCACTACGCCAGGACAAACCACAGCCGACAACAACCACGAATGAGGCAACATCGCCACACTCCAAGTACTTCGCCAATCCCGAAGCTGGGGATGCACCGCGGTCCACATTGGAGGAATCGCGAAATGCAACATCACCACCATCGTCGGCATCGCTCGCCGAATCACATGCAGACAACCCCAGCACCGCCACAACCAAACATATCCACACCCCTACGCAACGCAAATTCATCTGCCTACTTATTCTCATTACCGAGCTTGATACGGAAACCCGCCGAGCAGCAACAGATTGTTGAGCGGAGCACGCTATTGTATATGAATCCGAAAACTCATTCGGCGTGATGCGTGATGACCGCGATCGATGGACTTCCGCGACCAAACACAAACCCTTCCAATCCCTCAGAACGTCACAATGGCGACCATGCTCATGATTAGGCACCAAGCACGTCAGGCCAGCATCGCCACCACACCTTGCCCTTGACGACGTTAGCGTACGGACATCATGCGAATCCCCCGCTGGAGCGTCGACAATTTTCATAATGCAAGTAATCCCCTAAAAAGGGAAGGGAAGGGAAGGGAAGGGAAGGGAAGTCGGACTTCGCCACCCAAGATACAAATGACTTCCGCACCCCTGGATCCGACAAGAATCTCAAGATTCTTCGCTGCAGCCCCAGCGCCTCGCGGCCACCGACCCCGACCAAGGCGAAGCCCTCTCGCCAGGAACAACCGTCCCAGCGAACCGCCAGCAGCAGCTGTACGGCAACGCTTGGCAGGTACTGCTCGAGCCACCGTTGCAGCATGGACCGCGCAACCTCGTCACCGCCAGCTGCACCGCCGGCACACGGCAGCAAGTCCGGGTCGTAGGCCGACGCGCACCGGCGATCGCGCCGCACCTTTCGCCAAGCTTCGCGCCAGACGTTCCGGGCGATGCACAGCAGTTGACCTGCGACGGGGCCGCCGGCAGGGTTGCCACCGGCCTCTGCGGCGCGCCGCCAGCGCAGCCACGCCTCGGCAAGGATGTCGTCTGCCCCCACGCCGTCCGGCAACCGCCAGCGCGCGAGCTGGAACTGCACGTCGCGCAGCGGTCGATCGGCTGGTTCGCTCTCTGACTCCATGGACGCTTCCTGCCCCGTACACCGTAGTGGCGATTGCGCTGAGGCGTCAAGGGGGGTCGAAGGGCTCTCGACGAGTATGAGCGCAATGGCCCATCGATCGGCCCCGCCTGAGGTGCTGGTGCGCGCCGGCCATGCCCCGATGGCATCCACACCGGACGACCCTGTTCATGGAGCAGTTCGGGGCAAGTCGCGCCATGCCAATACGTTCGGGCCACGCCACCCACGTCTTGAGACCATCTCGAAAGCCAACTTCCGAAGTCACACCGACCATCATCTCCGGCTGACCTCGGGTCCGCCCCATGACCGCCCCCGCCGACCACGCACCAGAACCTCCCGCTGCCGATCCGCAGGTTCGCGCGCGGGAGTTCTACGCACGCTACCGCCGCTGGCGAATGCTCCTCAGTCTTGCCGTCCTGATCGTCGCGCTGCTGGCGGCAGCCGTCTACCACCTGGTCACGACGATGTTCTCGATCCAGCCGGGCAGTACCGCCCCAGTCGGCGTCTGTGTGCGCACCGACCGCCACGTGGCGACGTGGCTACAGCGCCTCGAGGCCTACGTGCCAAGCCTGCACCGCGACGCCGGCAAGGACCGCTTCACGCTGTCGGTGCTGCTGATGCCGCTCGACGGTGGCCCCGAACGGCTGGTCGAGGTGCATCGCGGGCTGCGGCCGAGCGAGTTCGCCTTGGCGCGCATCCTCGGCAGCGATGGCAGCCGGTTGTGGGTCGCGGCGGTCGGCGTCAGCAGCATCGACCTCGCCAATGGCGCCGTCGCGCGGGCAGAGGCAGCGCCTTCAGGCTTGCGCGGCGAGCCGACCGGCCCCTTGCGGCCCAACCACGACGATTGCCTCGCCGCGGGGTATCTGCTCGGCGCGGATCATTGGCTCGGCATGCTGGCCCCGGCCGAGGTCGAACGCAGCTATGGGCCGCGGCAGTTCGTGCGGCGGCTGGTGCCGAGCACCCCTGGCAAGGCCGCGCGGCGGTTCCAGAGGGCCGACGTCGAGGCGGACAGCAGCGGGCAGTACTTCCGCGTCGCCCGGATCGCCGAATTGCGCGGCGAGGAGTACCACCAGGCGGCGTTCTTGCGGCAGGACCGGTACAGCGAGCCGTTCCGGCTGCAGGATCCGCCGGGGGCGGTGTTGTTGTACACCGCGACGTCGGCCACTGGCGGCACCCTGGTGGTCGCGCGCAGCACCGACGACGGCCAGCTTCTCTGGCAGAACGACACCGGCCTGCATCGCTTCTTGCTGCAGCAGATCCTGCCTGGGGACACCGCAACGGTGTTCGTCGGCACGCGGCCACCGCAGCCGGACCGGGTACCCGAACCGCTGGTCGTGGTCGTCGAGCACCAGACAGGTGCGATGCGCACGTTCTCGTTGTGGCGATGAGGCGCGTCGACGCTCAGCGCGGTTCGGCCAAGGCGCTGGCGACGATGCGGTCGAGCTTCGCCTGTCCACCACTGCCGGTCTGCTCCCAGTAGACCCGCCCGAGCCGGTCGATTACGACCAGCTTGGGGATCGCGCGCACGGCGAACCAATCGTGCAGTTGGTCGCCGTCGAGGATCGCCAACGGATAGTCGATCGCCACGCCATCGTGCGCGGCGGCATAGCCGGTGGCGTGGAACGTATGCACCGCGTCGACCGTCTGCCGCTCGTCGAGCCGCGTCAAGCCGAGTACCTGCAGCCCGTCGCCGCGGTACCGCTGCTGCAGTTCGATCAGATGCCCCATGCCGGCGATGCACGGCACGCACCAGACCGCCCAGAAGTCGAGCACGACGACCTGACCGCGTAGTTCGGCCAACGCGGTCGGCTGGCCGCCGAACCAATGCAGAACGCGCAAGTCCTCGGGTGTCTGTCCGTAGCGTGGCACCTGCCGATGGAACGCCTCGACCTGCCGCTGCATCGCGGCGGCGAGCCGGCTGTCGGCACGCTTTGCGGCGAACTCCGCCGCGGCTGCGAGTGCGGTGGGGAACCGTCCTGCGAAGAAGGCCTCCTGCACCTGCCGGTACTGCTGCACGTCGTCGCGCAAGGCCGCCAGTTCGGCGTCCTCCAGTCCTTTGCTGTGCAGCAGTTCGCCGGTGACGACCTGCCGGTTCGGCCGGTCGATCGGAAAGCGTGGGTACTGCAGTTCGAAGCGCCACTGCGTCGGCAGGCCCACGCTGGAGTCGAACCGCCATTGCAGGCTGCCGGGAGGACAGACGAGCGGCTCGCCGCCGTGGACCCGGTCGTCGCGGATCGTCGTGGTGACTCGGGCCGCGATCGTGTCCGCGGTCCTGGTGAACGCGAATTCGGCCGTGAGCCGTTCGCTGCGCAGCGCATCGCTCCAGCGGGCCGCCGCGTCGCCGGGCAACTGCAGCGCCTTGCCCCACAGCTCGGGCAGTTCCTGCAGGTAGAACACCGCCGGTTCGTCGCGCGCCGGCTCGCTGCGGAACGACCTCGGCGTGAACGTGGTGAGCAACACCCGCTCGCGCACCGTCGCGTCGGCGGCGAACCCGCGCTGCAGGTGCGCGGCGCGCGCATCGCGGCCGCGCACCAGGTACTCGTGCAACTGCTGGGGGCCGGTGCGCTCTTCGACCAACACCTCGGCGGTGCCGTCGGCGTGGGCTTGCAGCACCGTATAGCGCCGCTCGGTGGTGTGGCTGGTCGCGATTGCAAAGCCGATGCGTCCGTCCTGTTCGCGCTGCACGGTGTGTTCGACCGCGACGTAGACGTCGCCGGCGGAGTACATGAAGTGCGCGAGCGGCGGGGCGGGCGGTGCCGGAACCTGCGGCAGGGCGACGGCGGCGAGCAGCAAGGCGTGCATGGGCAAAGTGTCGCACACTGGCCACCCGGTGGCAGCAAGCTCCAGCAGGCAGCCCACCGCGTGCGTTCGCCAACGCCGCGCCATACGCTGCGCCGATGGCTGCCGACGCCTCTTCCAACCCCGAAACCAGGCCCAGTGGCGCCGGCCAAGGTGGTTGCCTCGTACTCGCCGTGTGCCTCGTCGCCTTCGGCAGCTGGCTGCTGTGGCGGAACGTCGCCCCAGCCCCGGACCTCGCCGATCGCCATGCCGTCGTCACGGCGACGATCTCGTCCGTGCGCGAGGAACGCACCCAGGACACCGTCGCCCAGGAGCCCACCGAGAACCTGCTGGTCGTCGCCCGGGTCCGCTACCCGTGGCAGGGCCAGCTGCTGGAGGCCGAGGTGGCAGGCTGGCGACAGCGAACGACGGCCGGCCGGGGGGCGGCCAGCGCGGCACTCCGTGTGCCACGCGTCGACGAGGAGGTCGACCTGGTGGTCGACCGGCAGCAGCCAGAACGCTGCTGGTTGCCGGCGATCGGCGATCATCCGCCCGCATTGCGGCCGGCGCGCGGCTCGTTCCTGCTCGGGTTGCTGGGCGGCGTGTTGCTGTTGGCCGGCGGGCTTGGGCTCGCTGGCGCCCTGCTGCCGGCGAAGCCCTCGGGCGAGGCACGCTCCGCGTGAAGGGCGAGGGTCGCGGCCCGACTCGGGCATGGACAGACGATTTTGCATCCGATACCATTCGTCTGCCGATAATTTCGCATGCACTCAAAACCGTCCGTGTCAACCCGCAGCCTCGCGCGCGTGGTCGCCGAAGACCTGCGTCGGAAGATGGTCTTCGTCGCCGGCCCCCGCCAGGTCGGCAAGACCACCCTGGCTCGCGGGCTGCCCGACCTGGGCGATGGGTACCGCAACTGGGACATCCCCGAACACCGTTCCCAGCTGCTGGCCGGTGAGATGCCCGGCAGCCTCCTGTGGGCGCTGGACGAGGTGCACAAGTTCCGACGCTGGCGCAACTGGCTCAAGGGGCTCTGGGACGGCCGCCGCCCCGCTCAGCAGATCCTCGTCACCGGCAGCGCCCGCCTCGACCAGTTCCGGCGCGGCGGCGACTCCCTGCAGGGCCGTTACCACCTGCTGAGGCTGCATCCACTGTCCTGCGCCGAACTGGGGATGACGAGCCAGGACGAACTACTGCTACTCGACCGGCTCGGCGGGTTTCCGGAGCCCTTCCTGTCGGGTTCGGAACGTCACGCGCGCCGCTGGTCCCGCGAGTACCGGACTCGCCTGTTGCGCGAGGAAGTCGTCGATCAAGAACAGATCTCGGACCTCGGTGCGATGGAATTGCTGATGGGGCGCCTGCCCGAGCTGGTCGGGTCCTTGCTGTCCGTGAATGCGCTCCGCGAGGACCTGCAGGTCGCCCACCGAACGCTGGCCCGCTGGCTCGACGTGCTCGATCGCTTCTACGCGATCTTCCGGCTGGCCCCGTTCGGCTCGCCACGTATCCGCGCGATCAAGAAGGCGCAAAAGCACTACCACTGGGACTGGTCGGTGGTCCCCGAAGCACCGGCACGGTTCGAGAACATGATCGCCAGCCATCTGCTGAAGTGGGTCCACTGGCAGCAAGACGTCGAAGGCCACGACTACGAGCTTCGTTACTTCCGCGACACCGACGGCCGCGAGGTCGACTTCGTGGTCGTGGATCGGCGTCGCCCGATCCTGCTCGTCGAATGCAAGCTGGGCGACGACGCCGCCGACAAGAGCCTGCGCTACCTGCACGAGAAGTTCCCCGCGGCGCCGGCCTGGCAGGTCTCCTTGCATGGCAAGAAGGACTACGTGACCACGGAGGGCATCCGAGTGGCCCCCGCCCTGACGCTGCTCAGCGCGCTGGTCTGAGCGCTGCGCTGCGGATCCCTTGCTTCAAGCCCTCAGCGCGGCCGCCCATCCGACCAGCGCAGCACCGCGGTCGCCGTGACGCCAGCGTCCGCCGGCAGTTCGAATTCGCGGCGTTCGCCGGTGTCCAGCAGCCCACCGTCGATGCGCTCGCGGCGACCGACGTGCAGGTTCAAGGTCCCCGCCGGCAGACCGCGCAGCTCGGCCCGCCCATCGTCGTCGGTGTCGCTCGAACGCGGCCAATACGTGCCAGCGGGACCACCCGGATCGACCGCCTGCACCTCTGCGCGGGCCATCGCCCGGCCGTACTCGTCGACAAGCCGCACCCGGCGTACCTGCTCGCGGGGCAATTCGATGGTTCGTTCGTGTAGCCCCACCTGCAGCGCTGGCCAACGGACCCGCAGCGTGGCGTAGCCCGGGTGCTCGCAGTCGACTTCAGCAGTGCCGGGCGGCAGGACCAGACCCAACCAGCCCGTTTCGTCGGCGGTGCGCTCGCCACAATCCGCGAACGGCAGCGGTTGCAGCGTCGCCGCGTCGACGATGCGCGCCGCGACACGCGCGAAGTCGTCGAGGCCTTCGCCGCAGCGCAGCGTGACCGTCGCGCCAGTCGCCACGAGCCGCCTCGCCGGCCAACCGCCGCGGTCGGGTTCGGCCCACAGTTCGTAGGTTCCGGCCGGGAGGCGTTGGAAGGTCACGAACTGGCCTGGCCAGCAACCTTGCATCTCGACCGGCCAATGCGCCAGTTCGGGATTCCGAAGGCGCAGCGAACCAGCGATGCCTTGCCCGGCGGCGTCGACGAGCTGGGCGACGATCTGCTGGGGCGCCTGCAAGCGCAACGCCATGTCGATCGTCCGGCCAGGCCCGATCCACGGCCCGGCGAACGCCGGTGCCTCGTCCCCGCGCCACGCGGCCACCCAGCCACCGTCGCCGACCGGCACCCGGTGTGTGAACCGGCCCTCGGCGTCGGCGCGCGCCACCAGACGCTCGGATGGCCGTTCCGACAGCGTGTGCCAGTAGATCTCGGCACCTTCCGCCGGCTCCCCCGCCGCCGTGTGCACGGTGCCGCGCAACGAGAACATCGCGGTCGGTTCGGGCGGCCGGAACTCGACGCGCACGGCGGCCTCGTCGGCGCCGATCCCACGCGCGAAGGTCTCCGCACCCGGCAGTTCGAGCCGCAGGTGCCAGTCACCCGGTGGCACACGAAACGCGTACACCCATTCGCGCGCTGGCTTCGACGTAGGGGGCGATCCCCCGGCGAGCGAATCCGACCCGTCGTCGCGCGGCACGTTCGACGGATAGAGCCAGCGCCGTTCGGGAACCACGGCAGCGACGTTGGGCTGCGGTCGCCGCGACCGCATCCGCTCAACCTCCGCCGAGTATCGCGGCCAACCGGCGAGCTCACCGGCGATCCACACGGTGACCGGCACGGTGCGCCATTCGGCAAGGGCATCGACTTCGAGCACCAATTCGTTGTGCCCAGGACGGAATTCACACTGCCAGGAACAATCGGCGTAGTGGGCCGGCGCGACCACGCGCACCGCGGCACGACCGATTGGCACCGACAGCCGCGCGTTGCCGTCGGCATCGCTGATCCCCCTGCGCGTTTCCACCTGCAGGGCATTGCGTCCGGGCTCGAGCCACGTCGCGACATGCTCGACGTCGACACGCGCTCCGGCCACGGCATGCCCATCGGCGTCGACGACACGCGCCGCGAGGTCGGCGATGCCTGGCGCGACCAGCAGGACGGTGTCGGGACGTTTGCGCGAGGACTGCAGGGTGTGCACGGTCTCGGCCCTGCCAAAGTACGGCAGCGTCACCTCCACGCCCTGCACTGCGGCAACGGAACGCAGCGGGGTTCCGAAACGACCCTCCGAGTCGCAAACCCCACGACCCCGCCAGTTCACGCCGTCGTGGTCGTCTTGACCATCCCAATCCACCTGGATCGGCACGCCTGGGGTCGGCGAACCCGCTGCATCGACGACCGCGAACCACAAGCCAAACGGTGTTGGCGGCAGCGCCGCGACTTCGCCTGCAAGTGCGGCGCCCCCGGCGGCGAGTTCGCGCGAAGCTGGCGGTTCGGCATCGCCAGTCGCCAGCACAGCCTGTACTCGATCGACCTCGCCGACATCGCGCGTGAGCGCGGCCTCGGCTGGCCAGAGCCACCAACCGAGCGCGGCGAGCAACAGCAAGCAGGCGACGAGGACGGCGCGCATTCGTTCGTTCTGCGGGGGGACCTGCGGTGGCGGCGCCACGGCAACGCTACCTCATGCGGAGCCGATCGTAACACCGATCGTGCCGCCGCAGCGGCACCGCGGCCAGTCCGGGTGTCGCAGCTCGCGTGCGCCAGCGCAACGAGCGCAACCTTGCCGGTCGCCGTCGTGTGGCCGAATTGCCAGGTTCACCACCTTGGCCAACCCGGCCCAGGTTCGTACCGTCGAGGCTGCATGGACTTCGCCGCCGACCGCGTGGCCACCACGATCGCCGCCGGCCCGCCGGCGCGGCTGGTGGTGTTGTTCGGCTCGGCGGCGCAAGGCCGTATGCACGACCACAGCGACGTCGACATCGGCTGGATCCCTGGGGACTCCGACCTCTCGCTTGGCGACGAATTGACCTTCCAGGTCGACCTGACTGCTGCTGCGGGCCGCGAGGTCGATCTGGTGCGGCTCGACCAGGCCTCAACGGTCCTGCGCTACGAGGTGGCCCGCGACGGCATCCTGCTGGCCGGCCCGCGCAGCGAGTTCGTCCGCTTCCGTGCCGAAGCAATCGGGGAGTATCTCGACTTCGCGCCGGCGCTGCGCGATGCCAGCGAACGCTACCGGCGCGCCATCCTGGCCGGCATCGGCCCGGGGCGGCGGTCGCCCGGCTGAAGCGTGCCTCGGGCGGCGGCCTGACTACCCAGCCCCCACCGGCACCCCGACCAGCACCTTCGCGCGCCCTTGCATCGGCAACTGCGCTTCGTCGACAGACAGACCGAGCTCTCTGCCGAGCTCGGCCAGGTGCCGCAGCCATGGTTTGTAGCTCATGCCGTTGTCCGAACAACACGGCACGACCGCGAACGGGCGCCGGTGCCGGGCGGCGTACTCGACGACGACCCGCGTCGCGCCATCGGGATGCATGCCGACCAACAGGTCGCACGCACACGGTTCGTCGAGCGTGAACCAGCGCTCGGCGTACCGCACCTCGGCGCGTT
Source organism: Planctomycetota bacterium (assembly GCA_036724695.1). GTDB lineage: Bacteria > Planctomycetota > UBA1135 > UBA1135 > UBA2386 > JACKIC01. The sequence continues at coordinate 17,755 of DAIMFJ010000046.1, forward strand.
TCCAGCGGGTGTCGAAGGTCAGCACGTCGTAGCCGCGCGCCGTCAGCGCGACGTTGAGTTTGCCCATGCCGCCGGCGACGTCGTAGACGGCCCGCGCTGCCGGAAAACGTTCGACCACGAAGTCCGCGAACAGCTCGAATCGGCGTTTGTCGCCCACCAGGGCAGTCTATCCGCCGGTTCGTGGACTTCCATCGCCAGCTGCCGGCGCCGCTGCATCCGCCGCGCGCAGGCCGTGCACGAGCAGCCCGGCACCGGCCAGCGCAACCACGGCGAAGGCCGCGAAGTGCAGCCGTGCGTAGTGGCGCAGCAACCCCGCGACGCCACCGCTGGCGTCTTGCATCGCGTTGGCCCAGACGGTCGGCAGTTCGATCGCGACGACCGCCAGCACGAGAGCGCCAGCGAGCATCAGCGCCGGCTGCCGACCGCTTCGCCGGCTCGGCAGCAGCGCCAGCAACAACGGCGCGGCGGCGTACCACAGCCCGTCGTGCACCCCAGCCTCGGTCCAGTCGAGCGCGTTGGCGGACCACGGCACCAGGACCGCCGCCGCACCGATGCCGACCAGACCGAGGGGTTGGACCAGACCTGGCGAACTGCGCGTCACTTGCGCTCGAAATACCACACGTAGCCGTGGAACGCGACCTTGTCGCCGTCCATGCCCTGGTGGTTGTCGCCGACCAGCAGGTCGAGGTCGCCGTCGCCGTCGTAGTCGGCGACGGCCACCTGGGTGCGGCCGCCGAGCTGCTTGTGCTGCTTCTTGTCGACCAGCAGCCGGGCCGGTTCGAACTGCGGCGCGCCGGCCTTGCCGACGTTCTTGAACCAGTACACGCTGCCGTCCTGGCTGCCCGAGACCAGATCCCAGGTGCCGTCGCCGTCCCAGTCGGCCGCGACCGGCATCTGGTAGCCGCCCGGCACCGCCAGCAACTTGCCGTCGGTCGCCTTGAGTTCCACCACCTTGGTCGCGAACGCGAACGCCGTCTTGCTGCCTTCGTTGACGCGCAGGTAGATGCCGCCGCGGTCGGTGCCGACCAGCAGATCGAGGTCGCCGTCGCCGTCCCAGTCGAGTGGGTACGCCGAATAGGCGCGGAAGCCCGGCCCGTCGCCGTCGACGTGCGCCTTCTTGACCAGGTCGTAGTAGCGGCCGGTGTGCATCAACTGGCCGTCGCGGTCCTTCAGGTGCTCGGGTTCCCGGTAGCCGTCGGCACTGCCGCGCAGCCAATAGGGAACCCCTTCATAGCAACCCGAGACGATGTCCCGATGCCCGTCGCCGTCGAGGTCCGCGAACTGCGGACTGATGCCGACGCATCACCAGTTGTGGATCCGGATCGGCTTGCCGCCGGCCTGCAGCGGCTCCTGTTCCTGCCATTGCGGCGCCGCCGGCGTGCCGGTGTTGGCGAAGCGGCGGATCGAGCCGCGGAAGCTGCTGACCAGCAGTTCGGGTTTGCCGTCGCCGTCGTGGTCGACCAGCATGGGGCCGGCGTGGCCGATGTCGGCGATCGTGTCGATCACCTTGCCACCGGCGGTCAGCTGGACGGGTGCAGCCAGGGATGCCGCCTGCTGAGCGGCCAACGGGATCGCCAGGATTGCCGCGCAAGACAACCCGGCCCAGCGAAGAACCAGCATCGGAACCTCCTCGGTTGGATGGAGGGGCCAGTCTACCAGACGGCCATGCCATCGGTGGCTGCCACCGACCGGGCCCGGGCAGAACACCCGTCTGCCCAGGTCCGGCCGGGATGCGTTATCCTGTCGGACCTGCATGTCGACCCCTGCCGAGCCCGGTGCGCCGCACCTGCAGCCCACGACCTGGGCCAGGCTGATCGACAGCATCGACGCGGCCAACGTGTTCGTGCTGGTCCGCAGTTGGCTCGGCCCGCGCGCGCGCCTCGAGGTCGCCGTCGAGGACGTCTGGCAGGAGACCCTGTGGATGGCGTGGCGCGACCGCCAGCAGCACGAGTGGGTGAACCTGACCAAGTACCGCGCCTGGCTGCTGGCGATCGCCAGGAACCGCGTCCACGAAGCGGTGCGCAGCCTCGGCCGGATCAAGCGCGGCGGCCGCGTGCGCACCAGCAGCCTGTCCGCACTCGGCCACGGCGAGACCCTGGCCGGCTACCTGCCACCGCAGTCGACGACGCCGAGCCGGGTCGCGTCGAACGTCGAACGTGCGCGTCAGTTCGAACTGGCCCTCGAGCAACTCGACCCGCCGCTGCGCGAGATCGTGCGGCTGCGCTTGTTCGAGGAGCTGAGTGCGCAGGAAGCCGCGACCCAACTCGGCATCCCCCTGTCGACCGCCAAGGAACGCTTCGTGCGCGGCACGCAGCGCTACCGCGACGCCCTGCAGCGCCTGCTCGGCAGCGACGACTCGCAGGTCGACGCATGACCACCAGCAGCAGCGGCCACGACCCGGCGTTCGCCGACCTGCTCGACGAACTGCTCGAAGCGGTGCAGAACGGCGGCGAACCCGACCTCGCGGCGGTCGCCGCCCGCCACCCGGCCGCCGCAGCGCGCGTCGACGAGGCCTACCGGTTGGCCCTCGGCGTCGCCGGCCGGCGCAGCACCGCGCGCCCGTCGCTGCACGGCTACCGGATCGAACGCGAACTCGGCCGCGGCGGCATGGGCACCGTCTACCTCGCCCGGCAGGTCGACCTCGACCGCGAGGTGGCGCTCAAGGTGCTGCCGCAGTCGTTCGGCCTGTCGGCGGCCAGCCGCCGCCGTTTCCTCGACGAAGCCCGCGCGCTGGCCCGCGTCGAACACGAGCACATCGTCGCGATCCACCGCATCGTCGACGACGGCGAACTGCTGGCGTTCGAGATGGAGTTCGTCGACGGACCGAGCCTGCACGACCTGCTCGCGCATCTGCGCAGCGTGCGCGAGGCCGGCCAGGAGCCGGGTCTGCAGCACGTCGCCGAACGACTGGGCGTACCGCTCGCCGCGCTCGGCGCGGCCAGCCTGACGCGGTTCTTCGTGCGCCTCGGTCTGGCGATGGCGCGCGCGCTCGGCGCCGTGCACGCCGCCGGCTTCGTGCACCGCGACGTCAAACCCGCCAACATCCTGCTGCGCCACGACGGCCGCCCGGTGCTCGCCGACTTCGGCCTGGTGCGCGACACCGACCTCGAACGCACGCAGCGCACCGGCTTCGTCGGCACGCCGGTCTACTCGTCGCCCGAACAGCTGCGCGGCGGGCCGCGCGTCGACGCGTCGGCCGACGTCTACGCGCTCGGCGTGACGCTGTACGAATGCCTGACGCTGGCACCGCCGTTCGCCGGGCGCACCAGCACCGAATTGCTGGCGCGCATCGAAGCCGGCCGGGTGCCGCCGCTGCGCCGCCGCCAACCCGACGCGCCGCGCGACCTCGAGACGATCCTGGTCCACGCGATGGAACTCGACCCGGCGCGCCGCTACCGCTCCGGCGACGCGTTCGCCGACGACCTGCAGCGCCTGCTCGACCTGCGGCCGCTCGCCGCGCGGCCGATCTCGCCGCTGCGCCGCCTCGACAAGTTCGTGCGCCGCAACCGCGGTTCGCTGCTGGCCGGTCTCGCCGGCGCGGCACTCGTCGCGCTGGCCCTGCTGCCGGCCCTGGGCGAAGCGCGGGCCGCCGAACAACGCCGCGATCTGGCCCGGCAGGCGCGCCAGGCGGCCCACCAGGAACTGCTGGCCAGCGAACTGCGGTTGGCGGCCTGCCACCGCGGCCTGCGCGGTGGCGCGGCGATCCGCGCGATCCTGCAACAGAGCCTCGCCCACTACACGACCGCACAGCGCCACCAACCGGCGGACGTCGAACTGCGCCGCGAACGCGCGGCGGTGCGTCTGGCCCTCTGGCAGCAGGACCTGCGCCTCGCACATGCCGAGTCGCTGACCACCGCACTGGCGTCGGCCGAGTTCCAGGCCGTGGCCGCCGACCTGCCGCCGTTGGCCCGCGAGTTCGCGATCGCCTGCGTGCGCGGCGACGCGGCCCGCTGGCCGGCCGCCCCGATGGCGGCTGCCGAGGCCGGCGAGCGGCACAGCATCGGCTTGTTGGCCTACCTGCTCGGCGAACCGGACTGGTGCGAGCTGGCCTGGGGCGCCGACGACGGCACCGGCCACGAGCCCCTCGGACCGCTGCGCAACGGCGTGCTCGGCCAGATCGCCCTCGCCGGCGGCGCCGCCGAGCGGGCCTTCGTGCGGTTGGCCACGGCCCAGCAGGCCCTCGCCGA
>DAIMFJ010000047.1:0-6964 GCA_036724695.1 Planctomycetota bacterium
CAGCACGTCCGCCGCGGCCAGGATTCGCGGCAATTCGTCGGTCGTGTACGGGCCGTGGTAGGTGACCGCGTCGCCGGGCCGCAATGCCTGGAAGCACCGCGTCAGGTAGCCGGCGTCGCCGTGGTAGGGCACTGCGTTGCCGTGGATCGCAATCTGGACGGCGCCCGGCGGCAGCTCGCGGGCGGCCGCCAGCAGCACGTGCAGGCCCTTGCTCGGCAACAAGGTGCCGAGGTAGGCGACGCGCAGCGGGCCCGGCCCGCCGGCGGGTGGTGGCAGTCCTTCCAGGCTGGTGGTGTCGACGCCGTTGCCGACGACGGTGAAGCGTTCGGCGGGCACGCCGAGCTCGACGAACGGCGGGATCGCGCGCCGGCTGGGCACCACCAGGGCTTGCGCTGCCGCCAGGACGTCGCGGGCCCGCTGCTGCAGTTCGGCGACGTTGCCGAGGCGCCGCTCTGGCGGCATCCACCAGGGGAAGGTGGCCCCCAGGCACTCCGCGCAGCGGGCCGGTTCGGCCCGTTCGCAGAGTTCCTCGCGGTGGTGGAACATCTGGCCGCGCGGGCAGAACAACCAGTAGTCGTGCAGGGTCATCACGACCGGCAGGCCGGCCTCGCGCAAGGCCGCGACACTGTCGGTGGACAGCCCGGTCAGGTGGTGCACGTGGGCGACGTCGAAGCGTTCGCCGGCGGCGGCGCGGGCGGCCAGGAACCGCCGCACGCCCGCCGCCATCGGTTCGCAGCGGTAGATCGCCGCCAGCGAGTCGACCTGCTCCCAGCGGTAGGCGATGCGCGACACCCTTGGGTTGCCGGCCGGGCCGAGCACGGTGTCGCCCTGCGGCGTACCCGGCAGGTTGCCGCGGGCCAGCACGTGTACCTGGTGGCCAGCGGCCGCCAGCGCCTGGGCCAGCCCGGCGACGTGCTGCTCGACACCGCCGACGCTGTCGGGGGGATGGCCGTGGCAGAGCAGCAGGATGCGCATGCCGGCAGGGTGCCGCAAAGCGGGGGGAGGGTCAACGGCGCTGCGCCACCCGAGAATGCGGTCGGAAAGTGGTTTGACGGCGGGGGGTGGCCACGCTACGGTTCTCGCCCCCATTCCCGGCGCAAGGCTCTCGCGAGCTGCCGACCGGTCGGAGTACTCGCATGAAGCTCAAGGTTCGTCGTAGCAAGCTCAAGCGCCTCAAGAAGGTCGGCTTCCGTACCCGCAGCAAGACCGCTGGTGGCCGCAAGGTCATCAAGCGCAAGATCCGCCGCTCGGGCAAGTTCCGCGTCGGCTGATCGGCAGCTGGCCGAACGGCTCTGGCCGGTCGGTCGCCCGTCGAGTCCTGCGCTCTGCTCCTGCGCACGGTTTCAGCGATCTGCGCCCCTGGCTCGCCGCCCCTGGTCCCCCGCATGGACCAAGCTGGGCGGCTGCCTGCATTTCCGGCGCCCCGGATCGGCCCGCATGCTCGCCAAGGGAACACTCCCAGCGCGGAGTGCGCCGGAACGGCGCGACGCCCGGGCTTCGGCTCAGGAGGTTGCGACCTGCCAGCGGCGGCAGCCGCCCAGGCGAACCAGCGGCGGCAGCCGCCCAGGCGCTCAGCCCGGCAGCTGGTTCTTCAGGAACGCCATGTCGGCGGCAAACTGCTGCAGCGCCGCGCGATCCGATTCGGTGATCTTGACGAACTTGGCCGTCACCTTGACGGCGTCGTCGCCAGCGCCCTCGGTGCCGTCGCAGGTCGCGGCCAGTTCGAAGAAGCTCTTCTTGATCATCTTGATCTGGAACTTCAGCTGCACTTCGCTGCCGGTGAAGAACAACTGCTTGGCCTGTTCGCCGCTGATGCCGGCCTTCTTGCCGCTCCAGACGAACTGCACGCGGCTGCCGTCGACGTTCAGCATCGTGCCGAGCAGGGTCTTCTTGCCGCCGATCATCTGGTTGCGGATGCCGTCCGCGAAGGTGATCAGCACCTTCTCGCGATCGACCGGGGCATCGCTCGCCAGCTCGCGCTGGTTGAGCTGCTTGATGATCGCCTTGGTGGCGTCCTGCTCGGTCTCGTACAGGGTGATCAGCTTGTCGATGCCGACCTTGGTGACGATGTCGCGCACGAACGGGCTCGGCTGCGCGATGACCAGGTCGCCACCCTCGGCGCGGCAGCGCTTGAAGGCCTTGATGACCGCGCCGAGCGCCGTCGAGTTGATGAACTTGACCAGCCGGAAGTCGAGGATCAGGTGGCAGATGCCACGTTCGACCATGCCTTCGACCTCTTCCATCAGCGACGGGACGTGGAAGGTGTCGAACTCGCCCTTGAGGGTCAGGACGGCGTAGTCATCGTGCTGGGACTTGTCGATCTTCATGGGAGTACTCGGAGGGGCCTGCGGCGAGAGGGTGGGCGGATTCTGGCGTCTTTGCCAGCGGTCCGCAACCGCCGCGGCGTTTTCCCGCCCCGCCGCCCTGGCGGCGGGTGTCCGGCTCGTCCGGATTCACCGCCGATTTTGGCGGCCGCCGGACTAGATTGGCGGCGGCGATGAAACGGTTCATGTTCTGGAAGCGGGCCGAGCCCAAGCAGGGCGATGCGGCTGGCAAGACCGACCGGCCGGGCCCGGCGGGGGCGGATCCACGCGAAGGCTCGACGCTGCTCACCGGCGATCCGGCCGAGGACTCGCGTTCGCTCGAGATCCTGCTCGACACGATCGCGGCGGTGACGCTGAACATCGACCTCGACGCGGTGCTGCGCGACATCGTCTCGCGCTCGCTGATGGTGACCCGTGCCGAGCGGGCGATCCTGCTGCTGGGCGAGTCCGACGACGACCTGCGGGTCCGGGTCGCGCAGGACCGCGACGGCAACGCGCTGACCGGCGACCTGCAGTGGAGCCGCAGCCTGGTCCGCAAGTGCCTCGAAGAGGAGCTCGCCGTGCGTTCGGTCGTGCAGTCCGACCAGCAGGCCCTCGAACTCGGCCAGTCGGTCTACGACCTCAAGCTGCGCGCCGTGATGTGCGCGCCGATGCTGGCGCGCGACCGCGTGATCGGCGTCATCTACGTCGACTCGCGCGCGGTGCGCCGCGAGTTCTCGGCGCGCGACCTGGCGCTGTTCGGCGCGATCTCGGCGCAGCTGGCGATCGCCGTCGAGAACGCGCGTCTGCACATGGACTCGCTCGAGAAGGTGCGCCTCCGCAAGGACGTCGAGATCGCCCGGCGCATCCAGCAGCACCTGTTGCCGCACGTGCCCGAGAACTGCGAAGGCCTCGACATCGCGCTGCGCTACCACGCCGCCGAACAGGCGTCCGGCGACACCTACGACCTGGTGCCGCTCAAGGACGGCAAGATGGCGGTGCTGATCGGCGACGTCACCGGCCACGGCGTCGGCGCGGCCCTGCTGACCCACGCCGTGCAGGCCGCGCTGCGCAGCTACCTGGAGACCCTCGACGACCTCAGCGAGATCATCACGCGCTTGAACCGGCGCCTGGTCGACAGCGTCGAGACCGGCAACTTCATGTCGCTGCTGCTGGCGGTCGTCGACCCGCGCGAACGCACCGTGCGCTACGTCAACGCCGGCCATCCGGGTCTGGTGGTCTGCGGCGCCAGCGGTTGCCGCGTGCTCGACAAGACCGGCATGGTGCTCGGCGTGGTCGGCGAGCAGGTCTACGAGGTCAGCGAACCGGTCGCCCTGCAGCCCGGCGACCTGCTGCTGCTGCACACCGACGGCGTCGACGAGGCGATGTCGCCGCAGCGCGAGCCGTTCGGCGTCGAGCGGCTCTGTGCCGTGCTGGCCGCCAACCGGGAGGCCGGCGCCGAGGGTGTGTTGCAGCGGGTCGAAGCGGCGTTGGCGGCGCATGCCGGGCCCGGCAAGGCAGCCGAGGACGATGTGACGATGATCGCCGTCAAACTGCTCTGACCCGCATCCAACCAGGCCCATCCGCCGATCGTGAAACCCGTCACCCCGAAGTCGCGTTCCAACCGTTCGCTCCTGCTGTTGCCGATCCTGGCGCTGGTCGGCCTCGCCGCCTGGTTCGCCTGGTCGAAGATCGCCGCCGGCATGGCCGCCAGCGACGCCCGCCGGCAGTTGTTCGCCAGCGTCGACGAGGAACTCGCCAAGGAGCCCGTCGACACCAGCGCCCTGTCCCGGTTGGTCGCCCAGATCGACAAGCTCGAGGACCACGCCACCGCCCAGGACGCGTTGTTCGCAAAGGCGCGCATCGAGATGGCGCGCGGTCGGCCCGAGCGGGCCTACGACCTGTTCGCGGGTACGGCCCTGCGTGGCGACGCGAGCGACGCAGAACGCCGCCTGCTGGCGACGATCCTGGTGCGCCGTCACCTGGCCGGCTGCGCCGACCGCAGCCAGGCGATCGGCGGGCTGCGCGACGGACTGGGCATCCTGCAGCCGCTCGCCGAACGCACCGACAGCGTCGAGGACTGGTTCGCGGTCTGGCAGGCGGCGACCCGCCTGGCGGACGACGGACTGGCCGCTCGCGCCCACGCCCGCCTGCAGGAGCTCGACCGCGAATCGCGCCAGGCGCGCCTCACCGCCGCCGCGGCGAGCTTCCTGCCCGAGAACCCGGCAGACCACCTGTTCGCGATGCGCGCCGAGTTCGGCGACGCGCCGGTCGAGCTCGAGGCGATGGCCGTGCTCGCCCAGGTGCAGGCGGGCGAGAACGCCGCCGCGGCGCAGGCGGCCGAGGCGATGCTCGCCCGGGCTCCAGGTGTGCTCGGCGCGCGCTGGTGTGCGGCGATGGTGTTCCACGTCTGTGCGCTGGCCAGTCCGGACGAGGTGCAGAAGGCGTCGTGGCAGCAGCGCCGCAACGTGCAGCTCGACTGGCTGCAGCAGCAGGCCGAACCGGACGATCGGCGCCGCGAGACGTGGGCTTCGATGCGCAGCAAGTGACCGCGCGGGGCTGGCAGCCCGACGTTCACCTGGTGACCGCCAGCAGGCCCCACGCCAGCGCCGCCAACAGCGGGGCCACCAGCCAGACCGGCACGCCGCGGTGGTGCAGCAGGTGCGTCAGGTGCCGGCGGTCGCCGACCCACGGCGGCAGGTGCAGCCAGAGCCGGGCGGTGACCACCTGCACGAAGTCGGCGAGCTGCACGCCGAGCGCGGCGGCGGCCAGCGCGACTTCGCCGTGCCGCACGGCCGCCAGCGCCGCCAGCGCCGAGCCCATGCCCAGCAGGTAGGCGCCGGCATCGCCGAGGAACAGCCGCGCGCGGGGCCAGTTCCACGGCAGCATGCCGAGCGCCGCCCAGCCCAGTGCCGCGAACGGCCCGTCGCCGCCGAGCGCCAGCAGCGTGGTGCCGGCCAGCGCCAAGGCGACCCCGTTCATGTTGTCGAGGAAGTTGGTCGCGTTGACGACGACGAACGCACCGGCTGCCGCCGCCAACCATGCCAGCGGGTCGTCCAGCGGTGGGTACAGGCCCGCACTGCCGAGCAGGCACGCCAGCAACAGCAGTCCGCCCTTCGTCCGCCAGTCCAGGCCGTCGCCGCGCGCCTTGCCGAGGTCGTCGCCGTAGCCGGCGGCGGTGGCCAGCAGGAGGGCGCCGAGCTCGGGCCAGCCGAGCCCGCCGGACACCAGCCACGGCAAGGCCGCCGGAGCCAACAACACGCCGCCGAGTGGCATGCTGCGCACGTGCAGTTTGCGCGGCAGCGACGGTGGGTCGTCGGGCAGGCAGGCGAACCACCGCCAGTGGCACCACAAGGCGAGCCCGATCACGCCGGCCCCGGCCAGCGCCGCGTACGGAGCCGGGGCGATCATCGCGTGTACAGGCGATGGCGCAGGGCGTAGGCGGCGACCCCCGGGGCCACGTCCGGGCAGTCTTCGCCGCGCGCCAACGCGGCGCGGATCGCCGTCGACGACACCGCGTCGGCCGGTAGCGGCAGCCGCTGGGCCAACAGGCTCTGCCGTTCGGCGTCGTCGAGGTCGAGGCCGGCCAGGGTCGACGCGTCCATCGGGTGGCCGGCCCGAGGGTACGTGACGACCGTCGCGAGGGCCAGGATCCGGTGGTGCTCGCGCCAGGTCGGCAGCAGCGGCAGGTTGTCGCTGCCGATCAGGAAGTACAGCGGCCGGCCCGGGTGCTCCTGGCGCAGTTCCGCCAGGGTGTCGACCGTGAACGACAGCCCCGCCCGGCGCACTTCGCGGTCGTCGATGCGGGCGCCGGGGACCGCGGCGAACGCCAGTTCGCACATCGCCAGCCGATGGCTGGCCGGGCTGGTGCCGCGGCCCTGCTTGTGGGGGTGGTCGCCGGCCGGGATCACCAACAGTTCGCCGATCGGCAGCTGGGCGAGGGCGGCGCGCGCCAGCCGTTCGTGGCTGCGGTGTGGGGGGTCGAAGGTGCCGCCGAGCACGCCCAGGCCAGGACGGGGGGTGGGGGGCAGGTTGGCGGCCGCCGGTTGCATCGACCCGGCGAAGCCTACCCGGTCGGAACCGCCCACAGGAACGGTGAAGTTGCGCCGATAAGGGGTTGCTTGGCGTCGGACCGGCCGCTAGCCTTCCGACCGTCCCGCGCGTTCTCCCCGCGCGCTCTCTCCCATCGCAGAGACCCCTCTGCCTAGCAACAGACCCCGCACGATCATGCGCAAGCTTGCTCTCGTCCTCTGCCTGCTGCCCCTCGGCGCCTGCTCCCTGACCTGGGAAGGCCAGGGCAGCAACCTCACCGAGGAACAGAAGAACCGTGGCATCAAGGACGTCCACGCGCTGAGCTCGGCCTACGAAACCGAGACCTACTTCGCCGGTCTGCGCCGTCGCGCCGATGGCATCAACAACGCGTTCGGCCGCGATCTGAACAAGATCCAGGACTTCATCGACCGCCACTTCTGGAACTACGACGCCAACGATCCGTCGGTCAACTACCCGTCGGACACCGGCAAGCTGGAGCACACGGGCCGCTTCCTGCTCGGCACGGCGACCGGCGTCGTCAGCCCGCGCTGATTGCTGGGGCGCCGTAACGCGGCGTTCGGGTTCCTGGGGCGCCGTAACGCGGCGTTCCTGGCTCCAGCGAAATGGAG
>DAIMFJ010000047.1:7064-21938 GCA_036724695.1 Planctomycetota bacterium
CAACAGGCGCCGCTACGTCGCCAGGCGCCGCCAGGCGGCGCTCGCCGCGGAACGCCAGATTGCTGGGGCGCCGTAACGCGGCGTTCCTGGCTCCAGCGAATCGGAGCAACAGGCGCCGCTACGTCGCCAGGCGCCGCCAGGCGGCGCTCGCCGCGGAACGCGTGGGGCGTAGTGGAACGCCCTCGGGCGCGCGGTGCCTTGTTGGGCGCGTGAGGCGTGGCTTGGCTGCCCTTCGGTTTTGGCGGCCAGGACCTTGGTGCCTTGGTGCCTTGTGCCTTGGTGCCTTGTGCTTTCGCGCCTGCTCCTGCCGCTCAGCCGCGGCCGCGTTCGTAGACGGCGAGCAGGCGTTGGCGGGCGGCGGGTTCGGGCAGCGAGTAGCGGATCAGGTCGCGGCGGCGGAAGGGGGGCAGGGTGTCGGGGGCCTCGGCGTCGGCTTCGAGCCAGAGGACCAGGTGGCCGCCGGGGCGGACCAGGGGGGCGGCGAGCAGGGCGACTTCGGCTGGGCGGGCGACGGCGCGCGCGGTGGCGAGGTCGAAGGTGTGGCGCAGTTCGCGGCGCAGGGCAGGGGCCTGGGCGGCGTCGAGTTGCACCGGGTCGGCGTTCGCCATCTTGGCTTGCACGAGGCAGGCGCCGATCGCGCGGATCTTCTTGCCGGTCTTGTCCATCAGCACGACGCGGGCGCGCGGGAACAGGGCAGCCAGACCGACGCCGGGGAAGCCGTTGCCGGTGCCGATGTCGAGCACGTGGTGGGGGACCAGCCCGGTGCGGGCGAAGGCCAGTGCGTCGAGGGCGTGCAGCACGACGGCCTGTTCGCGGTCGCGGACCGCGGTCAGGTTGATCTGCTCGTTGAGGACGAGCATCGCGTCGAGGTAGTTCAGCAGCCGTTCGGCGCCGGCGACCGGCAGGTCGGGGGCCAGCGGCTTGGCCAACGCGACGAGTTGGGCGGGGTCGGTGGGAGTGGTCACGGTGCGGTGGGCTCGGGCGGGCGGGGGGGTTCAGGCCGGGGGTGGGGCAGTGGGCGGCGTGGCGCTCGTCGCGGTGGTCAGCGCGGCTTCGAGTTCGTGGTCGCTGGCCGTCGCCGGCAGCCACCGTACCTCGCCGAGCCGCCGTAGCCACGTGGTCTGCCGGCGGATCAGGCGGTGCGTGTTGCGCCGGATCTGGTTGCGCAGCTCCTGGTGGTCCTTCCAGCGGCCGCGCAGGAACTCGCGGCATTCGGCGTAGCCGATCGCCGCGCCCGAGGTCGGTGAGAAGCCACCGCTGCGCTCGATCTGCTCGGTCTCTTCGAGCAGGCCGGCGGCCAGCATCGCCTCGGTGCGTTGCTTGACCCGTTCGTGCAGGTCGTCGCGGTCGCGGCCGATGCCGACCAGCCGGCACGGCCGCAGCCAGCCGGCGCGTTCGAAGTGCTGCTGCTGGCTGCTGATCGCACTGCCGGTCAGTTGGTAGACCTCGTGGGCGCGCACCAGCCGGCGCAGGTCGTGGCGGTGGATGCGCGCGGCCGCATCGGGGTCGAATCGCTGCAGTTCGGCGTGGAGGCGGCCGGGTTCCGCACGTTCCCTGGCTTCCAGCTCGGCGCGCAGCGCGGGATCCGCGGGCGGCGTCTGCATCAGCCCCTTGAAGAACGCCATCAGGTACAGCGGCGTGCCGCCGACGAACAGTGCCCGCCGGCCACGCGCGGCCAGGTCGGCCAGGCGGTCGGCGGCGGCCTGGCACCAGCGCGCCGTGTCGAACGTCTCGTGCGGGTCGACCAGGTCGATCAGGTGGTGGGGTACCAGCGCGCGGTCGGCGGCGGACGGCTTGGCGGTGCCGATGTCCATGCCCCGGTACACCGCCATCGAGTCCATGGACAGGATCTCGAGATCCAGCCGGCGGGCCAGCGCCAGGGCCAGGGCGGATTTGCCGGACGCCGTCGGGCCGGTGACGACCCACAGCGGGGAGGATGGTGAGGCGTCGGCGGTCAAGGGGGCGGAGTCACGAACTTACCGCGTCCAGCTTTGCGCGCCAAGGCCGAGAACCGTACCGTGCTGCCCCCCATGATCGCGTTCGTCTCCGACATCCACAGCAACATGGCCGCGCTCGGCGTCTGTCTCGCCGAGATCGAGCGCCTCGGTTGCAAGCGCATCCTCTGCCTCGGCGACGTGATCGGCTACGGCCCCGAACCGCGCGAGACGCTGGCGACGATCATGCAGCGCGCCGAGCTGACGATCCTCGGCAACCACGAGCACGGCGCGATGTTCTACGCGTCGGACTTCAATCCGCGCGCGCGTGCCGCGATCGACTGGACGCGCGACCAGCTGAGTCGCCGCGACCGGCCGCGCGAGGAGAACATGAAGTTCTGGAACTACCTCGACGGCATGCCGCGCGAACACCGCGAAGGCCGCATGTTGCTCGTGCACGGTTCGCCGCGCGATCCGGTGCGCGAGTACCTGGTGCCGCGCGACGCCGCCGACCAGGAGAAGATGGGCGAGTGCTTCGCGAAGATGGCCGACGCCAACCTGTGCTTCGTCGGCCACAGCCACGTGCCGGGTGTCTACCTCGAGTCGGGCCGTTTCCTGCTGCCGGCCGAGATCGGCAACAGCTGGCAGGTCACCGAGCGGGCGATCGTCAACATCGGCTCGGTCGGCCAGCCGCGCGACGGCGACCCGCGGGCGTCGTTCGTCACCTACGAGCCGGGGGCCGGCCCGATCGGTGCCGCCGGCACCGTGCGTTTCCACCGGCTCGAGTACGACGTCGCCGCGACGATGCAGAAGATCCGCTCGATCCAAGAGCTGCCCGACTACCTCGCCGACCGCCTCGCCCAGGGGCGCTGACCGGCGGCACGACCCTTTCCGCGCCGCCCGCGGCGCGCTGTCCACCTGCGATGCTGATGCTGTTCCGTCTGTGCTTCGTGGCCCTGTTCGCGACCCTCGCCGCTGCGCAAGGGGAAGCGGGCAAACCCGAGAACTTCCACTTCGAATTCGGCCGATCCGGGACGACCGGCAGCTTCCGCGGCCTGTTCTCGCCGAGCGGCGGCGGCATGGTGTTCCTGCAGTCGATGGACCACTACGTGTCGCTGGCCGCGGCGCGCAAGGAGAGTCACGTCGGCGAGGACTACCAGCTGCTGGCCTTCAACGGTGCCGACTTCGCGCTGCGGCTGGCCGGCTCGCCGCAGAACACCCGCTTCCCGCAGGACCTGGCGACGGCAATCTGGACGGTGGTGCGCGGCGACGACGTGCTGACCTGCACGCTGGCGTCGGGCGACGGGCTGGAACTGCGCCGCACCCTGCGCCATGAGCCGCAGAACCGCGGCTTCGTGCTCGAGATCGGCCTGCGCAACGTCGCGCAGACGCCGGGCGGCCGCATCGAGTTCGAGCTGCTCGGTCCGGCCCTGGTCGTGCAGAAGGACTCGCAGCTGATCGGCACGCAGTCGTGGGCGATCGCCGCGTTGCCGGACGGCAGCTACCAGCACGTCGGGCCCTCGGCCGGCGTGCTGCAGACCTTCGAGATCGATCCGAAGGCGATCTCGTTCGCCGGCGTCACCAACCGCTTCTTCGGGGCGTTCGTCGATCCGCGTGACGCGACGGCGCGCGCGGCGCTGGCCGGCTTGACGGTCGAGACCGGACCTCAGTTCGCCAACGACGACCTGCTGCAGCCCGCGAATTCGGCGGTGCGCATGCGCTACCGGCTGTCGCTGCCGGTGCCGGCCCAGGGCAGCGAAGCAGTGGCGACGTTCGGGCTGTACGTCGGTCCGAAGTCGTTCCGCGTCTTCGAGACCTTGCCCAAGCCCGAACTGTACCTGCCGATCCTCGACGTCGACCTGAACCCGCCGTGCTGCGGCACCATCGAGGTGCCGGGCGGACGGTTCATGGCCAAGTTGCTGCTCAAGCTGCTCGGGTTCCTGCACGACCTGGTCGGCAACTGGGGCTTTGCGATCGTCATGCTGACCGTGCTGGTGCGCGGCCTGATGTCGCCGCTGAACTTCCGCATGCAGAAGTCGATGCGTGCCTATTCGGCGCGCATGGCGGTGCTCAAACCGAAGATGGATGCCATCAAGAAGCAGCACGGCGACGACCAGCGCGCCTACCAGCAGGCGATGCTGCAGCTGCAGCGCGAGCACAAGCTGATGCCGCCGATCGGCGGCTGCCTGCCGATCTTCCTGACCATGCCGATCTACATCGGCTTGTTCACCGCGCTGCGCACCGCCTACGACGTGCGCCAGCAGCCGTTCCTGCTCTGGATCGACGACCTCAGCGTCGCCGACGGCCTGTTCGACCTGCCGTTCTTCCCGCACCACGTCAACCTGCTGCCGATCCTGTGGATCGGCCTGTTCGTCTGGATGACGCTGCGCCAGCCGCTGCCCACCGACCCGCAGCAGCGCCAGGTGCAGCAGATCATGCGCTACATGCCGATCCTGTTCGGCGTGATGCTGTACGGCTACGCGTCGGCGCTGATGCTGTACATGGTGGTGTCGATGATCTGGTCGTTGGTCGAATCGGCGGTCGTCAAGAAGATCCTCGGCCCGGTCGATCCGAACGTCGCGTCGATGACGCCGACCGTGATGTGAGCCGGGCTGCCGGCTGGTGAGCGAGGCCGCCGGTGGCCGGCCCGGCGCGCGTCAGCGCGAAGCGCCGGTCGGCAGCACGCACTCGACGACGATCGCGTCGCGCGCGGTCCGCCGCGCGGTCGCCTGACCGCGATGGCCGAGCACGACCGCCTGCAGCAGGAACAGCAGCAGCCCGTGGCCGAAGCCCTGCAGCAGGCGGCTGGGGTAGTACGGCTCGAAGGTCTGCGGCAGACGCCAGTCCAGCAGCCCGGGACCCTGCGCCGCGCAGGTCAGCAGCACGGCGTGCTCGAGCGGCTGCAGCGCCAATTCGGCGCGGCAGCCGCTGCGCGCCAGTCCGTCGGCGAACTCGACCGCCGCCGCCATCGCCGCGGCGAGCTGCTCCTGGTCGCCGGCGATGCGGCAGGGACCGTCGGGCAGGGACACCTTGGCCTGTTCGGCGACGATGCGCCGTTTGCCGAGCGCACGCTGCAGCGTCGCGACCAGGTCGACGTCGCTGCGGTGGCCAGGGCCGCCGGTCGCCTGCGAGACGACGCGCAGGCGCTGCACGACGTCCTGGATGCGCTGCACGCCGTGCAGCGCGGCGTCGACCTGTTCGCGCTGGTTGGCGGCACGCTGTGGGTCGAGGTCGGCGCGCAGCAACTGCAGGTGGCCGGAAACGAACATCAAGGGGTTGTTGATCTCGTCGGCGATGCCGTGGGCGAGATCGACGAACAGCTCGGTCTGCGGCCGGTCGCTGCGCTGCAGGGCGTGTTCGAGCACCGCGGCGAGCCGCGCCGCCGGCCACGGCTGCACCAGCAGTTGCGCGCCGAGCCGGGCCGCGACCGGCACGTGGCGCAGTTCGGCGTCGGCGGTGGTCAGCAGCACGAGGCTGAGGTCGGGCCACAATTGGCGCAGCATGCGCAGCGCGCCGATCTCCTCGGGCGATTCGCGGCCGGCGTCGGCGAACAGCACGTCGGGGTGGTAGCGGCCGATCTCCTCGCCGGATTCGCAGACGGCGACGAAGCTGCGCACCTCGGGACGAAGCGGCAGCCCGCGGAGCCCCTCGACGAGGGGCTCCGTACCGGATCCGATCACGGCGACACGGGCGCTGCGGTCCATGGTGCGAGGCAGAAGCTGCGTCCCAGCGCGCGCTTGGGGCGAGGCAGTGCAGAACGGTACCCCAGGCTTGCTCCGGTGTCACCATACGTGCGCCAGGGTCAGGAAGGGGCTTGAGCCGATCGGTCGATGGCACCGATATCTGCCCAAGATGGGGCACGAACGCGACGACGACCGCCAGGGGGCCGGGGAACCGCCGGCTGGGCCCGAGCGGCCCGACCTGGCCGAGCGGCCCCGGCTGCGCCGGCTGCCCGGGGGAGGTGTCGGTGGAGTAGTTCCTGCGGCCTCCGTGCGCCTCCACCGCGAGTTCAAGGGCCTGACCGTTGCCGATCTGGTCCGCATCGAGCTCGTCGAGCAGCTGCCCGGCACCGTGCACAAGGCGATGCGCGAACTGCAGCGCGGCGACCTCGCCGCCGCCGAGGCGACGCTGCCGGGCACGTTCGCGCCGCTGCTGGCCGGGCCGGGGCGGGCGCGGCGGCAGTGGCGGCGGGTGCTGGCCGTGCTGCTGGTGCTGGTCGTCGTGCTGCTGGCGGGTTTGGCGTGGTCGATCCTCGAGGCGAGTCGATGAAGACGTGCCGGTCGTTCCGCTACACTGCGTGGTCAGTCGACCGATGCGAGGCCCGATGACAGCTGCTGCCGAACCTTGCCAACCGCCGGCCGCCGCGGTCGAGATCAGCGTCGTCGTGCCGATCTACAACGAGCGCGACAACATCGTGCCGCTGCACGAGGCCTTGACCTACGCGATGCAGGGGCTGGGCCGCAGCTACGAGCTGGTGCTGGTCGACGACGGCAGCAACGACGGCACGGTCGACGTGCTGCGCGCCTGTGCGGCGCGCGACCCGCACCTGCGGGTGGTGTTCTTCCGCCGCAACTACGGGCAGACGCCGGCGATGGCGGCGGGCTTCCGCACCTGCCGCGGCCGCATCGTCGTGTCGATGGACGGCGACCTGCAGAACGACCCGGCCGACATCGGTCGGCTGATCGAACGGCTCGAACAGGGCTTCGACGTGGTCTGCGGCTGGCGGCGCCATCGCCAGGATCGTGTCGCGACCCGCTTGCTGCCGAGTCGCGTCGCCAACCTGCTGATCGCGAGGGTCACCGGTGCCCGCATCCACGACACCGGTTGCTCGCTGAAGGCCTACCGCGGTTGGGTGGTGCGCAGCCTGCATCTGTATTCCGACATGCACCGCTTCCTGGCCGCGCTCGGCGTCGGTCTCGGCGCGCGCATCACCGAAGTGCCGGTCCGCCACCACGCGCGGCGCGCCGGCCGGTCGAAGTACGGCCTCGGCCGGATCTTCCGCGTGCTCGCCGACCTGGTCGGCATCAAGATGCTGATCCAGTTCGCGGCGCATCCGATCCGTTGGTTCACCTTGTTGTCGCTGCCGCTGTTCGTGCTCGCACCGATGATGTTCCTGCTCGGTGCGGTCAAGTTCCGCAGCAACGGCGACTGGGAGTGGTTCGCCGACTACGACATGGCCGCGGTCGCGGCCGGGGCGGTGGCGCTGTTGTTCGCGGTCAACGTGTTCCTGCTCGGCTTCCTCGCCGAGCTGCAGATCAAGGTGTCGAAGTTCTTCCGGCAACGCATCTCGGTGACCGCGCGGGAGGCCAGCCGATGAACGCGCTGCCGTCGTTCGTGTCGCCCTCCCGGCCGCTGGTGTCCGTGGTGATCGCGATCAGCGGTCCCGAGGTCGACGTGCGCCACCTCGTCGAAGGCTTCGGCGAAGCCCTGCTGCGCGGCGGGTATGCGTGCGAGTTCGTGTTCGTGCTCGACGGGCCGTTGGCGCGCGTCGAGATGGCGCTGCGCGAACTCGAAGCGGCCTGGCAGGTGCGCATCGTGCAGCTGCAGGGTGGGGGGCTCGGCGAGTCGATCGCGCTCAGTGCCGGCGTCGCCAAGGCGCAAGGTGCCTACATCCTCAACGTGCCGCCGTACCTGCAGCTCGAGCCGGACGAGGTCACCAAGGTGATCGCCGCGCTCGAAGCCGGCGCGGACTGCGTCGCCACGTGGCGCCGCCAGCGCATCGATCCGTGGCTGAACCAGCTGCAGTCGCGGTTGTTCAACTGGGCGTTGCGGCTGATCATGAAGACCGGCTTCCACGACCTGAACTCCGGCACGCGCGGCTTCCGTCGCCAGGTGCTCGAAGAGGTCGCGGTCTACGGGGAGCTGTACCGGTTCCTGCCGGTGATGGCCGAACGGCAGGGCTTCAAGGTCGTCGAGGTCGAGGTCCGCCACCGCGAGGAGAAGGGCCGCGCCGGCTTCTACGGGATCGGCGTGTACCTGCGGCGGGTGCTCGACATCCTCGCGATCACGTTCCTGACCCGCTTCACGCAGCGGCCGCTGCGCTTCTTCGGCTACCTCGGCTTCCTGGCGACCGTGGCCGGCGTGGCGATGGCGGCGTGGCCGCTCTACGAGAAGCTGGTGCCGCCCTACGTCAGCCTGACCGACCGGCCCCTGTTCGTGCTCGGCGCGATCCTCGCCGCGTTCGGCGTGCAGATGATCGGCTTCGGGCTGATCGGCGAGATCATCATCTTCACGCAGGCCCCGAACCTGCGCGACTACAAGGTCGACGAGATCGTCGAAGGCGGTAGCCAACGACCCGACGCGGCCGCGCCGCTGGTCGCGACCACGGCAGCGCCAGGGGCGGCTGCGGCAGCAGCGGTCGTCGAGGCGGCTGGCGACACCACCGCACCGGCCGTCGTCGACCGTGTGCCGCCGCCGGCGCCACCGCCAGCCGCGCCGCTGCGGGTCCGCGAACTGTTGCCGGGCGAGGACGCGCGCTGGGACGCGTTCGTGTCGCGGCATCCGCTGGGCACGTTCTTCCACCTGTCCGGCTGGGCCCGCATCGTGCGCGAGACGTTTCGCCACGAGGGGCACCCGTTGGTCGTCGAACAGGGCCGGCGCTGGCTCGGGGTGCTGCCGATGTTCCTGGTCAAGAGCCCGTTCCTGGGCCGCAACCTGATCAGCCTGCCGTACGCCGTCTACGGCGGGCTGCTGGCCGAAGACGCCGTCGCCGAAGCCGCGTTGCTCGACCGTGCCAAGGAGCTCGGCAAGCACCTCGGGGTCGGCTACGTCGAACTGCGGCACCTGGAGCCGCGCGGCGGCGAACGACCGCGCTCGGAGCTGTACTGCACGTTCCGCTGCGAATTGCCGGCCACCGTCGACGCGGTGATGGCGCGCATCCCGAAGAAGGCGCGCGCCGAGGTGCGTCGCGCCCGCGCCCCCGCGGCGGCGGCCACCGAGAAGTCGCCGGAGTGCCACGGCATCGTCGTCACCGCCGACGGCACGATCGACGAACTGTTCGCCTTGTTCGCCGAGAACAAACGCCGGCTGGGCTCGCCGACACTGCCCAGGCGCTGGTTCCAGGCGATCGTCGACGAGTTCGGCAAGGCCGTGGTGATCCACAGCGCCCGCGATCCGAGCGGTCGCACGCTCGCCGCCGTGATGAGCTTCTGCTTCCGCGACACCGTCTACGCGTACTACTCGGGGTCGCTGACCGGCGTCAACGACACCGGCGTCAACAACCTGATCTACTGCGCGATCATGGAATGGGCGGTCGAGCAGGGGTACACGAAGTTCGACTTCGGCCGCAGCCGCGTCGATTCCGGGCCGGCGCGCTTCAAGAAGAACATGGGCTTCGTCGCCGCGCCGCTGCACTACGAGTACCTGCTGCTCGGTGCCGGGGCGAAACTGCCGGAGTTCCATCCGAGCAATCCGAAACTCGCGCTGCCGCGGCGCATTTGGTCGATGCTGCCGATGCCGGTGACGTGCTTGCTCGGCAACCGCCTGTCGCGTTACCTGCCGTGATGCCGATGCCAGCCGGATCCGCCCAACCGTCCCAGTCCAGTGCCCCGCCAGCTGCGCCAGCCGGCGCGCCTCGCCAGCGGCTGCCGGCGCCGCCGCCGCAGGCCGAGCACACCCGCTGGTCGCCGGGGCTGATCGGTTTCTACCTGAGTTGTGCCGGGGTGGCGCTCGGCGCCACGTTCGCGGCTTCCGGGCACTTCTTCTTCGGCTCGCGCGCCTGGCTGGTGTTCGGCTCGGTGCTGTCGCTGGTCAGCGCTGTGACCTGCTACTTCTCGCTGCGCGCCGCGCGCCGGCCGCCCGAAGCCACCGGCTGAGTACTGGCACCCACCTGCCGGGCGCGTTGCCGGCCCGGTCGTCAGCTGCCGGTCGACTGCAACAGCCAGCGGACCGCGTCGCCCAGGTCCTTGGCCGAATGCGCCGGCGTGACCCCGACGGCGCGCAACTTCGCCAGCTCGCCGGCGGCCGGCTTGCCCGATTGCACGTGGATGCGGCACATCGGCAGGTCCGTGGCCATCAACAGGTCGCGCGCCGAATCGCCGATCAGCACTGCGTCTTCGAGCGGCAGCGCCAGCAGTTCCGCGGCTTGCTGCAACAGGCCGTCGGCCGGCTTGCGGCACAAGCACGCGCCGCCGTAGGGGCCGGTGGCGTCGGGGTGGTGGGGACAGTGCAGGTAGGCGCTCGGCAGCCCGTCGAGGGCTGCGTGCAGGGTTGCGTGGATGCGCGCCAGCTCGCTTTCGTCGAGGTAGCCGCGGGCGATGCCGCTCTGGTTGGTGACGACCACGATCGTGTAGCCGGCCGCGGCCAGGTCGGCGACCGCCTGGCGCACGCCGGGCAACAGCCGCAGTTCGGCGGCGGTGCGCAGGAAGTCGACGTCGACGTTCAGCGTGCCGTCGCGGTCGAGGAACGCCACTTTGCGGTGACGGCCGGCGGCCCGGGGCGAAGCGGGTCTGCTCACCGCGCGGCGTTGGTCGGCGTGCCGGTCGGAGCGCCGTGGGGTGTCGAGCCGCGGCCGGCCGCCAGGGCGTCGTAGCCGAGCAACGGCGCGCCGTCGGGGAGCAGGCGGCAGTGCAGTTCGCCGGGCACCAGCGCGGCGCGCACGCCGAACGGGAACACGAAGTCGCCGGCGGTCCAGAAGAACGGCAGCGGCGGCAGTTCGGCCTCGAAGGCGCCGTCGATCCACTTCGAGGTGTACTCGTCGGTGTGCTGGACCAGGATGCGCCGTTCGGTCCGGTGGCCCGGCAGCGACAGTTCGACGAGGTGGTTGTCGCCCCAGAAGCCGCCCAGGTCGAGCCGGGTCGGGGTGGTGCGGCCGGTGTCCTGGCCGTCGATCGCGATCCGGGCGCCGAGCGGTTCGCTGGTGATCAGCACGTACGGCTCGTTGTGGAACCAGGTGCAGCCGGCGAGGGCCGCGAGCAGGATCGGCGCAGAGCGGCGGAGCATCGTCGGCATGGTATCGGCCGAGCCGCCCATGCACCTGGCGATTCTGTCCGGGGTGGTGCGGATTCTCGGCTCGCGTTTCGGCCTGGGTCCGGTATCATCGTGCCTGTCATTCGAGCTGTGCGGACCGAGGTGTGCCGGGCGGTCATCCCGGTGCAGGGCTCGGCGCCGCGCCCCGTTCCGTCACGAACCATGAGCCCAGGGCGGGCCCAGGAGTCTGCCATGGTCAAGCAAATCCGTTGGAGCCGCGCCCCGCGCGCGGCGGCCCGCGCCGCCACGAAGCTGGGCGGCACGTTCCTCTCCGTCGCCGCGCAGCTGGTCGTCGCCGTCACGGCCAGCAGCCTCTGCGTCTCTGGACTCGCGGCGCAGGATCCGGGCAACGCCGGCACTCCGCCGGCCAACAACCCTGTGCCGAACAACCCCGCCACGGGCACCCCGCAGGCGCCGGTGCCAGCCAGTGGTCCGCAGTATGCCAAGGTGCTGGTCGACAAGGTGGCGCTGCGCTGCTGGCCGAGCCAGGTGGCGACGCCGCCGGTCTTCGAGGACGTGTTGGTCCAGGGCGAGGTCGTGATGGTCGGCCCGGTCGAGAACGGCTTCCGGCAGATCCTGCTGCCGCTCGGTCCGGTCGGCTACGTCAGCAAACGCTTCACCAAGACCGACGACAGCGGCAACGTCGTCAGCTCGGGCAACGACGTGTCGTTCCGCTACCGGCCGCGCACCAGCGAAGCGCCGGTCGACTACCTCGCCGACGCGACGGCGCTGGCGGTGGTCGGTGAGGACGGCGATTGGTGGCGCGTGCGCGCGGCTGGCGTCAAGGCCTGGGCCCCCGAGGCCGAACTGCAGATCGTCGCCAGCGACGAGGCGGCCGTGCGTGGCGCCGCGGCGACGGCCAACCGCTTCGCCGGCGAAGTCGAAGCCCGGCGGGCAGCCCTCGAGGCCCAGAAGCAGAAGGCCGCCCAGGACGCGATCGACCTCGCCGCGGTGCGGGTCGTCGAGGATGCGTTCGAGCAACAGGTCAAGAAGCCGCCCGCCGAGCAGAACTTCGCGCCGCTGAGCGAAGCGCTCGGCAAGCTCGAAGCGACGTTGGCAGCGGAATCCGCGGCGCGCCCGGCGGTGGCCTCGCTGCACAAGCGCATCGAGACGCAGAACTGGATCGCCAAGGCGACGCAGGTCAACCTCGAGAAACCGGTCAAGGCCACCGACGTGCAGCCCGTGCTGCAGCCCAAGGACGAACTCGAACGCTTCCAGTCGATCGGCTGGCTGCGCTACGAATCGCGCTTCAACATGCCCGGTGTCTACTACCTCGAGAAGGGTGGCAAGCGCCTGCACACGGTGTCGTGCAGCACGGGCCGCTACGACCTGGCCCTGTTCCTGGATCGCGAGGTCGGCTTGAAGGGACCGCGCCGCCGCCCGACCGCGGCCAACGGCCAGGACGACAGCCTCGACGTCGAACGCCTCGAAGTGCTCGGCGCGGCACCGCCGCGCTGATCGCCGGCGGCATCGCCGGTTGCGCCGCCTGGGCGCAGTCGCGGAACGAGACCTGAGCTGGCCGTCGGCGATTGCCGAAACAGCGGGTGACGCAGCTTTGCGAACCCGCGTGCGGCCTCGCTTCCGAATCCTCGCCCAGGCCACTGCCGTGGCCCTGGTGGGCACTGCCTTGCTGGCCCAGACCGGTGCCGCGGCGCCCGAGCACGCCCCGAGCCAGCCGCCGGCGGCATCGGCGACCGCGGCGGCCGGCTGGCTCGCGCAGGGCACCGAACTGCTGCTGCGCGAGGATCCGGTGCCGGCCGGGCACGCGTTCACGGCGGCGATCGCCGCCGATCCGGCGGACCCGCGCGGCTACGTCGGACTCGGCCGGGTGGCCCTCCTGCTCGGCCGCGCCGCACCCGCCCTCGGGGCGGCCGAACGGGCGCTCGACCTCGCCCCCGAACTCGAAGCGGCGATGGCGCTGCAGGTGCTGTCGCTGATCCGCGCCCGCGACTTCGAAGGCGCGGCGCGCACGGCGGCCCGGCACCTGCTGGGCCGCGCGACGCCGACCGCCGACCTGGTGGCGGCGCGCGGCTCGGCGCTGTTCCGCGTGCAGCGCATCGACGAGGCCGCCGAGGCGTACCGGCGCACCGTCGGCCTCGAGCCGCGCCACGCCGAGGCGCATCTGCGGCTCGGCTCGGGCCTGTTGCCGCCGACCGAGGTGACGATCGGTCCGGACCTGCGCGCGGCGGTCGCCGCCGCGCGCGCCGGCCAGTGGGCCGGGTGCGTCGCCGGCCTGGAGACCGTCGTGCGGCGCGAACCGGGCAAACCGGTCGCGCACCGGCTGCTCGGCGAGGCGCTCTGCACGCAGCGGTTACTGGCCAGCATGGCCGCGGCCGAGGCGGCGTTCGCCGACCTGGCGGCAGCGCTGCCGGTCCCCGACGTGCGGCGCCTGCCGGTCGCCGAATTCGTGCCCGGTTACCGCGAACTCGACCGACGCCGCGCGGCGGTCGTCGACGGCGCGGTCGCGCTGTTCGGGTCGCGGTTGGCCAAGCTGGTGACGATCGGTGCGACGCACGACCTGTTGCGCGAACTCGACCGCACGACCGACGCTCCGGCGCGCCGGAACCTGCGCGGCCGCCGCACGTTCGACGGGCGGGTCTGGGACGACGTGCGCGGCATCGGCGGCCTGCACGCGGCGACCGGCATCGAGGCCCTCGACGAAGCCGCCCAGTTCGGCTTCGACACCTTGGCGCACGAGATCGCCCACCAGGTGCACTTCTACGCGATGACGCCGTTGCAACGGGCGCGCATCAAGTCGCTCTACCAGCGGGCGCTGGCCGACGGCCGGTGCCTGGACTACTACGCGGCGTCGAACGAGGCCGAGTACTTCGGGCAGGGGGTCGAGGCGTTCCGCAGTTTCGGCAAACGGCCCGGCGGCGAGACCACCCACGGCCACACGCGGTTCGAGCTGTTCCGCGTCGACCCGGACCTGCACGACCTGTTGGCTGGGTTGGTCGACTTCGATCCGCTGGCCGGGCCGGCCCGGGAAGCGGTGTTGCGCGCCGCGTTCGCGGTGGCGATGCGGGTCGGTCGCTTCGACGACGCGGTGACCGCGGCTGGTTGGCTGGCGCCTGGCCCCGAACGCGAGCGCTGCTTGGCCGAGGCGAATGCGGCCTCGTTGCCCGCCCCGGCCCCGCGCTGACGGAACTTGCCGATCGGCTGTCACCGTTGCCGAGTTCGTGGCACTGACAGGCTGTGAGCGACTGCCCAGCCTTCGGACCCCGTGAGCGTCTCCTGCAGCTCGGCGAACCGCGCCTCAGCGACGCCGAGTGCCTGGCCCTGCTGTTGCGCACCGGCGGCGGTGGCGAATCGGCGGAACAGGTCGGCCAGCGCCTGCTGCGCCAGTTCGGTGGGCTGGCCGGGCTCGGGCTGGCCAGCGGGCGCGAGCTGGCGCAACAGGCGCACGTCGGCCCGGTGCGCGCCGCGGCGATCGGGGCGGCGTTCGGGCTGGCGCGGCGCCTCGCCGAGCAGGCGCTGCGGCCCGGGGCTGCCGTGCGGCACAGCGCCGACGTGGCCCGCGTCGTGCGCGACAGCGTGCGCGGGTCGCGGCGCGAGAACTTCGTCGCCGTGTTGCTCGACGCCCGCCACCGGGTGCAGGGTCTGCAGGTCGTCAGCACCGGTGGGCTGGTTGGCACCCCGGTGCATCCGCGCGAGGTGTTCGGGCCGGCCCTGCGGGACAGTGCCGCGGCGCTGGTCGTCGCCCACACCCACCCCTCGGGCGACCCGACGCCGAGCGCCGACGACCGGCGCGTCACCGAACGCTTGCGCGAGGTCGGCCAGTTGGTCGGCATCGAGCTGCTGGACCATCTCGTCGTTGGCGCCGACTCCTACTTCAGCTTTGCGGAGGAGCGTATTTTGCCGATTCCTTGATCCTGCCGCCAGTAGGGTAGATTTCCCGATCGCCCTGGGCTCGCCCACCATGCCGAACCACCTCCTGATCGTCCTGCCCCTCGTCGCCGCGCTCGGCGCCACC
>DAIMFJ010000048.1:0-5053 GCA_036724695.1 Planctomycetota bacterium
CGCCGAGGAAGGCCAGGGCTTCACGATCGCGCTCGACACGCTCGACGGCGGTCGCCTCGGCATCGCCTCGCAGGCGCTCGGCATCGCCCGGGCGTCGATCGAGCTGATCCGCGACCACCTGAACGCGCAGGTCGACGGCAAGGGCCGCCCGAACGCGTCGCAGCGCGACCAGTACCTGCTCGCCGACCTGGCCAGCGAACTCGACGCCTACCGCTTCCTGACCTGGCGCGCGGCGATCCTCCGCGACAACCACGTGCGCTGCAGCACCGAGGCGGCGATGGCCAAGTTGACCGCGTCGCGGCTCGCCAACCGGGCGGCGCGGGCGGCGGTGTCGATCCTCGGCACGAGCGGCGCCAGCGGTGCGACGACCGCCGAACGCCTGCTGCGCGACGCGCGCATCACCGAGATCTACGAAGGCGCCACGGACATCCAGCGGTTGGTCATCGCCCGCGGGTTGATGGCATGAGCGATCGTCACGACAGCGAAGGTGCGCCGCCCGGCGTGCCGCCCCAGTCGCCGCGTTGGCCGGCCGCGAAGCCCGAGCCGCGCGAATCGCGCGGCGTCGCGTTCGTGGTGGCGATCTTCCTCGGCATCCTGCTGATCGCCTCGGCGGGCCTCAACGTGCTGTTGCTGGTCGTCAGTGTCGGCAGCATGGCCGGCGGCGGACTCGGCAGCGTCGACACGCAGTACGAGCGTGTGCACTTCGGCGGCGAACGCAACGCCCAGCAGACCGTGCTGCGGATCGCGATCCACGGCGCGATCGCCGAGACCTCGAGCCCGTTGCTCGGCGCCGCCGGTGGCACGGTGTCGCTGGTCGAACGGGCGCTGCGCCAGGCGCGCGAGGACCGCGTCGCCGGCGTGTTGCTCGACATCGACTCGCCGGGTGGCGGGGTCACCGACTCCGACGAGATCTACCAGCTGCTGCGGCGCTTCCGCGCCGAGCATCCCGAGATCGCGGTCGCGGCCCTGTTCGGCGACATCGCCGCGTCGGGTGGCTACTACGTCGCCGCCGCCGCCGAACGCATCTTCGCGCGCCGCACGACGATCACCGGCAGCATCGGCGTCATCATGAGCTCGTGGAACTTCGCGAAGCTCGCCGAGACCTACGGGGTGCAGGAGATCGCGATCAAGTCCGAGCGCACGCCGTTCAAGGACATGCTGTCGTCGATGCGGCCGATGCGCGCCGACGAGAGGGCGCTGCTGACCGGCATCGTCGACGAGTTGTTCGACCAGTTCGTCGACGTCGTCGACGAGGGGCGTGCCAACCTCGACCGCGCGCAGGTGCTGCAGGCCGCCACCGGGGCGGTCTACACCGCTGCGCAGGCCAAGACCCTCGGTCTCGTCGACGAGATCGGCGGTCTCGAGACCGTCACGGCGTGGTTCGAACAGAAGCTCGGCGGCAAGGTCGAGATCGTCGAGCTGCGGCGTCGGCCCGGCCTCGGCGACCTGTTGTTCGGTGGGCCGGCGGCAAGTTCGTCGGGGGCGGGTTCCTCGAATCTGGCGGAGCGGTTGCTGCACGGCAGCACCGGGCCGCGTTTCCTCTACTTCTGGCAAGGCGGCCGCTGAGCGACGGGCCGACAACCATCATGCACAACCTGCAACTCACGGAAGACCAGGACCTGATCGTCGACACGATCGCCAAGTACGTGGCCGAAGCGGTCGCGCCCGCAGTCCTCGATCGCGACGAACACCGCCAGTACGCCGGCGAGTGGTTCGCCGGACTGGCCGAACTCGGCATGTTCGGCCTGTGCGTCGCCGAAGCCAACGGCGGCGTCGGCATGGGCTTCCTGCCGTTGGTCGCCGCGCTCGAGATGGTCGGCGAGCAGAGCGCGTCGTTGGCGCGGCTGTGGATCGGCCAGGCCCAGGCGGCCGCGGCACTCGAGGCGATCGGCGCCGCCGAGCTCGAAGCGGTCGTCGGTGGTGCCACCACCGCGACCTACGTCGGACCCGAACACGGCATCGTGGTCGTCGACGGCAAGTTGGTCGGCAAGGCCGACCTGGTGCCGGCGGGCGGTGTCGCCGGGCTGTTCGTCGTCGCGGTGACCAGCGGCGGCCAGCCGGCCATCGCGGTGGTCGACGGCAACGGCGTCACGCGACGCGACCTGCGCTCGCTCGGGTTGGCCTCGGCCGCCCCGGCCCACGTGACCTTCGACGGCCTCGCCGCCGCCCCGGTGTTCGCCGAGGCGGCGACGGCGCTCGGCAAGGCGGCGCTGCTCGGCTGGATCGGCTCGGCGGCGACGGCGGTCGGTGGCGGTCGGGCGGCGATCGCCGCCGCCAAGCGGCACGCCAGCGAACGCATCGCGTTCGGCAAGCCGCTGCTGGCCCAGCAGGCCGTGTCCGACAAGCTGGTCGAAGCGCAGCGACAGGTCGCGGCGGCGCGCCAGCTGACCTGGCATGCGGCCCGCCTCGCCGACCTCGGCGAGGACGCCGTCGACACGGCGATGACCGCGAAGCTGGCGGCCGTCGACGCGATGGTGTTCGCCGCCGACGAGGCGATCCAGATCCACGGTGGTTTCGGCTACACGGTGGAGTACCACGTCGAGCGGCACTACCGCGACGGCAAGACCCTGGAAGTGCTCGACGGTGGCCACGCCAGCCTGCGGGCGGCCCTGGCCGCCCGGCAATTCGCCTGCTGAACGGCCGGCGGCGGGGTGGTTCGGTTCGCGCCGGCGGGCCGGCCTGAGCTTGCCTGGGGCGCCGAATCGATTGCAGCTCGTCGGCCCCCCCGGCCGATGGATCCCGGAACTGCGCTTTCGTGCGCATCCAGGGAGACCTCGTGGGGAGATCGAACATGCTGGGGGCGGCCGTCGTGGCCGCACTGCTGTCGATGCAGGCGGTACGGGCGCAGGCGGAGCCGGAAGCGGCACCGCGCGAGTGGATCGGCGGCTTGCCGTTCGGGCAATGGCAACGCGCCACGGGCGACTGGGGCGGTCATCGCACCCGACTCGAGGACTGCGGCATCGAGTTCGGTGGCGGGTACACCGCCGACTGGGCCGCAGCACTGGACGGCGACGTGCGGCGGCGCGATTCGCTGTCGGCGCTCTACGATCTGAACGTCGCGCTCGACCTCGGCACGCTCGCCGGGTGGGAGCGCACGTTCGTGTTCCTCGACTTCTACGCCATCCAGGGGCGCGACCCGAGCAGCGACCTCGGCGACGCGCAGGGCGTCTCGAACATCCAGGGCGACGACCGCGAGCAACTGGCCGAAGCGTGGCTCGAGACCTGGTTCGGCGAGCGCTGGCGGCTGAAGGTCGGCAAGATCGACTTCAACAGCGAGTTCGCGTTCAACGAGATCGGCGGTGAGTTCGTCAACTCGACGGCGGCGATCACGCCGACCATCGTCGCCTACCCGACCTATCCCGACCCGGCGTCGGGCGTGAACCTGTTCTACCATCACGACGAGTTCACCTACGTCGGCTTCGGCGCGTTCGACGGCGCCGCCGCTGACGGGTTCTCGACCGGCAAGAAGGGCTTGCTGGGTTTCCTCGAGACCGACGACTCCGACGCGTGGTTCCTCTGCGCCGAACTGGGCACCGCCTGGGCTGGGGGCCACCGCTGGGGCTCCGGTCGCGCGGCCATCGGCGTATGGCACCACACGGCCGACTTCGCGACGTTCGCGGGCGGCAACGAATCGGGCACGCAGGGCTTCTGGGGCACGTTCGAGCAGGTGCTGTGGCGCGAACAGCCGCAGGACGCCGAGGATGGCCAGGGTCTCGGCGGCTACGTCGCCTTCGGCCATGCCGACGACGACCTGTCGGCGTTCGGCACCACGTTGGCGCTCGGTCTGACCTGGACCGGCCTCTTGCCGCACCGCGACTTCGACGTGCTCGGGCTGGGCGTGTTCCACGCCGATCTCAGCGACGATCCGTCGGCCGGGACACCCGACGACGAGACGGTCGTCGAACTCCTCTACAAGCTGCAGCTGACCCCGTCGGTCAGCCTGAAGCCCGAACTGCAGTACGTGCTCTCGCCAGGTGGGCAGAGCGGTGTCGACGACCTGCTCGTCGGCCTGTTGCGCATCGAGATCCTGTTCTGACCGAAGCCGTGCCATGCTGATCAAGTCCAAGATCCTCGTCAACAACGTGGTGGTCGCCGCCCTGATCGTCGGGGCTGGGGCCACCGCCGTGCAGCTGCACGGTACGTTGTCCGACTCCCTGACCTATCTGGCCGGTGACGCGCGCCGCAGTGCCCAGGCCACCGCGTCGCTGCTGGCGGCGATCGAGCACCAGCAGCTCGAGGTGGAGCATCTGCTGAGCGCCACCGATCCCGACGCCGCGACCAAGGTCGAAGCCGAGGGGACGCGAGCCGACCGGGCCGAAGCGGCGCTGCGGGAGAGCGGCATCCTGCCGACCGAGGCGACGAACCGCCTGCAGGCGGCGCGCGAGGCCTACGGCAAGCAGCTCGGCGACCTGTTGGCACAGCATCGCACGCTGGTCGAGAAGCGGCAGGCCCTGCACGAGCACACCGACGGCTTCAACCGCCTCAGCACGATGCTCGAGGAGATCGGCGACGGTGCCGTCGAAGTGCTCGAGAAGGAACCCGAGAAGGCGATGAGCTGGAACGGGGGCCTCGCCGACGTCTGGGACGCGGCCGACGGCGGCATGGAGAATCGCATCGGCCTGTTGGCGCAGTACCTGGCCCTGTCGGCCCTGGAACTGGGCAACCGGCCAGAGGCGCGCATGCAGGAGATCCGCGCCGCCCTCGACGAGCAGCGTGAGACCGCCACGCGCATGCTCGCCACCAAGACGTTCGACGTGCCGGCGCCGGCGGAGTTCGGCCAGATCGGCCTGAAGGAGCTCTACCAGCGCGAGTTCGCGACCCACGAGCGGCTGATGCTGGAGTACGCGCAGCAGATCCTGCAGATGCCGGCCTGCCGGTCCGCGTATGCGGCTGCAGCCCAGCAGCTGTTGACGGTCGTGGCCGACGTCGACGCGGTCGGTGCGGCGACGATCGACCGCCAGATCGCCACGGCCAACGCCAGCGCGGAGCGTTGGCAGGTGCTGATGCTGGCTGGCATGGGCGGTGCCCTCGGCATCGCCTGCCTGATGGGTTG
>DAIMFJ010000048.1:5097-21448 GCA_036724695.1 Planctomycetota bacterium
CGTTCGCTGCGCTCGAGCATGCAACAGCTGACCAGTGGCGAAGCGGACCTGACCCGCCGCCTGGCGATCGCCGGCGACGACGAGATCGCGCAAGCGGCGGCCAGCTGCGACGAGTTCCTGGCCCGCATCGACCGCACGCTCGGCCAGGCCCTGGCCGCCGTGCGCGAGATCGACGGTTCGACGACCCAGCTGCAGGGCATGGCCGGGAACCTGTCCGACGAGGCCAGCACGCAGGCTGCTTCGCTCGAGGAGATCGCCGCCACGATGGAGGAGATCTCCGCGACCGCGTCGCTGAGCGCGGACCACGCCACCACGGTCGGTTCGCACAGCCGCGAGGCCACCAGTGCCGCTGCGGAAGGCGCCAACCGGACGAAGCTGCTGACCGAAGCCGTCGAGGAGATCCGGCAGAGCAGCCAGGCCGTCGCCAAGGTGATCGGCGTGATCGACGACATCGCGTTCCAGACCAACCTGCTGGCGCTGAACGCCGCCGTCGAGGCGGCGCGCGCCGGCGAGGCCGGCAAGGGCTTCGCGGTGGTCGCCGAAGAGGTGCGCAACCTTGCCCAGCGCAGCGCCGAGCAGGCGCGCAACACCGCGCAGCTGATCCAGGCGGCGACGCAGCGCAGCCAGCGCGGCAGCGAACTGGCCGGCCAGGTCGACCAGAGCCTGAACCGGATCGGGGAAGCCTACGCCAACGTCGACCGCATCCTCGCCCAGCTGGCCACCGCTGCGCAGGAACAGGACCACGGCGTGCGGCAGATCAACGAAGCGCTGACTTCGGTCGACAACGCCACGCAACGCAACGCGGCCACCGCGGCCGACGTCGCCAAAGTCGCCACCGCATCGGCGACTCAGGTGCAACGCATGCGCGACCTGGTCGGGGCGTTCAAGGTTTCCAGCACGGTCTGACGTATCGGGTATACTTGCCCATGAGGAACCTCGCGATGCTCCGAACCGCCGTCCTGTTGCTCACGCTCGCCGGCACCGCACTGGCGCAGGTGCCGTCCGGCCGCCATTTCCAGCGCGATTCCCGTCTGCCGGTCACGGCGGCCCAGCCGCAGGTGCAGGTCGTCGAAGCCAGCGCCGCCACGAAGGTGGTGGCACCCTTGCCGAAGCTGCGCAGTGGCCGCGCCTGGCCGCGCTTCCATCATGGTCGCCTGCCGGTGGCAGCGGCCCTGAGCGACGTGCAGGTCGTCGACGCCTCGGCGACGCGTACCGGCACCGCCCGCCGCGGCTTCTGGGGCGTGCGCCGCTGATCCTGGCGGCGCGGTGCGCCGGACTGCCGGTTGACATGGCGGCTGCATTGGCCTTTCGTGCCGACGTGGACCACCAGCCGAACAACCCGCTGCACGGCGTGACGCTCGCCGCGATCCTCGAATGGCTGATCGCCAACGTCGGCTGGGAGCGCATGGCTCGCGCCGTCGACATCCGCTGTTTCGTCCACGAGCCCAGCCTGACCTCGTCGCTGAAGTTCCTGCGGCGGGTGCCGTGGGCGCGCGCGCAGGTCGAGGCCTTCTACCTGCAGTGTCGGAACCAACCGCGTTCGTGACGACGGCTGCGGTCGGCCGGTGGGCCGTTCAGCTGGCGTGCGCCGCCCGCCATTCGGCTGCCCGGCGCGTGGCGTGCCGGAGGATGCGGCGCCACGGTGGCGACTGCAGCAGCCGCCGCTGGGCAAGCAGGTAACAGCGCAAGAACGCGCGCAGCGTGGCACGGCCGCCGGGATTTCCGGCGGCGGCGAACGCAGCCAGCAAGCGGCCGAGGTCGGCGCCGGACCCGCGATGATCGCGCACGGCGTTCCAGCCGACCCCGTCGAGGTCGACGCAGTGCACGATCCCGGTCGCCGGGTCGCGGACCAGGTTGTCGAACTTCAGGTCGCGGTTGCGCAGGCCATGCGCGTGCAACCGACCGAGGCTGTCGCCGAGGCTGCGGGCGGCGGCGCGCACCGCCGGTTCGTCGAGCGCACCGCGACGCAGCTCCTCGGCGAGGTTGCTGCCGGGCACGCGCCGCGTGAAGACGATGCCCTCGCCGCGGTACGTGCGCAGGGCCATCGGCGCCGCGGTCGGCACGCCGGCGAACGTCAGCCAATACGCCGCTTGCCAGAGCCGGCGGGCGGCCGCCGCCGCTCGCACCTTCGCGACGAACGTCTCGCCGACCCAGACGCCGCCCCGCCGCCCGCTCTTGTGCGCGGTGGTGCGGTCGGGGGCGAACGCCTCGAGCTCGGCGCGCGGCACCGGCCCGCCGGCCGGGGCCTGGTGCCAGTACCAGTGCACCAGGCCGCGCCGCTGTGGTCCGACCTCGGTGTGCCGGCAGGAGCGGAAGGCGCGCCGGCCGAACGACGCCAGGGCACTGGCCCGCCAACGGTGGCTGGCCAGCTGCAGTTCGCCGCGGAACGCCTCGCCCAGGTCCGGGCCGGCGTCGAGATACCCGGCCAGCAGCGTGCGGGCGGCGGGGTCCAGTGCGCCGCCGTCCAAGGAGCGGTCCGGGAACTCGTGGCAGAACTGCGCCAGCGCCTTGGCGCGGTCGGCGAGGCTGGCCGGTCCGGGATTGGCGACGTTGGCGAGGTCGAGGAGCCACAGGCGCCGGTCGGTGTCGACGAGCAGGTTGCCCGGATGCAGGTCGAGGGGGCGTTCGCCGGCATCGTGGAGGCGACGCAGCAGCGCGCCGGCTGTGGCGTGCGCGGCCGCCGCGGTGGCCAGCGTGAACGGCACGGCGCCGGCGATGCTGCGGGTGACCAGGAAACTGCGCAGCTCGTCGTCGATCCGCAGCTGGCCGTGCGCCAGGGGTTCGACGACCGGGAACCCGGCGCGGCGCAGCCGGTCGAGGTTGGCGAACTCACGGCTGGCGCGCGGCCCGCGCCACGCGTCGCGGGCCCGGTCGAGCCAGCGGTCGGCGCGGTAGACCTTCAGGTGGACGGCGATGCCGTCGAGTTCGCCGGCGGCGACGGTGCGCACCGTGCGTTCCTTCAGCACCGTCCAGCCGGCCGCCTGCCAGGGCGGCGGGGCGGCCGCCAGCAGCCGGCGCACGCCGGCGGCGACCGCCGGCGCGGCCAGCGCACTGGCGCGACCGTCGGCGATCGGCACGTTCGCGCCGGATTGCGGCGGCGGGACGTTGCCCAAAGGCGTGCTGTGCGGAACCATGGTGCGGCGCGATGTGGAAGCTCCACCGATACTACCTGAGGGAACTCGGGATCAACGCCGGGATCACGTTCCTGGTGATGTTCGCGATCGTCCTGGTGTCGCTGGTGGCGCGCGGCATCCAGAAGTCGCAGGGCGGTGGACTGCTCGAAGCCGCGCTGATCACGATCTTCTGGACGCTCGACGCGTGTCCGCACCTGCTGTCGATCGCGTTCCTGATCGCGACCGTGTTGACGTACGTGCGGGCGGCCCAGGACCGGGAGCTGCTGGCCATTCGAGCCGCCGGGATCCCGCCGCGAGCCCCGATGGTGGCAGCCCTGCTGCTCGGCATGTTCCTGGCCGTGGTCGGCTCCGTGGCGATGCACTACCTGATCCCGGAAGCGCACTTCCGCAAGTACCGGGTGGTTGCCGACGTGCTGCGCACCGTGGTGTTGAACCTGCGCCTGGACAGCGACCGCATCAAGGTCCTCGAGACCGGCTTCGTGATGACGTTCCGGCGCCGTGACGGCAACGACTTCCTCGACTGCACGATCTACTGCCCACCAGGCCACTTGCGCGGGGATCTGCGTTCGCCGATCCTGCGCGTCGAACGCGTGTCGATCCCACCGTTCGACGAGCGGGACGACGCCCTGCGCATCCTGCCGCAGGGGGTGCACGATCCGATCGGGCAGGGATACGCAGGCGACTTGCCGCTGGCGATCCCGTTGTCGGACATCGCCGACCAGAACCGGCGCGACGAAGGCGACGACGACCTGCGCAGCGACCAACTGATCGCCGAGGTGCTGCGCGGTGTGCATCGGCGGCCGCAGGATGCCCTCTACACGCTGTTTCGACGCACCAACTTCGCGCTGCTGCCGGCCCTGCTGGCACCGATCGGCTACTGCATCGCCGAGTTTGCGCAGGTGCGTGGGCGGGTCTTCGCACTCGTGATGGCGCTGGTGCCGCTGGTGTTGTTCTACCTCGGCGAGGTGTTCGGGGCGCGGTTGATGATCGCGACCCAGAATCCGTGGTCGGCGTGGTTGCCGCTCGGTCTGCTGGCGCTGGTCGGCGGACCCTTGGTGTGGAGGCGGTTGCACCGATGAGCCTGCTCGATCGTTACGTCGGTCGCATCGTGCTCGGCGCGTTCCTGGCCGCGCAGCTGTTCTTTCCGTTCCTGACCATCCTGCTCGATCTGCTCAACAACCTGCCGAAGTACGCCGACCGGGCGGCGAAGCAAGGTTTCGGCGGGGTGGAGCTGGCGCTGTACCTGGGCCTGTACTACGCCAAGCTGCTGCCGGTGTTGTTCGTGACCACGACGCCGTTCGTGACGGTGATCGCCTGCATGTTCGCGGTGGCGCGGCTGCAGGCCGCCAACGAGATCGTGCCGATGCTGTTCGTCGGCCGCAGCATCCACCGGGTGCTGTTGCCGATGCTGTTGTGCGGCACACTGGCCGGTGGGGCGATGATGGCCTGCTGGCAATGGGTCGTGCCGCACATCGGGGCGTCGATCGTCACCGACGAGCAGTTCTTGAAGCAGGGCGAGTCGACCCAGAAGGTGGTGGTCCTGGAGACCTTCGGCGAACCGGAGCAGCGGCTCGTTGCGCAGGTCTACCAACCCAAGGAGCAGCGGCTCGTCGAGATCGCGATGCTGACCGCCAATGCCGACGGGACCGACGCCGTGCTGGTGCGGGCCAGCGCCGCCACGTGGGATGCTGCCGCCGGCGATTGGAAGCTCGTCGACGGCGTACAGGAGCGCAAGGTCGCGACCGCGATCGTCCCCAAGCCGCAGCCGTGGCTGGGCCGACCCGACCTGACCCCGGAGGTGGTCGTGCAACGCGGCCGGGAAAGCCTCGATCCGGAGACGCAGTCGTACTCGGATCTGCTGGCGACCCTGGCGGCGCGGCCGAACCTGACGATGGTGCGGCTGGCGCTGCACCGCCACTTCACGTTTCCGCTCGCCAACCTGATCCTGATCCTGTTGGCGCTGCCGTTGGCGATCTGGTTCGAGCGCGGCAGCCGGCTGGGCCGGATCCTGGCGGCGATCGGTCTGTGCGGCGCCTACATGCTCGTCGACCTGATCTGCCAGAGCCTGGGTGGCCGCGGTATGCTCAATCCGGTGGTTGCGGCGTGGACGCCGACGATCCTGTTCGGTGCGCTCGGCGTGACCCTGTTCAGCAGTTGCAAGACATGAGCAATCCAAGCTCCGAACGTCGTGTGCCCGGTTGGACGGTGTTGGCAGCCCTGTCGGTGATCGTCGCGATCGCGACGTGGATCATCCTGGCTGGCGCCAAGCGCTGAACGCGTCGGCGCATCACCGACCGCTCACAACAGGTCGGAGTCGCCGAGCGTGCAGTACCAGTGGTCCTTGAACCACAGGGTGTCGTCGAGTGTGAACGGGATCACCACCTGGAAGTAGCTGGTGCCGTAGACCGCGAAGCCCTTGCGCTGGAAGTGCAGGAAACGCGGGTCGAGGTGCTGGAACAGTGTCGCCA
The DNA here is from genome assembly GCA_036724695.1 of Planctomycetota bacterium. Lineage (GTDB taxonomy): Bacteria > Planctomycetota > UBA1135 > UBA1135 > UBA2386 > JACKIC01. The sequence goes on from DAIMFJ010000048.1 coordinate 10,700, forward strand.
GCACCGGCGCCTGCAGCTCGTTGGTGCGCGCTTCGGCGCGCGCCAGCAGCGCGTTGGTGGCGTCGTGGTCGTCGCTCGGCACCAGCCATTCGACCAGGAAGTGGGCGCGCGGGAACAGGAAGTCGCGCTGGCTGGTCACCGCGATGCCGCGCAATCGGCCGCTGGCGCGTTCGCGGCATTCCCAGAGCTGGTACTGCGCGTCGTGGGCGTCGGCGAAGCGCCAGTTCAGGTAGCGGGCGTCGCGCACGACCTGCAGGCGGCTCTGGCCTTGCAGGCGCTGCCAGAGCGCGTCGGTGTCGCCGTCGAAGCGCGCCACCGCGGCGACCTGCAGGTCGGCGGGGGCCGGTCGCGCCGGCAAGCCGGCCGGCGGGACCTCGCGGAACAGGAAGTCCCAGTCGCGCACCATCTCGTACTTCAGGTAGCGCTGGCCGATCCGCCAGGTCGCGATCGGCCAGCCATAGTGGAACGCGTTCTGGTCGGCCGCCTTGCCGCCCCAGCGTTCGTAGTGGGCGAGGGCCAGGTTGACGAACAGGCCCGGCCGCGGTCCGGCCCGGCGGTGGTCCGGATCGACCCACAGATCCACGCACTGCCCGCCGAGCACTTCGCGGCCGTCGGCGAGAAAGCGCGTCGGGATCGTCACGTAGGCGCCGACGATTCCCGCCTGTTCGTGCACGGCCAGCATCGTGTGGATCTGGCCGGTCGGGTTGTCGCGGAACTTCCACTGCCAATGGGCGAGCGAGCGCGCCGACGCGAAGATCCTGTTGTGCCCGGCGAGCAGTTCCTGCTCGTCGCCGGGCTGGTACGGGCGCATGGTGATCGGTCCGGACATCGCACCCAATCTATCGGCAGGGCGTGGCCGGCGCCTGCGCTCCCCGGTGCGAACGGCGCCTGCGCCGGTCAGCGCTGCCGGCTCTGTTCCTGGTACTCACGCAGCAGTTCGAGGGCGCGGCGCGGCGAGACGTCGTCGAGGTCGAGCCCGCGCAGGGCTTCGACGACCGGATCCGGCGGCGGGCCGAACAGTTCCTGCTGGCGTCGGCCGGACGGCTTCTTGTCGCGCTGCACGACCAGCGCCTCGCGGACCTCGTCGCCTTCGCTCTCGAGCTCGCGCAGCACGGTGCCGGCCCGTTCGAGGACCGGCTTGGGGATGCCGGCCAGCCGCGCCACGTGCAGGCCGTAGCTGCGGTCGGTGCCGCCCTGCTCGATGCGGTGCAGGAACACGATCTCGTCGCCCCATTCGCGCACCGCGACGCGGCAGTTGACGATGCCGCGGCCCGGCCCGGCCAGGTCGACGAGCTGGTGGTAGTGGGTCGCGAACAGCGCGCGGCAACGCACCCGGTCGTGCAGGTCCTCGGCGATCGCCCAGGCCAGCGACAGGCCGTCGTAGGTGCTGGTGCCGCGGCCGACCTCGTCGAGGATCACCAGGCTGCGCGCGGTCGCGTTGTTGAGGATGTTGGCGGTCTCGGTCATCTCGACCATGAACGTCGACGCGCCGCGGCTGATGTCGTCGGCGGCCCCGACACGGGTGAACACGCGGTCGCAGAGGCCGATCCGGGCCTGGCGGGCGGGTACGAAGCTGCCGATCTGCGCCATGATCACCAGCAGCGCGTTCTGCCGGATCCAGGTCGACTTGCCGGCCATGTTCGGGCCGGTCAGCAGCACGAGGCGGCGGTCGGGCGGCTCGAGGTCGGTGTCGTTCGCGACGAACGTGCCGACCGCGTGCGTGGCCTCGATGACCGGATGGCGGCCGTCCTCGATCACCAGTGCCGTCGACGTGTCGAGCACCGGCCGGCAGTAGTTGCGTTCGATCGCGACGACCGCGAGCGCCGCACAGGCGTCGAGTTCGGCGACTGCGTCGGCGGTGGCCTGCAGGCGCTCGAGGTGGCTGGCGACCTGCTCGCGCAGCGCCAGGAACAGCTCGTATTCGAGCGCGCGGCTGTTCTCCTCGGCCTTGAGGATCCTGCTCTCGAACGTGCGCAGCGCGTCGGTGACGTAGCGTTCGGCGTTCTTGGTGGTCTGCTTGCGCACGAACTCCGCCGGCAGCGCGGCGTCGCGGTGCGTGTGGGTGATCTCGATGTAGTAGCCGAACACCTTGTTGAACCCGACCTTCAGGCTCGGGATGCCGGTCGCCTCGACGAGCTGTTGCTGGTAGCGCGCCAGCCACGCGGTGCTGTCGTGGGCGAGCGTGCGCAGTTCGTCGAGCTCCTGGTGGTGGCCGCTGCGGATCAGGCCGCCGTCCTTGAGCGCGTTGGGGGGCTCGTCGACCTGCGCCGTCGCCAGCACGGCGCACAACTCGGGCAGGTCGTCGAGGCGCGCGGCGAGGCGCTGCAGGCGCTCGGAGCGGCAGCCGCCGAGCCGTTCGCGCACCATCGGCAGCCGTTGCAGGCTCTGCCGCAGGCCGACCAGGTCGCGGGCGTTGGCGCGCCCGAACGCGGCCCGCGACGTCAGGCGTTCGAGGTCGAGCACCGCGGCGAACTGGCTGCGCACCAGCTGCCGCAGTTCGCCGTCGGCGTGCAGCTCGGCGACGGCGTCCTGGCGGGCCTGGATCGTCGCGAGATCGGTCAGCGGGGCGAGCAGCCACGCGCGCAGCAAGCGCGCGCCCATCGGCGTCTCGGTGCGGTCGAGGATCTTCAGCAGCGGCGTACCCTCGGTGTCGCGCATCGTCTCGACGAGCTCGAGGCTCTGCCGGGTGGCGCGGTCGAGCCGCATGTAGGCGCCGTCGTGCCACGGTTCGACGGTGCGCAGGTGCGGCAGCGCGCACAGCTGCGTGTCGCCGAGGTAGCCGATCAGGGCCCCGGCGGCGCCGATCGCCAGCGGCAGTTCGGCGATGCCGAACCCCGCCAGCGTCGCCACCTTGAAGAACTGCTGCAGCGCGCGACTGGCCTGTTCGACGCCGAAGTCGTAGGCGGAGCGGTACGTGCACGGCGCGCGCGTCGCCTCGATCCAGTCGTTGTGCTCGCTGCGCAGCCCTTCGGGCAGCAGCAGTTCGGCCGGCTCGATGCGCGCCAGTTCGTCGACCAGGCGGTCCTGGGCGCACTCGAGCACGAAGAACTTGCCGGTCGACAGTTCGACCCAGGCGATGCCGGCGCGGTCCTTGCCGGGCGTCACGGCGCACAGGTGGTTGCTGCGGCGGTCCTCGAGCAGGTTGTCCTCGGTCAACGTGCCGGGTGTGACGACCCGCACGACGGCGCGTTCGACGACCCCCTTGGCGTCCTTGGGGTCCTGCATCTGCTCGCAGATCGCGACGCGGTGGCCGGCCTGCACCAACCGGCGCAGGTAGCCGTCGAGCGCGCGCACCGGCACGCCGGCCATCGGGATCGCCCCGTCGCCCTTGCTGCGGCTGGTCAACGTGATGCCGAGGGCCTTCGCGGCGGTCTTGGCGTCCTCGTAGAACAGCTCGTAGAAGTCGCCCATGCGGAAGAACAGCAGGGCGTCGGGGTGGCGCTGTTTGTTGGCGAGGTACTGCGCCATCGCCGGGGTCGTGGCGGTGGCGTCGGTCATGCGGATTCCCGGGTGCTGGTGGCGCGCGGCGGCATGCGCCGGATCGTCGCCGAGCCGGCCGCACCCGGCCACCGCGAACTGCCGCCGCCGCGCTCACCACGGCCGGCGCTGCGTCGCAGTGACGAACTCGTCGCCGCCGATCACCAGCATCGGGTCGCGGTTGCGCGGGTGGTTGCGCTTCTGCAGCGCGAACGTCGTCGTGCCACCCGCCTGCGACCGGAACGTGATGCTGGTCGCGTCGGCCGACCAGCGGCCGCTGTCGTTGCGGTCGCCCCAGGCGGCCCCGTTCGGGTTGGTGCTGACGTTCTCGGCGACGAACGAGTACGAACCGTCGGCGCGCAAGGTCAGCACCTTCTGCCGGCTGCTGCCGCCGCCGTTGTTGGCGGTGGTGCCGACGTAGAAGACCCACTGCCCGGCCAGTTCGGCTGGCACGCTGCCGGCCGCCGCCGCGGGGGCCGGTCGCAGCGATTGCAGCATCGCCTCGACGAGTTTGGCGCGGGCCTGCAGTTTCTGCGGATAGCCGAGTGCCAGCAGGCCACCGACGCCGTTGCCGGTCGGGAACGCGTACACCCGCGCTTCGACGCCGGCCCCGTCCGGGGTGCTGCCGGTGAACGTGAACACCTTGCCGCGCAGCGCGCCGAACTTCGCCTCGCTGGGCTGGCCCTTGGGGCGCAGTCCCGGCTGCACCTCGTCGAGGGTCTCCTGCAGGCGCTGTTGCACGTCGCGTCCGTCGAGCGAGCGCAGCGAGCCGTCGCCGACCAGTGCGAACAGTTCCTCGAGCACGCCGCTCGCGCCGAAGCCCGGCGGCAGCAGCAGTTGGCTGCCGTCGTCGCCGGCCTGCACCTGCCAGTCCTTGGGCACGTCGACCAACAGGCCGTTCCAGGCCAGTTCGCGGGCCCCGGGGATGCGCACGAACTCGGGTTTGGCGGCCGCCGGTTCGCTGGCGTCGCCGATCGCCGGTGCCGAGCCGCGGTCCGGTTTGGCCTGGTCCTGGCCCGGCGACGGTTCGCTCGCCGGCTGGTCGCCAGGTTCCGCCGCCGGCTTGGTCTTGCCGAGCCCGAAGGCGCGCCGTGGTTTGCGCTCGCCCTCGTTGCGCGCCGAGCCGAGCAGCGCCTGGATCTCCTTGTCGCGGCTCGCCATCTTCTCGGTGAAGCCCATCGTGAACAGCGCCACGCAGCCATCCTTGACCGCGAACACGTGGATCGTCATCACCACCTGCTTGCCGGCGTCGGTGGTGCCGCTGTAGCGGTAGGCCTTGCTGACGAACGTGCCGACCTTGCCGGCGGTCGGGGCGGCCCGGCGCTGCAGGCCGGCGACGATCTCCTCGGCGGCCCCGTCGACGATCTCGTCGAGGTCCTCGGCGTCGAGCGACTTCGTCTCCGGGTCGAACAGCAGACCGTACGCCTCGCCGCTGACCTCGTCGCGTTTCCAGCCGGCCGGCTTGATCAGCACGATGTCCTCGTTCGCCTCGCTCGTCCAGCCGGCTGGCAGGTCGAACTCGGCGCCGTGGTAGCGCAGAACCTCTTGGGAACGGCCGTTGGCGGCCAGCGCCAACAGCAACAGAGCGGCATTGCCGAATCGGTACATCGGGTTAATGGGACGGGATTGCAGGAGTGGGTCAGGGAGCCGCGCCAGCGACGACCTTGAAACCGAAGTGCCGCCAGCCGGCGGCGTGCGAGGCGCCGTAGCACGCGGTGGAGTAGCAGAACCGCAGGCGCTGGCGCTGCGCGTCGCGCAGTGGCGCGAGCGACGCAGGGGTCGCCCGCGGCTCGAACCAACGCACGCGCCAATCCGTCGAACCACCTGGCTCGGCAGGGGTCACGATCGCGCCTCCATCGCGGCGGCCGACGAACCCGCCGTTCGGGGCCTGCAGGCGCAGGGGGCCGCCATCCCCGTCCGGCAGCTGGATCCGGAAGATCGTCGCTGGATCGTCGGGGTCGCCGTCGAGCCGCAACGCCGGTGGTTCGCCGGCCACGTGCCAACAGCCGCCCTGGGCGGTCACGATCTGCACTGCGTCGCCGTCGGCCAGGGTACCGCCGTCGAGGTCGAGCAGCCGGAAGCGTGCCGCGCGGTCGATGCGTCCGCCGCCGGCCTGCAGGCCGCCGGGTTGTGCGCGCCACCAGGTCCCACCCGGCGCCGCCAAGGCGAACTGGGCACCGCTGCCGCGTCGTCCGGCCGCTGGGCTGCGGCTGCGCTCCGCAGCTTCGTACACGTCGAAGCGGCCGTCGTCCCACAGCAACTCGAACGGCTCACCGTGGCAGTGCACGATCGCATCGACGGCCGCATGGCGGGTGGTGAGTCGCGCCAGCTCGGCGCCGAAGTTGGCCAACGTGGCGTCGCCGCCGCCCAGCACGACGATCTCCGCGTACCGGTTCGCCAACAGCGCCTTCGGCAGCACGACGCCGGCGCACTCGGCGAGCTCGTAGACCAGGGCGAGGTCGCGGCGGCCATGGCTCGCCAGGTCCGCGGCCACGACCACCAAGGCGCAGTCGGCAGCCGCCAGCGGTCGGGCTGGGGCGGTGGCGTGGGGCAGGGGATCCTGCGCCAGCGCCGGCAGCGCACCGAGGAACAGGCTCAGCAGTGGCTTCACCATGGTGGGACCGGGCCCGGGGGCCGGGCGCACTGGTGGCCAGGCATCCTAGCCGATCGCGGCGGCCGGCGTCGCCGCCGGCCTCAACGGGCCGGTGCGGCGGCCCGCAACCGGGCGATCTCGCGGCACAGGATCGCCTGTGCTGCGCTCGCTTCGTCGGCCGTCGTCGCGCCGCAGTACGACAGCCGCACGACTTCGCGCGCCTCCTGCCGATCGAGGCCGATCGCCGCCAGCACGTGGTTGTCGGGCCGTTGGTTCGGTCGACCGCGCTCGGCGGCCGCCGGTTCGCTGCCGTGGCACGCCGAACCGGTCGAGAACGCCAGCCCGGCCGCATCGCACCGTTCGAGCAGCGTCTGGCCGACCACGCCGGGCAGTCGCAGCGACAGGATGTGCGGCAGGCGGCGGTCCGGGTGACCGAGGCGTTCGGCGTCCGGCAGGACCTGTTGCACGGCGGCGAAGCAGGCGTCGGCGAGTTGGCGCGTGTGGAGCTCGGTGGTGCGCTGGTGGCTCAGCACGTGCTCGGCGGCCGCGGCCATGCCGACCGCGCCGGCGACGTTCTCGGTGCCGCCGCGCAAGCCGTCCTCCTGGCCGCCGGCGAGCTGCAGCGGCAGGAGTCGCGCCTGGTTGGACAGCGCCAGGAAGCCGATGCCGCGCGGGCCGTGGAACTTGTGCGCCGACACCGCCACCGAGTCGACGTCGCAGTCGCCCATCTCGAACGGCAGCTTGCCGTAGGTCTGCACCAGATCGACGTGCACGTGCGCCTCGGGCGCGACGCGGCGCACCAGCTCGACCAGCTCGGGCAGACGGCACAGCGTGCCGAGCTCGTTGTGCCCGTACATCAGGGCGACCACGCGCACGTCGCTGCCGAGCGCGTCGAACAGCGTCTCCGGGGCGAGGTCGCCGTGCATCGTCACCGGCAGTGTGGTGCAATGCTGGCGGAACCGCGCCAGCAGCGACGCCGTCGCCAGCAGTGCCGGGTGGTCGCTGGCCGCCATCAGCACCCGCCCGGGGGCGCGAGCCGCTGCTGCGCCGACGATGCCGAGGTAGTCGGCTTCGCTGCCGCCCGACGTGAACACGACCCGGCCGGCCCCGAGCGTGCCGCGCAGGAACTCGCGGGCGTCCTCGAGCAGGCGTCGGGCCGGCGCGCCGAAGCGGTGCTTGCTGCTCGGATTGCCGAAGCAGTCGAGATGGGCGTGCGCCATCGCCTCGACTGCGGCCGGCAGCGGGCGGGTGGTCGCGGCGTTGTCCAGGTAGATCGGGCGCCTCTGGGTCATGCTGGCGGTTCGCGGTGGCCCCGCATCATGCGGCATGCCGCGTCGCCGGGCCAGCCCGCGCGCGGGTCACTCTTCGATGGCGTGCCGGCGCAGCTTGTCGTACAGCGTCGACACGGCGATGCCGAGCAACTGGGCGGCCTTGGCGCGGTTGCCACCGACCCGCAGCAGGACCTCCCGGATGTGGTTGGCTTCGAGCTGGTCCAGGGTCGCCACCTCGGGGGCCGGCTGTTGCGGCGATTCCTCGACCAGGTAGTCGGGCAGGTGGCGGGGTGCGATCGGCAGGCGGCCGGCGCGCGACGCCGCCACCTCGAGGACGCGGCGTAGTTCGGCGAGGTTCTCCGGCCAGTGATGCTTGGCCAGCAGCCGTTTCGTGCGTTCGCCGAGCAGGCGGGGCGTGCCGTCGGGGTTGGGACCGAGATCGGACAGCACAAGTTCGGCGAGGGTCAGGATGTCCCTGGCGTCGGCACGCAGCGGCGGCAACACGAGGGTGAACGCGGCGACGGCTTCGCGCAGGCTCGCCACGAACGGTCCCGCCGACGTCTGCGGCGCGAGGCTGCTGGCCAGCGCCAGGCGCGCCGAGTGGCCCACCGAGGGCAAGGCGTTGGCTGCCGCGATCAACCGCTCCTGGAGTTTCGGGGCCAGGCGGTCGACGGCGTCGACGAACAAGGTGCCGCCGCGGGCAGCGGCCAAGGCGCCGCCGAACTCGCCGCGGCCGAACAGTTCGGTCTCGTGCCGGCTCGCGTCGATCGCGTCGAGCGCCAGCGCGACGAACGGCCCCTTCGCGCGCTGGCCCTCGACGTGCAGGAAGTGGGCGAGGTCTTCGCGTTCGGTGCCCGGTTCGCCGAGCAGGAACACGGTGCGTTCGCTGTTGACCAACTGCCGGGCCCGCTGCCGCACGTCGTGCAACCGCGTGCTGGCCAGCAGCATCTGGTGGGCGCTGGTGCCGTGGAAGCGCAAGCGCTGCACCTCGTCGCGCAACCGCTGGCGCTCCTGGGTCTCCTGCAGCCGCTGCCAGATGACATTGCCCAGCGTGCGCCCCAGACGCAGCAGCGCCTGGCCGACCGGTGCGTCGGGGTTGGGCTCCTCGAGGACCATCACGGCGGCCGGGCCTGGTCCCAGCGGGATCACCAGGCGCTCGACGCTGCGGCCCCCGTCGGTGGCGACCACCAGGTTGGGGCGCGCCAGCGCGCGGGCTTCGCGCAGGATCTGTTCGGGGATGCGGAACTCGCGGCACGGGCCGAGGGCGTCGACCGAGGCGAGGGTCTCGATGCCGAAATCGGGCAGGAACCGGGCGATCGTGCCGCGGCGCCGCCCCGTCAACGCGATCGCCAGCTCGACCAGCGGCTCGGCCGCGTCGGCGGCACTGCCGAGGTCGCCGCAGGCGAGCTCGACGCGCTCGAGCACGCGGCGCGCCACGTTCGCGAAGTCGGTCACCTGGGTGCTCGGCGGTGGCGTCAGTTCCTCGTCGATGACCTCCCGCGACACGATCAGTGTGGTGTCGAACGAGGTGATCGTCGACACCGGTTGGCTGCGCCGCTCGAGGGTCAGGCGGGTCAACCCGAGTTGCAGGGTCTGGCCTGGTTCGAAGGTGCCGTCCTGCCGTGGCGTGCCCTCGACCAGGATCGGGTTCACCCCGCCGAGGTCGCGGAACAGGATGCGCTCCCCGTCGCGTTCGAGCAGCAGGTGGCGGCGGCTGACCGTGGGGTCGCGCAGCGTGATCTCGCAGTCGTCGGCGCGGCCGAGGATCCATCGCTCGCCGACCAGCGGCACGGTGCGCACCGAGCCGTTGCCATAGATCAGCAGCCGGAAGTGGCTGGCAGGAATGGGGTTGGCGGCGTGTGCTTCGCTCACGGCTGGCTCGCGGAGCGGGCAGTTTCCGAGAAACGGAGGCCGATTGCAAGTGGGGGCGAGAGACTACGGATTTCGGAGTAGGCGCCGACGTCCCGCCTCGGGACTCCGGCTCGGGTGCCAGGATTCCGATACGGAGGCCATGTTCTGGCTCTGGTTGACCCTCGGGTGGGTGCTGGCCTCGGTCGCCACCGCGGCGGTGTACCGACGCTCGGTGGGGGCGTCGGCGGCGGTGCCGCAGCAGGTGCGCACCTTCGTGCTGCAGCTCGAGAACGAACTCGCCCGGTCGCACCCCGGCGTCGAGTTCCTGGAGCTGCTGCCACAGCGCTTCGCGTGCCTGCTGCGGGTCGACGGGCAGGAGACGCCGGTGGCGCTGCATCGCCTGTACGCCGATTGCCAGGCGCAGCCCGACCGGTTTGCGGAGCTGGTGGCTCGGGTCTGCGCCGACGTGCGCAACCTCGCGCTGGACCGGGTCGAGGACCTCGACTTCGCGGCGGCTGCGCCGCTGCTGCTGCCGCAGGTGCGCAGTGCCCAATGGCTCGAGGAACGCGGTCGCTTCGGCGACGGGGGACTTGTCGCGACCCCGCTCAACGACCAGTTGGTGGCGGTCTACGTCGTCGACGACGCCAGCAGCATGCTGTTCGTCTGTCGCGCCCACCTGCAACGCTGGCGGAAGTCGGTCGCCGACGTGCACCACCTCGCGGTCGCCAACCTGGCGCGCCTCGGCGCGTTCGACGCCGACGCCGCGTGCGCGCGCGAGCGGCCGTTGGTGCTGCAGACCGGCGACGGATACGACGCCGCGCGCGTACTGTTGCTCGGCAAGTGCAACGACCTGTTGGTGGCGTTGCCCGATCGCGACACGCTCTGGGTCGGTGGTGCCGAAGGTGCCAATCTCGAGCAGCTGATGGCCACGACCGAGTCGATCGCTCGCAGCGCCGCGCACCCGGTGTCGGCGCAGGTCTACCGGCTCAACGAGGGGCGCCTCGAGGCTCTGCCAGCGTCGCGCTGAGCACCACCCGGTCGACGGCGGGCACCGCGAACTCGAGGTTGCGTTCGGGCTCGAGCGGATCCTCGAGCCGGTACGAACCGGCGCCGAGCAACAGCCGCGTCGCTGCGTCGCCGTCCAGGTACAGTCCGGTCGACGCCAGTTGCAGCGGCAGCCACTGCGGATCGTCGGTGCGCACCAGGCGCCAGGGGCCACGGCTGATCGTGGCCGCGGGGGACTCGGGCAGCTCGAACGCCACCTCGCGGAAGTCGGCGTGCAGCACCGTCGCCGCGGCGTCGTGGCCGTCGAGGGCCGGCATCGCGATCTTGGCGAGGTAGTCGTGCCGCGCCTGCTCCCTGGTCGCGGCCAGCGTGACCTGCAACGCCGTGCCGACCGGCACGGCGGCTTCGACCAGCAGGTCGTCGCCGGCGCTGGTCGCCGCTGCGAGCGGGGTCCACTGGAAGTTGCCGCCCCCGGCGAGGCCGAACGTGGCGACGCCCAGCCGGTCGCGGAACGCCGCCGGCACGCCGACCACCCGCACCTGCAACGTCGCG